>CALLKZ010000063.1:0-8227 GCA_938082345.1 uncultured Alphaproteobacteria bacterium
ATTCATGTATGTTCTGGTGCGGTTGGCGGACAGGTTTAATGTTGAGATTATCCCGGGCGTTACCAGTCTGTCGGCCTGCGCCGCTGCCCAAAGCCATCCATTGGTTGCCCGCAGTGACCGGCTGACCGTGTTGCCCGGACCACTGGAAGACGGCGTGCTGGAAAAGGCGATTGCGGGCGCTGACGCCGTCGCCATTATGAAAATCGGCCGCCATATGCCGCGGCTTCGCGCGTTACTTACCCGTCTGGGGCTGACAGATAAAGCGCTTTATACCAGCCATGCGTCACTGCCGCATCAAAAGGCTTGCGCGCTGGCCGATGCTCCCCAAGAAGCGCCCTATTTCTCGATGATTTTGATTTATAAAGGGGATGATCCTTGGATCAGCTAAGGTTTGAGCCGAACAAACGTCCGGTCATCATCTGTTTGTCCAAGGCGAGTCTGGCCCTTGCACAGCGACTTGCCGGATCGCTGGGCGCTGATATTCACGGCCATGCGCTGCGCTGTCCGGGTGCTCCGCATCATTTTGGTAAGGCACGAACGCATATTGCCGAAATGTTTGCCAGCGGGCGGCCGGTTATCGGCATCTGTTCGGCGGGCATTCTGATTCGCGCCGTTGCCCCCTATATCCGCCATAAAAGCAGCGATGCACCGGTCCTGTCTGTGTCAGAGAACGGCGCGCATGTTGTGCCGTTGATTGGCGGGCATCATGGCGCGTTGGTTCTGGGCCGAAAGGTGGCGGATGCGCTGGATGCCAGTCTGGCAATTACGACCGCTGGTGATTTGCGCTGGCAGGCCTCGCTCGATGAGCCGCCGATCGGCTGGCGGCTGGCTAATCCCGGGGCGGCGGCGCGCGTTATGGCTCAACTTCTGGCCGGTGACGGGGCGTATCTCAATGGTGAGGGGCTTGACGATCTTAGCGGCTGGTTTGAACAAATTCCGCGCGGCAGTGCCGTTACCCTGACGACAACGCGCAAACAACTTGTGCCGAGCGAAAGCCAGCTTGTTTATTGCCCGCAGGATATTGTTGTCGGGGCCGGATGCGCGCGCGGCTGTGCGCCTGATGAGCTGATTGATCTGGTGATGCGTGAGTTGGCCCGCGCCGATATTAACGCCGCTTCGGTGGCGATGGTTGCCAGCGTTGATCTGAAGGCTGATGAACCTGCTCTGCATGCGCTGGCTTCAATGCTGGCTGTTCCATTGCGGGTGTTTGAGCGCGACGATCTGGCGGCGGAAACTCCGCGTCTTAAAAACCCCTCGCAGGTTGTTTTTGATGAGATTGGCATTTATGGCGTTGCCGAGGCGGCGGCGCTGGCAGCCGCCGGACCTAAGGGCAAGCTGATCCATCAAAAGGCGAAATCGGATAATGCTACGGTAGCGCTGTCACAGGCACCAACGGTTCCGATGACACATCTTCGTGGACGAAAACCGGGCCGTGTGATGCTGGTTGGAATCGGGCCCGGGCAGGCCGAATGGCGCACGCCCGAGGCATCGCGGATGGTCCTTAGCGCGGATGAATTGGTGGGATATGGTCTTTACATTGATATTCTGGGGGCGGTTGCCGCGCATATTCCGCGCCGGGATTTTGAGCTAGGTGAGGAAGAGGCACGGTGCCGCTATGCGCTTGAGCAGGCCGCAACGGGCAAGGATATTGCGATTATCTGCTCAGGCGATGCCGGTATTTATGCGATGGGCGCGCTGGTCTATGAGCTTCTGGATCGCCCGGAGGCGGATGGCGGGGTTAGTGATGCGGCGCGTCGCGTTTCCGTTGTAACCGCCCCGGGTATCTCGGCCTTGCAGGCGGCGGCGGCGCGCTCCGGTGCCATTTTAGGGCATGATTTCTGTACAATTTCATTATCGGATTTGTTGACCCCTTGGCAGCAGATTGAAAACCGCATTCATGCGGCCGGGGCAGGGGATTTTGTGGTGGCGTTTTATAATCCTGTGTCACAGCGGCGGCGGGTTCAACTGGCAACGGCGCGCGATATTCTGATCCAGTATCGGGGCGGTGATGTGCCGGTGCTGCTGGCATCCAATCTGGGGCGTCCGGAAGAAAAGCTGATTTTTAGAACGCTAGCCACCCTTGATGTTGACGAGGTTGATATGCTGACAACGGTCATGGTTGGTGCCAGCTCCTCTCGGCAGATCAATCTTGGTCGCGGGCAGGCGATTTATACGCCGCGCGGCTATGCCAAGCATCTTGATAAGGCGTCCCCGAATCCTGATGACCCGAATCCTGATGACCCAAATCCTCTATCCGCCGATCCTGAGTCCCAAGATTTGGAGACTGATAAATGACCGTTTATTTTATTGGCGCGGGTCCGGGCGACCCGGATCTGATCACCGTTCGCGGGTTAAAGCTGATCAAGCGGTGCAAACTTTGTCTTTATGCCGGATCGCTGGTTCCAGAAGCCGTGGTGGCGGCGGCGCCTGATGATGCCCGGGTGATCGACACCGCCGCTTTGACGCTGGATGATATCATTGCTGAAATCTCCGCCGCGCATAGGGATGATCTGGATGTGGCGCGGGTGCATTCGGGCGATCCGTCGCTCTATGGCGCAATTGCCGAGCAGATACGCCGCCTGAAGGCGCTCGATATTGATTATGCGATTATTCCGGGGGTTTCGGCCTATGCGGCGGCGGCGGCGGCGCTGGGGATTGAGCTGACGGTGCCGGAGGTATCGCAATCTTTAATCTTGACGCGCACGGCGATGAAATCTTCCGCCATGCCGAAAGGCGAAGAGCTGACCAGCCTGGGGCGCACCGGTGCGACGCTGGCGATTCATCTTTCAATTCGCAATCTACGCCAGATTGAACGCGATCTGACGCCGTTTTATGGCGCTGATTGTCCAGTGATTGTGGCGTACCGCGTTGGCTGGCCTGATGAATCATATATCCATGCGACGCTATCGACGGTTCGTGCGCGCGTTCAACAGGAAAAAATCACCCGTACCGCGTTGATCTTTGTGGGGCGCGGGCTTGACCAGAGGGATGATTTCAGGGATAGCGCTCTTTATGACGCCGATCATGTGCATGTTTTGCGGCCCAAACGGGGGCGTGCCACCGACGCCTAATTCCCCATGCGGTTCCAGCACGAGGATGCGGTTCCAGCACGAGGCGGCTCGGCTCACCCGGTTGCTATGATATGAGCGTAGGATCCGAACACGCACCCCGATACCAACCCCGTTTTGCCAAGCGCCTCTCCAGCCGGATTCGCGACGTTGAACAGCGGGGCCGCGCCGCCTGAATTCGAAACATCTGAGCTATAGTGAAATTCATGGGCGATCAGGGTGGGGTGATCCGCGCCCGTTTTTGGCATTCCGGGCCATAGAGTCTGCCAATCGGCCAGATCGGGTGTCAGATGCCGGTAGCCAAGATGCAGCTTTTTGGCGGCAAAGCTCGTCTCTAATGGCAGTAATCCGGCCATCGGAAAAGCTGTTCCATGGGTGTCAATGATACTGGTGCCAAGCGTCATAAACCCGCCGCACTCGCCATAAATACGGGTGCCGCGCTGGGCTGCTGCACGAAGACCGTTCAAAAAGACATTCGCCGATGCCAGCTCCTCAAGGTGCAGTTCAGGATATCCGCCGGGAAGAAAAATAAAATCGGCATCGCTTGCCGGAGCCGCATTCGCCAGCGGTGAGAACGGCAGAATGTCTGCCCCCGCCGCCTGCCAATGGCTAATCATATGCGGATAGGAAAAAGCAAAGGCAACATCGCTAGCAAGGGCAATCCGCTGACCGGGCGGGGGCATAAATCCCGCAAGTCCGTCATGGTTGGCACGTTTACCCGGAAGGGGCGGCTGGATTGGCCCGGCTGCATTAATGATCCCGTTAAGGTCCAGATTTTCTGCCACCAGATCCCCCGCGCGTTCAAGCAGCGCTTCCAGCCTGTCCTCAATAGCAAGGTCACCGGCCTGAACCAGCCCCAGATGGCGCGATGGCATGGCAATGTCAGGCATAGAGGGCAGGCTGCCAAACAGCCGAATATTTTTATCATCCAGCGCAGCGGCAATCAGCGCCGCATGTCGCGGCGATGCTGTCCGGTTCAGCACAACGCCGGCAAGCGGGCTTCGCGGGTCCAATTGAGCGGCAATACCCGCCGCCAGAATTGCCGCCGTTTGCGCCTGATGACGCGCGTCAATAACCAGCAAAATTGGCAAGCCAAGCGTCGCGGCAAGGCTGGCGGTACTGCCGCCGCCGCCATCGGTACCGTCAAACAGCCCCATTACCCCTTCGATAATCAGCGTTGCTTCGGGTTGGGCGCTGGCAAGCTGGTACAGCATTTCCGGCGGCATCGCATAGCTGTCGAGATTTACCGCAGGCGCGCTGCAGGCCGCTGCCAGAAAAGCAGTATCTATATAGTCAGGTCCTGATTTAGCTGCACAAACGCCAAAGCTGGAGCAGGCATTTGAAGGCGCAGATTTAACCGCCCGCGTGAACGCCCGCAAAAGCCCAAGAGTAACGGTGGTCTTGCCGGTGCCTGAACCCAGACCCGCGATCACCAGACCCTTTTGCGCCATTAACCTGCATCCAAGACCGAACGCACGCCAAGCGGATCGGTATCGCGGACCGGCTCTCCGGCAATCTGGCCCATCCAGTCGAGGCACTGGCGCATCAGAACAACGCGGCCGATTGCAACAATTGACGGCGCGCCAATGCCGCTTTCCACGATATCGGCAGGGGCAGCGGCAAGCGTAGTCTCCAACACCGCCATATCTTCGCGCGTGGCGTTCTGCACGATCGCAACCGGTTCATTCGGATCGCGGCCGCCATCTATCAACTTGGCACAAATATCCGGCATATGTTTAATTGCCATATACATCACAATGACTTGCGCCCCTTTGGCGAGCGCAGCCCAGTCAATCGCCGACGGCATCAGCCCGGTGCGATCATGCCCGGATAAAAAGGTCACAGACTGGTTTACATCGCGGTGCGTAACGGGAATTCCGGCATAGGCAAGCCCGCCAATTCCGGCTGAAATTCCGGGGATAACGCGAAGCTTGATACCAGCTCCAATCAAGGTCTGAGCTTCTTCACCGCCGCGCCCGAACACAAAGGGATCACCGCCCTTTAGCCGCAGAACACGCTTGTTCTGGCGGGCAAGTTCGATCAGGCGAAGCGATATATCTCGCTGATTAGGAGAGGGTTTTCCGCCACGTTTTCCGGCAAATTCAATTTCGGCATCGGGACGCGCCCATGCCAAAAGCGCCGTATCGATCAGCGCGTCATAGACAATTACATCCGCCTGTTTCAGCGCGTTTAGAGCATGCAGCGTGATCAGCCCGGGATCGCCCGGCCCGCCGCCGGTCATCCAGACCCAGCCGGCCTCAAAGACCGGCCAGTCGCGCGCATCCAGCGGCGGCAACTCACCGGCTGTCAGGGTGTGTCTAGCTTGATCTTCGGGCGCCATTACGTCGCCGCCATTCCAGTTGATGTATCTTGCACCATTGTGTCTTTCTTTGTCGAATTCACCAAGCTAGATTTGCCTTGGTAATTTGGGTACAAATCATAACAGCCAGCGTCGATGCCGACCAGCGTTACTATCCGATAAAATAAACCGGCTAGCACGGATTGGACTTTTGCAATAGTCGGCCCCAGTAATCGGCCCCAGTAATCGGCCCCAGTAATCGGCCCCAAAAACAGGTAAGCAACAGGTGCCATAGGAATGTCAGGATCCCCGCCTAAAAAAGACCAGACAGATCCTTTGGACCGCATGGCTTCTAAAGATAAATCGGATTCCGAAGACCAGTCCAATTCTGGAGATAAACTAGCATCCAATCTGCGTTTTGGCTGGACTACGGGTACCTGTGCCACTGCCGCTGTTAACGCAGCTTACACCGCGATGATCACCGGCCAGTTTCCTGATCGCGTCACAATTATCACGCCAAGCGGCAAAAATGCTGATTTGGAGGTGGTTGAAACCGCGCAAGGTGCTGCCATCGCTGGCACCTCTGACGATTCCGATGATAGGCGATGGTTTCGGGCTGGCATCATTAAAGATGCCGGTGATGATCCTGATGTAACGCATGGAGCGCTGATCCTTGCCACCTTGCGTGCCTTGCCCGCTAAAAGCGGCACATGCTTTCGCGGCGGAGAGGGGATTGGCGTGGTAACCAAGCCGGGGCTGCCCATTGCGGTGGGCGAGCCGGCAATTAATCCGGTTCCGCGCCGGATGATGAGCGAGGCGATTGAACAGCTGGCCCAAAAACTAAACGGGCCAACCGATATCGAGATTGAAATCAGCGTTCCGGGCGGTCAGGCTCTGGCCTTAAAAACATGGAATCCACGTCTTGGCATCGAAGGCGGCATTTCTATTTTGGGGACGACCGGCGTTGTCCGACCTTTTTCCTGTTCGGCGTGGATAGCATCAATTCACAGGGGCATTGATGTGGCGCGCGCCAACGCATTGCCGCACGTAATGGGATCAACCGGTGCCACGTCTGAGGCATGGGGTAAGGCGCATTACGGTCTTCCCGATATAGCCCTTCTCGATATGGGTGATTTTGTCGGCGGAATGCTGAAATATATGCGCCGGAATAAGGTTCCCAACCTGTCGATTATGGGGGGAATGGGCAAGTTGGTGAAATTGTCTCAAGGCGCAGTTGATCTTCATTCGGCCCGCTCGCAGGTTGATTTTACTGCGCTGGCTGAAGTGGCCGCACCATTGGGGTTTGATCCGGCAAAAGTCGGCGCTGCGAACACGGTTTTAGAGGTGTTGCAGATGGCCAGTCCAGATCAACGGGCGGGGCTGGCGGCACGTGTTGCGGCGGGGGCACGCACCAAGGCACTCGAGCATCTTCGCCATGATGACACCGCGCTCGAAGTGGTGGTGATCAGCCGCGAAGGTGAAATGCTGGGCCGGGCTGGCAAGGTGGAAAGGCCAGCTCAATAATGCGGGCGAAGCTGGCGACATTGGTTCTGGCCGGAACGGGCGAGGCGCGGCAGGTTATTGACAGGCTTGCGCACGATCCGGCATTTGATCTGACAGCATCGCTTGCCGGGGCTACACAGGCTCCTGCCAGCCTTGCGGTACCTGTTCATTCCGGCGGTTTTGGCGGGGCTGACGGATTGGCCCGTTTTTGCCGTTCAAACGATATTAAACTTATTCTGGATATAACGCATCCCTTTGCGCGGGTGATCAGCCGCAACGCTGCCATCGCCGCCTCGATATCTGATATCCCCTGTTTGCATTATGAAAGGCCGGCATGGCAACCGGGGCCGGATGATCACTGGCAATCCTTTGATAGCTGGCAGGAGATGGCGGGCGCCTTGGCGTCCGGTGCGCGGGTGTTTCTAGCGGGCGGAACGCAATCCATCGAGGTTTTTCAAAAAAGGCTGGATATTAAGCTGTGGGCGCGGGCGTTGAATGTTAGCGGACGGACTGCACAACCAAATGTGACTTTTATCAATGCCATGCCGCAAACCAGCATTTCGGCCGAAGCGGCGTATTTCGGCGCGCATAAGATTGACCTGATATGTTGCAAGAATTCGGGGGGAGATGCCAGTTTTGCCAAGATTGCCGCGGCGCGCCAGCTGGGTCTGCCAGTTTGGATGCTGGCCCGCCATGCGCCAGAAAAAACTGTGTCAAAGACCAAAATTTATGACAAGGTTGAAACGCTTATTGCAGCAGCACAAAACCTAGCCCAAAACCTAGCTCAAATAAATCATGGCGCGTGATGGGCTGGTGCAAGACAGTCATCTGGTGCTAGAACGAGTTCCATTATTTCAAGTCGCCGGAGATTTTTATGTCACCCTATTCACATTTCGAACTTTCCCTTGATTCAGGCGGCGTTGCTTGGATCACCATGGATGTTACCGGAAAGTCGGTAAACATCCTGTCGCATGAGGTGAGCAACGAATTAATCATGCTGATCGACGGGCTGGCGGCCAATCCGCCTTCCGGTCTGGTTTTTCAATCAGGAAAGTCACGCGGCTTTATTTTCGGGGCGGATGTTAATGAATTTGCCAATTTTAAGACGCGAGCCGAGGTTGAGGAGCATATTCGTCCCGTTCTGCGGTGCTTTCAGCAAATTGAGGATATGCCGTGCCCGACGGTGATTCTTATTGACGGTATTTGTGTTGGGGGCGGGTTGGAGCTGGCCTTTGCCTTTGACCACATTGTCGGCATTGATTCGCCCTCCTGTCAGGTTGGGTTTCCCGAGGTTAACCTTGGTATTCTGCCGGGATATGGAGGATCGGCCCGTGCCTGTTCCCGCATGGGGCTGGAG
>CALLKZ010000064.1:0-25274 GCA_938082345.1 uncultured Alphaproteobacteria bacterium
ATGTCGGCGCTGGTTTATGCGTGGAATGCGGCGAAACGCATTCGTGCCACCACCCGCCAGTCGAACACTTTCAAGGGCGCACGGGTTTATGATATTTCTGGTCCCCTATTCTTTGGATCGGCCACTAGGTTCCGCGAATTGTTCGATTTTGCCAATGATCCTAAAACAGTGGTGATTGATTTCGGGGGATCGCGGATTGTTGACCAGTCCGCCTTGCAGGCGATTGAGGATGTAGCCGCTAAATATGACGCGGTTGGCAAAAAAGTAATGCTGCGCCGTCTCAGCGTCGATTGTCACAGGCTGTTATCGCGCGCGGGCCAGTTGATGGTCGATAGCGATGATGATCCGGATTATGAGATTGCTGCCGATTATGGTGTTAAGCTCGGGGTGTTTGAAGCCAAACATTAATCAGGAGGCGGGCAAAAATAGAGGTCTATGATTAAAACACTCTTTAACACTCTGCAGATCATGGCGATGGAACGCGGCTTGAACCGGACTTACGGCAAGCGATTGGCCGAGCGCGGAACCTCTCCGCAGGGGGTTTTCTGGAATTCGCGCCGCAACCAGATTGCCCGGTTTGAGACACTGCTTGCCCTTATTGTTAGGGCAAACAAATCGAGGGCCAACAATTCAGGAACCACCACCATCGCCGATATAGGCTGCGGTTATGGGGCGTTGCTGGAATATCTTCAGGCACGGCAGAAATTCGCGCATTTCCGCTATCAGGGGCTGGATATAAATCCGTCGATGATCGCCGCTTGCCATGATAATTTTTCTTCGCATAGCAGCAATTTTTCCATTGGAAGACGACCTTTGGGATCTGTTGATTTTTGTGTTTTCTCAGGCACATTTAATCTTTGCAATATTAGCGATGTTGCGCGTTGGGAGCGGTATATTTTTTCCTGCCTTGATGCTTGCTGGCAGACCAGTCGGGCAGGCATGGCGCTAAACCTGCTTTGTGCCCCTGACGCGATTGTCAAAAACCGGATTTATTATGCAAACCGTGATAATTTTATCGCCCGCGCTTCAGCAAGATATGGGCCGACCTACGCCGCCCCCACCCGGCGCGTCGAGAATGATTTCACCTTTTTAGTTTCGCGAGAATCACAGGCCTGATCATATGGAAATGCCAGAATGATTTTGTGTCATGTTTTTGTAACATTATTTTGCGAAATTATCTTTTGTCGGCGCGGTATATTGAATTTCTTTGTGCTATCTTCAATGCGCATCAACCATGCCAGCTTGGCTGCACATAAACTTGGAGAAATAAATGGCGCCTATCGTTTCAATTCGTGATCTTCGCAAGGCCTATGAAGGCGGCGGTGAGGCGCTAAAGGGTGTGTCACTAGACATTGAGGAGGGCGAAGTTCTCGCGCTCCTTGGTCCCAATGGTGCGGGGAAAACCACGCTCATTTCAACTATTTGCGGAATCACCAGCGCGACCAGCGGCAGCGTGACCGTTGATGGGTTTGATATCGTTGATGACTACCGGAAAACGCGTGCGCTGGTTGGGCTTGTTCCGCAGGAAATAATGCTGGAATCCTTTCAAAAGGTGAAAGACTCGCTGCATTTCTCACGCGGGCTGTTCAACAAACCGCGCGATGTCGCCCATGTTGAAAGCCTGCTGAAAAAGCTGTCATTATGGGACAAACGCGATGCGCGAAACATGACCTTATCTGGCGGAATGAGGCGGCGAGTGATGATCGGCAAAGCATTAAGCCACGGACCGCGCGTATTATTTCTAGACGAGCCAACCGCAGGCGTTGATGTCGAATTACGTAAAGACATGTGGGACACCGTGCGCGAGTTGAAGGCCGACGGAGTCACCATCATTCTGACAACACATTACATCGAAGAGGCCGAAGCGATTGCCGACAGAATCGGCGTGATCGATAGTGGCAAATTACTGCTGGTTGAGGATAAAAAAACACTGATGCAGCGAATGGGTGCCAAAACCATGCGGATTGATTTGCAGACAGAAATTAAACAAATTCCAGATGCGCTGTCGGTTTACAATCTTCGCCTCGATGATAGGGGAACGGCGCTGTTCTATACCTATGAAGTTGGCGCCCAGCAGACCGGAATTACGCGGCTGCTTAGCGATATAAACAAAGTCGGACTGCGCCTTCGCGATGTGCAAACGTCACAAAGCTCGCTTGAAGATATTTTTGTCGATCTGGTGAAAGGTTAAACGGATGAATCTCTACGCAATCAAAGCCATTTATGAATTCGAGATGGCGCGCACCTTTCGCACGATTGTGCAAAGCATCGTCTCGCCGGTCATTTCAACCTGTTTGTATTTCGTGGTGTTCGGAACGGCCATCGGATCACGCATTGAACAGGTGGAAAATGTTCCCTACGGCACATTTATCGTCCCCGGACTGATCATGCTGTCAGTTTTGATGCAAAGCATGACCAATGCATCCTTCGGCATCTATTTTCCTAAATTCATGGGCACGATGTATGAATTGCTGTCAGCGCCTGTATCGCCTCTCGAAGCAGTTATCGGCTATGTCGGGGCGGCGGCAACAAAGGCGCTGATGATCGGATTGATCATTCTTGGCACCGCGAATCTGTTCGTTCCTATCGAGATTATGCATCCGGTCTGGATGATATCTTTTCTGGTTTTGACGTGCATTACCTTCGCGTTATTTGGATTTATCATCGGCATCTGGGCAAAAAATTTCGAGCAGCTGAACCTCATCCCAATGCTGATCATCACACCACTGGTATTTCTTGGTGGCAGCTTTTATTCGATCAGCATGTTGCCGCCATTATGGCAGAAAATCACCCTGTTCAACCCGGTCGTTTATCTGATTTCAGGGTTCCGCTGGTCATTCTTTGGAACAGCGGACGTTGCCGTGGCAACCAGCCTTGCCGCGGTTGCCGGATTTATGCTTGTTTGTATGGCTACCATCTGGTGGATTTTCAAAACCGGCTACCGGATAAAATCATAACAGGTGCCCCCAGCATATTAGAAAACCGGGGGTCAGTGGGGGGACAGCATTCCCTCAACCAGCTTTTGAACCCGCAGCGCTTCCTCTGGGGTGGCCAGCCTGTGGGATTGCTTTGCCGTACATAATTGCAGCTCATCCAGCTGCGCCTTTAACCCCACCGCGCGCGGATCATCTGGCCGTTCTGCCACTTCTTCGAACGCTCCGCCATTTGAAACCGCATCAATTGAAAATTCAGAAACACGTCTGCTGGCAATACTGCCCTTAATAGTTAATTCCTGCCGGTCGGGTTGCGCCCCGCCCACACTGGCCATGATGGTAACGGGGCGGCCATCGGCTGTTTCCAGACGGGCTATAAGGTGCGTCTCGCACAGCATCGCATCACTAGGATAACTAGGCCGCGCCCAGACGATGG
The DNA here is from genome assembly GCA_938082345.1 of uncultured Alphaproteobacteria bacterium. Lineage (GTDB taxonomy): Bacteria > Pseudomonadota > Alphaproteobacteria > Puniceispirillales > Puniceispirillaceae > UBA8309. The sequence continues at coordinate 3,370 of CALLKZ010000064.1, forward strand.
ATAACGGGCCCAGAATACGTTCGGAAAAAAACAGAAAGTGCGAGATAACCTCCCGCGTCATTCCACCTTCGGCCCGAAACCGCAGCCAATCAGCAGCTTTTTGCCAGCCGCGCGGCCATGACCCATATGTGACAATAATATCAACGCCCTCAATCTCGCCAAGCTCACCCGATTGTGCGGCTTTTGAGATATCGGTTAAGGCTGCACCGGCGGCTTGCGTGAAATTAACCGCAGCGGGAACACCGGCCGATTTCAAGCTGGCCACCAGCTCTTCACTTTCACCGATATCGACACCAAGCGGTTTTTCCAGAAAGACCGCTTTACCCGCACCGGCGGCGGCAATTGCCAGATCCTTACGGGGGGCCGGTGGACAGGCCAAATAAACCAAATCTGCGGCATCAATCGCCGCCTGTGCACTGGCCGTAATTACAGCATTCCCAGATTTGCCCGCCAGCAGGTCAAGCGCCGCCGAACAGGCATCTGGATCAGGATCAAAAAGCCCAACAGGGTCATACCCGTCATGATTAATCATATGTTCCAGCATCCGCCGACCCATGATCCCCAATCCGATAATTGCCACCTTATAAGCCATTTTAACTCACTTTTGATTGGTACATCCAACAGGCAAATAGAGCATTAATGACGGTGAAAAAACAACATCAAATCCCAAAAACCCGCCCTAGAGCGAAAAGTCAATTTCCGGACCAACGGGAACAATGCGTGTGGGGTTGATCATGTCATGACTGGCATAATAATGCTTTTTGATATGGTCCATATCCACCGTAGCCGCGATACCCGGCTGATTATACAAATCACGAAGATAACGCCACAAATTTGGGTAATCGACGATGCGTTTCAAATTACATTTGAAATGCCCAAAATATACCGCATCAAAGCGCACCAGCGTGGTGAATAGCCGCCAATCAGCCTCGGTAATGTTCGCACCGGTCAGATAGCGGTTGGTGTCTAAAATCCCCTCTAACCAATCCAGTGTTTCGAACAGCGGCGTTACCGCCTCAAGGTAGGCTTCTTCGTTTGTGGCAAACCCTGATCTGTAAACGCCGTTATTGACAGTGTTGTAAATACGGGCATTCAAGGCATCAATGTCACCGCGTAGCGGCGCTGGATAATAGTCGCCAGCGGCGGCACCAATACCATCAAATGCGGAATTAAACATCCGGATAATCTCAGAAGATTCGTTCGAGACAATAGTGCCAGTGACTTTATCCCACAGCACCGGAACCGTCACCCGCCCCGAAAAGTTCGAACTTGCAGCGGTATAAACCTGATGCATGAACTGCGCTTTATTCTGGCTGTCGGCAATAACGCCCGCCCCTTCATCAAAGGTCCAACCATCTTTGCCCATGAACCAGTTCACGACGGATAACGAGATCATTTCCTCAAGCCCCTTTAGCTTGCGGAAGATCAAGGTACGATGCGCCCAAGGACAGGCAAGCGACACATAAAGGTGATAGCGGCCAGACTCGGCTTTGAACCCGCCATCACCGCTGAGCCCGGGGGCGCCGTCAGGCGTTACCCAATTGCGAAATCCGGCAACTGTGCGCAGAAAACGACCTTCGCTTTTTTCGGTATTATACCATTGGTCGACCCATTTTCCGTCCTGCAATAAACCCATCTATTTTTTCCTAGCATGATTTTTTGGATGTAATTTTAGGGGTAATATCTTGAGCCAAAATTATGGGGCGTCGGGTCTAATAAACCTGTCGTTGCGCAAATCGGCAAAAGCCTGCATCAGCTCTTCGCGCGTGTTCATCACAATCGGGCCGCTCCACGCTACCGGTTCCTGAATTGGCGTTCCTGCAACGAGGAGAAAGCGCACCCCGGACTGTCCTGCCTCAACAACCACCTCATCACCTGAGCTGAACTTCACCAGCGTACGGTTGCCCGACATATCACGAATATTCAGCTCTTCGCCATTGACCTCTTTCTCCAACAGTACCCCGTGCGGGTCAGAGGCATCGGCGAAGCGTCCATCACCCTCAAAAATATAAGCAAAACTATTCTGATAAGTGTCAATTTTCAAGCGTTTGACCTTACCCGCGGGAACCGACACATCAAGATAAAGCGGGTCGGCGGCAATGCCATCCACTGGACCTTTTTGTCCCCAGAAAGAACCAGTGATAATCCTGACACGGGTTCCATCATCATCAATAACTTCGGGAATTTCACCGCCCTCGATATCCTGATAACGCGGCGCGGACATCTTTAGGCTGGCGGGTAAATTTGCCCAAAGCTGAAATCCATGCATTTGCCCATTGGTATCACCCTTTGGCATCTCCTGATGCAAAATACCTGATCCTGCCGTCATCCACTGGACCGACCCCGCACCCAGCGTTCCGCTGTTTCCGAGGCTATCAGCGTGATCAACAGTTCCACTCAAAACATAGGTGATTGTCTCAATACCGCGATGGGGATGCCACGGAAAACCCGCCTGATAATCGGCCGGGTTATCATTGCGAAAATCATCAAACAGCAAAAACGGGTCGAACATTTCAGGATCGTTAAACCCAAAAGCGCGATGCAAATTCACCCCCGCACCTTCAACTGTTGGCTTGGCCTTGCTTGTCGATATCATGGAACTGATCGTCATAAGAAAATTACCTTTTGAAAATAGCAGGCAGAGCGCCATCATTTATGGTGCCCAGTTATAAGGTGATGTAATCACTCTGCGTTACTATTTGTAGAGCAACTGGCTAGACTGATTTCTCAGCCTTTTGCGCCTGATCTGCCTCCCAGGCAGCTTTCTTTTCCTGATATTCTGCTTCACTCAGAGCATGCCACCCCATGCAATCGCCAGTTACCGAACGGCCACAGCCGCATTTAGGTGCTTCGGACATTATGTTCTCCTTGGTTTGATTTCATGAATTTTTCGTAATAGTTAGATAGACTATTTTCTCAGATATTTTAATAATGAATAAGTTACTAAACTTTTAACTGTGAGTTATTAATGATGATTTTTAGCAATGGGTTTGAGATGATGCGCGAGGTGGCGCTTCACAGTAGTTTTACCAAGGCTGCTGCTGCACTAGGTGTTTCCGGCGCCGCTGTTAGCAAACAGGTAAAAGCGCTGGAGCAACGCCTTGGACTAGTCCTGTTTCACCGGACAACGCGAACAGTCTCGCTAACTGAGGCTGGCAAGCAACTGGTTGATGCTATAAACCGCAGCGATGAGGAAATATCCAACCTTCTGGAAGCGCTGTCTGAGGGCCAGAATCGTCCCTCTGGACGGTTGAAAATCAATGCCCCGATGGCGTTTGGCGAGAAGTTTCTTGTCGGCCCGATTGCCGAATTTGCGTTGTTATATCCGGATGTGGTTGTTGATGTAGAATTTGACGACAAGCGCGTTCATCTGGTTGAAGAAGGGTATGATCTGATCATCCGCATTGGCGCGTTGGAGGATTCCGGTCTGATCGCTAAACGCCTTTGCGATTTTCCGCTTTATATTTGTGCAAGTCCGCAATTTCTCAAACAACACGGTCTTCCGACAACGCCCGCTGAGCTGTCAAAACTTCCGGCGGTCATTTATACCAACACCGCCAACAGCCCGTCCTTTACCTATCGTACACCGGGTGGGGCCGATGGATCAGTGACATTATCCGCAGCGATTTATGTCAACAGTATCGGCATGATGCTGGAAAGCACATCGCGCAGTGTGGGATTTTCGCTGCTTCCTGCTTTTGCATGTCAACAACAGATTGATGATGGTAGTCTGGTGCGTATTCTCGCCGATCATACGCCGACGCCGCATCGCAGCATTTACGCCATTTACCCTGACCGTCGTTTTTTACCGCTGAAGGTGCGAAAGTTCATTGATCTTCTGCGAGACAGACTAAGCGATAATATCGCTAGTAACTGAGCCCATCTGTAGCGCATTCATCTCCCTATAACGCATCTTGCTAAAACGCATCTTGCTATAAGAGGACAGAACCCATGTTGATCCCCCGCCAAAAGACCCCCGATCTTAAATTGCCAACACTTGATCATGGTGAATTTGATCTTACTACTGACGCGTCTGAGCGCGGAACGGTGATCTGCTTTTATCGCGGGTTGCACTGCCCCATCTGCGCAAAATATCTTGCCGAATTGCAGCGCCTCGAACCCGAGTTTACCAAACGCGGCGTAGCGACACTTGCGGTTAGCTCCGACGATGTTGAGCGGACCAGGGCCATGGCCGAAAAGCTGGACGCAACGACATTGCGCTTTGCTTATGATCTGCCGTTGACCGTGGCGCGCGACTGGGGTCTTTATATTTCCACATCACGCGGCACTACATCTATCGGAATTGAAGAGCCGGCGCTGTTCGCGGAACCGGGCCTGTTCATGGTATCACCTGGCCAGACCTTATATTACGGATCGGTTCAGACGATGCCCTTCGTTCGCCCTCATTTTTCTGAGCTGATTGGCGCGATTGATTATGCCATCAAGGCTGATTATCCAGCGCGCGGCGAATATACCGGCGCGCTTTAAGTGCTAGGGGTATAGCCAAGTGATAGGGTTATGTCAGGGGCTGAAATCTGGCGTCAGCGCCAACAACTCACGCGAATATGGGGCGTTTGGGGCGTTGAAAAAACTCTCGGACGGGCACGCTTCCACCACTTTTCCATCCTTCAGTACGGTCACAAAATCTGCCATCTGGCGAACCACTGCAAGATTATGGCTGATGAATAAAATAGTCAGCCCAAAACGCGATTGCAGGTCTTTAAGAAGGTTCAAAATCTGCGCTTGAATTGAGACATCGAGTGCCGAGGTCGGCTCGTCACAAATCAAAATCCGGGGGCGTGCCAACAGGGATCGCGCTACCGCAATGCGCTGTCTTTGCCCGCCCGAAAACTGGTGTGGAAATCGATCAATCGCATCTTCAGAAAGACCCACAAGATCCAACATCGCTGCCGCCAGCTCGCGGCGGTTTTGCGCATCATTCTCCAGCCCGTATAACCACAGAGGTTCGGCTAAAATCTCGCCAATTCTATGACGGCCATTCAAGCTGGAATAGGGATCTTGAAAAACCATCTGGATCAGGCGGCGCGATGGATGCGCCCGGGTGCGCGATCTGGCCAGCGGCAGCTCACGCTCGCCAAGATATAACCGGCCGGCACTCGGCTGCACAAGTCCGGTGATCACCTTGGCAATCGTCGATTTTCCCGACCCGCTTTCCCCGACCAATCCCATCACCGAGCCGGGCTGAATAGTCATTGATGCTGAATGGAGTGCGGTAAAAACGTCAGGCTTTCTAAAGAGACTGGTTCGATTGCCAGCGAAGCGGACGCTTACATCCTCGACACGCAATCCGTCACCTAGTTCTTGCGTTGCTGATCGCAGCCAAGTCTCGGCATCTGCCTTGCTGTTTACCGCGGGCGATGCCAGTTTTGGCGCTTCATCATCCGGCACCAAAAACTGGCCCAGCTTGCGATTTAACGGCGGGATTGCCGACATTAAAGACCGGGTATAGGCGTTTTTGGGGGTGCGCAAAACGCTTAAGGTCGGTCCTGATTCCATCACTCTGCCATTCCTAAGAACGGTAACATTATCGGTGATCTGAGCAATCACGCCAATATCATGGGTAATCAACAAAAACCCGATTTCTCGGGTTACTGCCAATCTTTTGATCAGACCCAGAACTTGGCTCTGCACCGCAACATCCAACGCTGTGGTCGGCTCATCAGCAATGATCAGTTCGGGGTTGGTGCATAAGGCTAGAGCGATCACCACACGCTGGCGCATTCCACCCGAAAACTGATGCGGATACGCCTTTATGCGAATCGCGGCATCGGCAATGCCAATTTCCTCCAGCAACGCGATGGCGCGCGCCAAGGCTTCGTCGGCGCTGACATCTTCATGCGTTTGAATGGTTTCAATAAGTTGATCTTTGATCGTCATCAATGGATTCAAACTGGTTTGCGGATCCTGAAAAATCATTGAAATACGCCTGCCGCGTAGCGCATGCGCCTCGGCCGGGCTTAGGGCGCGAAGGTCAGTCCCCGCCAACGATAACTCCCCGCCAGCCACAAAACCGGGCATTTGCAAGAGGCCTATTACCGCCGCCCCGATGGTTGATTTTCCGGCCCCACTTTCACCCACCAACCCGTGTATCTCACCGGGCGCAATCGACAGACTAACATCCTCAATCGCTGCAAAAACACCGTGACGGCCAGGAAAATGCACGGCAAGGTTCGCTATCTTCAGCATCAGCGCAGCCTCGGATTAAATATATCGCGCAAGAAATCGCCCAGAACATTGATAGAAACCACCAATGCTACAAGAAAAAATGCCGGTACCCACAGGATCCACCATTCGCCTGAAAGCAGGAATTGCATGCCAATGCGGATCAGAGTGCCAAGTGATGGGCTATCTGCCGGCAAGCCAATACCAAGGAACGACAATGTTGCTTCCAATAATATTGCCGAGGCCAGATCAACCGTCATAATCACCAAAAGCGGCCCTAATATATTGGGAAGAATATGCCGCAACATTATTCGCAAAGGGTGCTGGCCCATGATCATGGCAGCCTGAACATAATCCTTATTGCGTTCAACAAAAACGCTAGCGCGGGCGGTGCGGGCAAAATTCACCCAAAGCGAAAGCGCAATAGCCACCGTCAACACAGCGATGTGCAAATCCTGCTGAAGCTCGGGCGGCAGTATCCCGCGTGAAATACCGTCAATCAACAACGCCGTCAAAATTGTCGGAAGTGCCAGTTGCACATCAGCAATGCGCATTACAATCATATCCAGCCTGCCGCCTATATATCCTGCCGCCAGCCCTAGCCCAACCCCCAAAACGGTGGCAATCGCCATAGCAACAGCGCCAATCAACAACGACAACCGCGCACCATATAAAATGGCCGACACCATATCGCGCCCCTGATCATCGGTACCCAGAAGAAACCGCGGATCACCGCCTTCCCAAATCGGCGGAAGCAGGCCGTCCATCAAGGAAAAGGAGGACAGATCATAGGGATCGGTTCGGGTAATGAGCGGCGCAAACACGGCGCCGCCAACGATGATAATCGCAACAATGGCAGCGAGTATGGCGGCAGGATTTCTGAGAAATAGATAGACCGATTCCGACTGCATCCAGCGCGCCAAAATCACACCTCCTCCTTTACGCGAAGCCGCGGGTCGATAGCCACATAAAGAAGATCAACCAGCATGTTGATCAAAACAAAGAAGAACGCAATGACAACCAGATAAATTCCCATCACCGGAATATCGACAAATCGAATCGATTCCAAAAACAGCAACCCCATGCCCGGCCATTGAAACACACTCTCGGTTACAATTGAGAACGCAATAACGCCGCCAAACTGAAGGCCGATTATCGTGATGACCGGCACCATCGTATTCGCTAGCGCATGTCGGTAATGAAGCGATTGATAGGAAATACCGCGGGCAGTTGCAAATCGAATATAGTCCGATCGCATAACCTCCATCATCTCAGCCCGAACCAACCGCATGGTCAGAGTTAATTGATAAACGCCCAACGTTAACGCTGGTAGAATCAGGGCGCGCCACCCATCAATAGTGAATAAGGATGAGGTCCAGCCCCCAACCTCCACAGTGCCACCCCGCCCAAATGTCGGCAACCATCCCAGCTTTACCCCAAAAAGAAAAATCAACATGATTCCTATAACAAAGGTAGGGATCGACACCCCTACCAGCGTTGTCAGCAAAATGGTTTGCGTTACAACGCCGCGCGGTTTCAGCGCAGCATAGACACCGGCAGGAATGCCCACGACCAACGATATCAGCAGGGCAACGGTGCCAAGCTCCAAGGTCGCTGGCATACGCGAGACAATCATGGCGGCGACGGGTTGGCGGGTACGATAGGAATAGCCAAATTCGCCGCGCAGCATATCATTGGTAAATCGCGCGAATTGCAAAACGAACGCATCATTGAGCCCCAATTCCTCACGCAGACGTTCGCGGTCTTCAACCGAGGTTTCAACCCCGGTCATCTGGCTGACCGGATCACCAACAAAGCGGAATAGCGAAAAGGCCAGAAAGGCGACGGCAATCATGACAAAGACTGACTGGATCAGTCTTTTAAGAACAAAGAGTACCATCGCCCGCGCCTATTACCGCTGCGCTTCAAGCCCTAGATCAATTTACCGTGACCCAACGCAGCAAGAAAAAATTATCAGCACGTTGCGTCAGATCAATATTATCCTTGGCAGCCCAGATCAAGGGTTGCGTGTAAAGCGGTATATAAGCCACCTCATCCTGCGTGATTTTGACCACTTCATCAATCATCGCCTGACGTGCGTCCGGATTAATCTCTTTCTGGATTTGCGGTAGCAAAACGTCGACCCGCGCGTTTGAATAATTACCGAAGTTCCACGATCCCAACTTTTTTTCATTATCTTGGCTATGCAACAAAAAGCGGATTGGATGCTCGGCATCAAACGTGCCCGGCGACCATCCCAACAGATACATATCAAACTCATCCGCACGCAACTGCGTCCAGTAATCGCGAACGGGGCCGGTTGTCAGCTCTGCATTAAGGCCAACCGCTGCAAACATTGACGCTGCCGCCCGGCATACTGCCTCATCGTTAATATAGCGGTCATTCGGGCATTTCAGGCCAAAAGAAAACCCGTTGAGGTATCCAGCTTCTGCCAGCAGTGCTTTTGCGCGCGCCGGATCATAGCCAGGGCGATCTGAATTGGCTTCGGAAAAACCTGAAATTCCAGCCGGAACCAACTGGGATGCAGCTTCAATTTTGCCGCGCATGATAACCCGGTCAATCGCATTGATGTCGATAGCATGCGCCGCCGCCAGCCGCACCTTGGCGTCTTGGAACGGGTTTTTGCCGGTTATATCATTCGAATACAACAAAGCCTCATGCTCGTGGCCAAACCCAAACATGATCACGCGGGTTTCCTCACCTTCAAGCACCTTAAAACCGTCACGCGATTCAACCTGTGCCACATCTTGAAGGGGGATCGGCTGGATAAAATCAATTTCGCCTGATAACAACGCCGCCAGCCCGGTTGCTGAATTACCAATCGGCGTAAAAATCGCCTCAGTAACATTATGCTCGGCTTTATCCCACCAACTGGCGTTTGGAGCTAGACGGGTTTCAACCCCCGGATCACGGCTGGCCAAGGTGAAGGGGCCAGTGCCGTTAACGTTCATTGTGGCAAAGTTTTCTGCATCCCTCGCCGGCAATTCGGCGCTGTTGCTCTCTGCCCAATCCTTATCGAGGATCATGAAATTAGCGATGCTATCAGGGAATAAGGGGTTTGGCGCCTTGGTCACAAAATCAACGGTGAAGTTATCAACCATGCGCACTTCGGAAACCGGAGAAAACCATGAGCGCACATCGGCAGCTTCATTGGAAGCCCGCTGATACGAAAAAATCACGTCCTCAGCTGTGAAGGACGCCCCGTTCTGGAATGTCACCCCCCGCCGCAAGTTAAATCGCCAGCCATCTTCGCCTGTGAGCGGCTCCCATGATGCCGCAAGCGATGGCTCAATAGTCATTGATTGGTTTCTGCGGACCAGACCCTCATAAATATTATTAAGGAATGACAGGACCGGGGCAGAATTAACTGCGTGGGGGTCCATTGTCTGTGGATCGGTTTTAGATGCCCATCTAAAAGTATCGGCTTGGGCAACCGCTGTACTCAGTATAACGGCTGTTGCAAACGCACCCAGCTGCCTAAATTTTATCATCGTCATATCCCCCATTTGATTTCTCTCTGGGGAATACTATTCCATATTATTGTTTGTTTCGATACTAATTAAAAGGGATAAATTAGTTACAAATTCGTTTGATTCTAGCAAAATTATGCCCCAAACCAAGGGGTCTGCAAGCAAAATTCAGCTATCAGATTAGCGGTGCTAGGCTCACCGTCAGGCAGATCCGTCCTCGACCATATTTGTGGCACCTGTAAACGCGCCCAATGTCAGTTCTGGCGGACGTTTTTTTCGCCGCTCTTCAACAATAGCGGCGCGTTTCAGGGCAATATCGGTCGCGTTTTCCGCATCTTCACGCGCCAGTGCAAAAACGCCGCTGGCATCTGCGATGATTGCCGCCCCCGGAGTAACGGCAACCCCCCCGATTGAAACAGGGCGATGCACCGTCCCGCCGCTATTCAACAGCCTAGTTGTTACCGGTGATGTGCCGCGGCACCAGACCGGAAACCCCAGCTCAACCATTTCGTCAGCGTCAGTGCAGACTCCATCAATAATCGCACCGACAATACCTGCCCGCATAGCTGCGGCCGCAACCCCGCCCCCAAGACAGGCATAAACACGGTCGCCGAGCCGGTCGATTACGAGAATGTCACCCGGCTTTGCCAGTCCAACAGCATGGTGCAGCATCGTGCTATCTGCGCCCGGGCATTGCACATTAAGCGCGCGCCCAACGGTTCGTGGTCCAAAGTCGCGGCTTGCCCGAATGCCGGAATCCATATAGCCCCACCACATAATGTGGCCAAGCATCGGCGTGTCGAGCTTATTCATCTGGTTACGCAACGTATCAGAAAGCAAATCAGGTTCTGGTCCGATTACGTATTTGGGAATGTTTGGCAGTGGCGTTTTCATGATAAACCTCAGCGAGATTTTAGTGTTGGATCAAGTCGGTCGCGCAGCCAGTCCCCAATCAGGCTAACTGAAAGCGCCAGAAGAAAAATTATCGCACCCGGAAATAGCGTAAGCCACCATGCGGTAAGCAACCGATCGCGGCCCTCTGACATCATTTGACCCAGCGATGTCAGCGGGGATTGCACGCCCAGCCCAAGGAAAGACAGCGCCGTCTCCAGCAAGATAGTCAACGGCAAATTAATGGTGAATTGTACCAGTGCGATAGACGCTACATTGGGCAGAATATGGAATAAATATATGCGCGCAGGAGAGGCGCCCAACGCCCTGACGGCGGTGACATAGCCATGTTCCTTTGCCGACAAGACAGCACCGCGCATCAATCGGGCATAGACCTCCCATCCGGTCAACCCAATCAGCAACAAAAACAGCGTGAAAGAATTATCGAACATCGCCAGCACGAACAGCGCGACAACGATTATCGGTAAGCTGGCTTGAACGTCGATCGCCGCGACGACTGCACTTTCGGTCCAGCCCCGCTTTGCCGCTGCTAATATTCCCAAAAGTGAGCCAAGCATCGCCCCAATGACAGTGCCCACAATGGCTACGATAAGCGTAATTTGCGCGCCAACGGCCAAGCGCACCAGAACATCACGCCCACGCGCATCGGTTCCAAGCGGATAGCCTGGTGTGCCGGGCGGCTTAATCCTGTTCAGCAGCGAGGTTTCCCGAAACTCATAAGGACTAAGCAATTGGCCAAAGATCGCGAAAGCTACAAAAATTGCGACAAAAATGATCGCGCACTTTACGACAAATGGAATCTTCGCCTTCATTTTGCACGGATCCTAGGATCAATAACAAGATACAGTAGATCAACGATAAGGTTGGCAATGATCATCGTAACCGCAACAGCCAGAACGATGAATTGCACCGTTGCAATATCACGCGTAGCAACCGAACGGACCAATAACTGACCCACGCCCGGCCACCCGAATACTTGTTCTGTCACCACAGACCCTGCGATCAATCCACCAAGGCTGAGACCAATCAATGTGACCAAGGGAATTGCGGCGTTCGGCACGGCATGGCGCAGCAACCTGCGATTGCGCCCGATACCGCGCGCCTCTGCCGCAATCATGAATGGTGCATTGATCGTCTCAAGTAAGGATGAACGCGCGAACCGGGCAAAGGCCCCCATCGTTGCAAGGCCCAGCGTTAGCGCCGGAAATATGACGTCAGAAAAACTATCCGGGCTGGCACCGATATAGGTTTGAAAAACCAACGCACCTATTAGAATAATCACCAGACCGAACAGAAAATTTGGCAGAGCAAAGGCAAAGACCGAAAACCCCATGACCAACCGGTCAATCGGCTTGCCGCGATTCAACGCCGCGATCCCTCCGATAGGTAAACCAATCGACAAAGCGATGCCCAAGGCGCTACCCCCCAAGACCAAGGTCGAAGGTAGCCGCTCAAAAAATATCTGCGCCGATGGCAGACCGGTATGAATGGAATATCCAAAATCACCCTGAAAAAGCTGGCCAAGATATGAGGTATATTGCACCCAAAGCGGTTTATCTAATCCCATCGCTTGGCGATACTGCTCGATTACCTCTTGGGGGGCATCGGGCGGCGCAAGTGCTGCTGCCGGATCGCCGGAAAAACGGATGAAGATAAAAACAAGCGTGATCGCAATCAGCAACGTTATTGCCGCCCGAAAGACGCGAGATCCAACATAACTAATCATGCCGCTGATAATTTCATTAAGTTTTGCCCCGGAGCCGCCGCCAGCAATGCCTTTGTATAGGGCTGTGCGGGGTTGGCGAAAATCGTTGATGCCTCGCCAAATTCGATGGCGCGCCCGTTCTCCATCACCAGCACATCATCGGCAACCGCGGCTGCAACCCGCAAATCATGCGTGATAAACAGCATCGTAAACCCCAGACGATTTTGAAGATCACGAAACAGATCAAGCACCTGCGCCTGAATCGAGACATCCAGCGCACTAACCGGCTCGTCAGCAATCAAAACATCAGGATCAAGCGCAAGAGCACGGGCGATGCAAACACGTTGCCTTTGGCCGCCCGAAAATTCATGCGGATGCCGGTTATAGGCTTGGGGAGTTAAGCCAACAAGCTCAAGCAGTTCTTCTGATTTAAGGCGTGCATCCTGACTGGACATACCATGAATCATTGGCCCTTCCGCAATCGCGGAGCCTACAGTACGGCGCGGATTGAGGGCGCTGAACGGGTCTTGCAGGACCACCTGAACGCGTTTGCGTAATGTTTGCAGATCGCGGCGCGGCAGATGCGTAATATCGCGGCCTTCAAACATAATAGTTCCGGCTGTAACGTCTTCTAAACGCAGCAAACATCTGGCGAACGAAGACTTTCCCGAACCGCTCTCTCCAACCACTGCCGTGGTGCGCCCCTTATGCAGCGTTAAGGATACATCTTTAACCGCCTCAACTACGCGGCGGTTAAACAGCCCTCCCGAAACATAAGTCAGCGACACATTCTGCGCGACCATGACCGGCATAGAGGCTGCAGTCTCGCGCAATTTTGCTTGGGCGGAGGCAACCGAAATCAGTTTTTGTGTATAGGGATGTTGCGGGGTCTGAAGCACCGGCTTTGCATCGCCGGCCTCAACCACCTTGCCTTCGCGCATCACAACGATACGGTCGGCAATATCGCTGACAACTCCAAAATCATGGGTGATGAAAAGAACCGCCGTACCGCGTTCACGCTGTAACGCGGCGATCAGAGCAAGAATTTCCGCCTGCGTGGTCACATCCAACGCCGTTGTTGGTTCATCCGCAATCAATAATTCGGGGTCTAGCAGCAAAGCAGCGGCAATCACCACGCGCTGCGCTTGGCCACCAGAAAGTTGATGGGGATAGACGCGCGCAATTTTTTGGGGCTCAGGCAGCTGGACGGCCTTTAAAATGTCCGTCACCATGATCTTGCGCGTCGCCCGATCAACATCGTGTACTTGGGCAATTTCTTCAAGTTGATCCCCGACCCGGCGTAACGGGTCGAGACTGGCACTCGCATCCTGAAAAATCATGGCCATGCTTACCGACCGTAACTTCAAAAATGCGCGGTCCCGTTGTGGGGGAAGGTTTTTATCCTTAAAGGCGATGCAACCGGTTTTCACCGGAAGCTGCGATGGCAGCATTCCCATGATCCCCTGCGCGACGACAGACTTGCCAGAGCCACTTTCGCCGACAAGGCAAACCATCTCGCCTTTGGCGATAGAGAACGATACGTCCTCTACCGCCAAGGCCCGGTCACCACCCGAAGGCAAGCTGACCGATAGAGTGTCAACGCGCAGGATCTCCATGCTTACTTCATTTTCAGATAACGATTATCGAAGATCGTAACAGCTGAATTGCCTGGATCCCAAACCAAATCGTCCCGCACTCCATAAGTGACCACATTACGCCACAGATACATGCCGGGTGTCATATCTTCCCACTCTGCCACAAGCTTGAGATAGGCTGCCTTCCGGCTGTCAAAATCCTGTGACTGAACGAACGCCTCACCCAACTCAAGAAACTTGGCAGTTGGAACGTAAGTGCGGTGCTTGGCTTTCACCCGGCTCGATTCCGGGCCCCAATCCAGCCAAAGCGGGCGCCATGGATCACCCGAGAAATCAGATGACATCGACATATTCAACATGTGAAACGGACGCTGATACGCCAAGCCAAAATTATCCACGACCGTCATTTTGACGTTAATTCCGACATCACGCCACTGTTCAATCATGAACTCTGCCGCAACCTCATAATTGGGATAGAAGCCCCGTGTGATATGCCATTCCAGCTCTTCTCCTGCATAGTCGGAAGCCGCCAAAAGCTCGGCCGCCTTGTCAGGATCATATGGGAATGCGCGCTTACGGTCAGGGTCATAATAGGCGCCATATTCAGGGAAATTAAAGGGGGTTGGAACGAAAGTCGCGTCACCCCACAAAGCCTTCACAATCCCTTCGCGGTCGATTGCTGAAACCATTGCTTTACGCAGGTTCGGATCGGTCAGCGGGTTGTTGGGGACAGTCTCGTCATCCTCAAGCATATTGAAAGCAAACATCGGATAATTCTCGATGCTCTTGGACAATACGCTGACACCCTTGGCATTTTCGACTTGCTCTACCTGATCGGCCGGGATTGATACAATAACATCAAATTCACCGGTGAGCAGACCAGCAAAGCGCGTAGAAAACTCAGGCACGATCCGGTATGTCAACGATGCCGCTGGCACAGGGCCGTTCCAGTAATCATCAAAAGCAACCGCCGTTAGCTCGGTCGACGGATCAAAACCAGTAACCTTGTAAGGGCCGGTTCCCATTGGCATTTGACCGAAAGCATCGGTGCCAACTTCTTGATAATAATGCTTTGGAAGAACAAATCCTAAAGGCGTTGCAAGCCGGTTGGGAAAGGTTGGATCTGGAATGTTCAACTCAACCTCGACTGTGAGCGGGCCGGTAGCCTCAACACGGATGATGTTGGCAGCATAACGTTTACCGCGTGGAGCCAGTGGCTTGGGACCCCACAAGCGTTCTTTTGACATTGAAAACGCAACATCTTCAGAATCCATGATGTGTCCATCATGAAACTTAACACCCTCGCGTAGAGTGATTTCCCAAATCATTGGGGTCTTGCGCTCCCACTTGACCGCCAACTGTGGCACCAGAGTGGCACCATCCGGGTCTTCCCAGCGATTCCGCGCGATCAGCGTATCAAATACATTATAATGGACACGTGCACCCGAGGTGGAAATACCAATCACCGGGTCCATAGTCTGCCATAAATTATCAACGGCAAGCTTAATATCTGGGCGATCTTTCGCCGTTACGACTGAGGGTACAGACACCATCAGCGCAACTATTAAGGGGACAATTCTTTTCATCAACATTGCGTTCACTCCTCTTTAAAACATTGTGTTTAATCATCGGGTAAAGTGGTGTGCCTGCGCTGACATTTAAGATTACATCTCAGCAGGCGTTGGTGCGCTATCAGCATCAAAACTGTAAGCGCGTTCGTTCTTTAATGACGGAATTTGCCTTCGAGCTGCGGCGACTTCCTCCATGTTCAGATCGACAGTCATGATGCCCGGAGCTTGATCTTCCATATCACACAGCACCTCTCCCCAGGGCGAGACAATCATGGAATGACCATAGGTTATGCGGCCATCATCGTGGTTGCCCACCTGAGCTGCCGCGATTACAAAGGCCCCGTTTTCAATGGCACGGGCGCGCAGCAACACCTCCCAGTGGGCGCGGCCAGTCGGCACTGTAAAGGCAGACGGAATAAACAACATTGTGGCGCCAGCATGTGCATAGCAGCGCAGCAATTGCGGAAAGCGTAAATCATAGCAGATTGCCATACCAGCCAACCCCCATGGGGTAGGGGCGATCACCGCCTGCGAGCCCGGCGCATACCGCCGCGACTCACCGGTTGGAGGCCGGTCATCTAGGAAAATATCAAAAAGGTGGATTTTGTCATAACCTGCCACGATGTCGCCCGACGCATTGATCATGTCTCCATGATTCAAAAAGCGGGCACCGTCTACACCATCGGGGCCTTTGACCGGAGTTGATCCTGTTTGAACCCACACACCGTACCGCGCCGCTGCCTCGCGGCACGCCGCTATGTAGGGATCATCAGCATGCGCGACAACTTGGGTCAGCGCGTCCTCGCGATTTTTGTTGATAAGGCCAGACGCCTCGGGTAGCGCGATCATATCTGCGCCTTCATCTGCAGCCTGTTGAACCGCATTCTGCATCCAAGCGATATTGCCAGCATGACGGTTAGTGGATGTCATTTGAGCAAGGCTTAAGCGAAGCGTTTCCGTCATTTGAATGATCTCCTGCGAAAAGTGCCGAGCCAAGGTCAAGAGAATGGCATCCCTATGGTAAAAAAAAAGTAGAAAATTTGTGAGTATTGTCTAAAAAACTAACATGGATAATTCACAAAATTCGCGAAGATTACCCTCACTCAAAGCACTCAGAGCTTTAGAGGCGATCCATTTGACGGGATCGGTTACAGGGGCAGCCCAGCAACTGAATGTATCGCATTCAGCAATTAGCCATCAGGTACGCATTCTTGAGGACTGGTCAACCACGCCGCTGTTTTCACGAAATGGTCGAACCACTATTCTGACCGAAGCAGGCCGCAGTCTGGCCGCAACGACGCACCGTGCTTTTGATGAAGTGCGTCATGAGGTTGATCGTCTACCTCTGCGGCAAGTAAACCCTGTTACAATTGCAACGCTGCCACTTCTGGCGACTGAAATTATTCTGCCGCAAATTTATACCTTAACCAAAAATGAGCCTGATATCCGGTTGCATGTTTCGCTGACCTTATCAGACCGACCAACCTCGCCAACGCCAGATTTGGAAACGCTGTTCTTGCGGCGGTCAACGGTTTTGGCAAACGACATCATCCTGTTTACCGGCGACGCCATTCCGGCATGTGCACCGGCACTGATTAAGCAAACCGGATTGACGGCAGAGGACCTGATTACAGTCGGCCCGTACATTCATGACGAAGATTTGCGCATGTGGCCAGCATGGTTTGAACAGCACCGTCCAGAAATTCAAGGCGGGTTGGTTGACGAGCCCAGCAACATATTGCTCGAAGGATCCCTTTTAATTAATACCGCAGTGTCAGAGGGGTTGGGCGTAGGATTTGTGCGGCGTGCATTGGTAAAAAATAAGCTCGCTTCAGGAGAGTTAGTTGCCTGCACCGACGCGGCAATCGATCTTGATTGGGTCTATGTCCTGCGCATAGCCGCCGACCGGACACCTGATCCAAAGGTTGAAAGGGTCGTCTCCTGGTTAAAAAATATCTGTAGCTAAAACCGTTACATGGTTGGTTTGTTCCCTATAAGAGCCTGATTGTTCGATCGTGTTACGGGGGATTTTTTGCATGATTTTCTCCCTTTTAAAGTCAAAAAGCTGGTTTTTTCAAGAAAATTGGTCAAAGCTCATGTCCATCCGATTTGAATTTGGTGAAATTATCTAAATGACTTTAAGTAAGTAAATATGAAAGACGGGTAAATTTGAGAAAGATGGTTTTTTAATCAGGGAGGAAATGATGAAACCAATAAGAATACTGGCGGTGACTGCCGCGGCAATCATGACAACAACCAGCGCCTTTGCACAGGCCAACCTAACTGCCGAGACCGCAAGTCCGGGTGGAGCGACGTATCTTTCACCGGCGCACATGGCTGAAATTGCGGGAACCAAAGGCATCGCAAATATTCAGTTGGCTGATGGACAAACGCTGACAAATTCAATCCAGAACGTTGCTGAAGGCAAAACAGACATTGCCGGTACACCCTACATCCTTCCCTTCTTGATGAGCCGGGGCGTTGGCCCGTATGGATCGCTAGGCAAAGAAAAGGGCGCCCAATTGGCGTCTAACTTGCGGGCCATTAACCCGTTCACACTTGGTATTTTCTTCCTCTATGCATACGATGCCAAAAACATTGGGGGATGGGATGATCTAAAGGGTCGCAAAATCTATAATGGCCCGCCTCGGGGTGGTGCTTTGACGAATGCGCGTTCGATGATTCAGATTGTTTCTGGCCTGAAAGATGGCGAGGATTATGAAGGCATTCAAATCAATTGGGGCCAGGGCCGGGCACTGGTTGCCAGCGGTGAGCCTGACGCGATGGTGCTGCCAGAATTGTTCCCCGGTCAAAATCTTATGGCCCATGCTGCCGCCGGATCATTGACCGCTTGGTCCATGCCTAAAGCTGCCTATGAGAGTGAAGCCATGCAAAAATATATGGTGGCCCCGGGAAGTGCGCCGTTCACTATGAGCGTTGCTGACCTCACCGCTACCATGGGTGATGATTGGACCTTTGTCTCAGAAGACGACACCTTCCGCGGCTTTGCGACGATTGGCGGAAATGTCGTGCATAAGGATATGGATGACACTTTGGTTTATGATTTGGTCACAGCCTATGTTGCATCACTTGATCAGTTAATGGCGAAAGCGCCGTTTGGCAAAAACGTCAATTTTGATGAGCCAATGACGGGTATGTGTGGGATGAACCCGATTAAGTACCATCCCGCCGCCGCTCGTGCATGGCGCGAAGCTGGTTACCAGTTGGATGAGTGCGCAATTGCCAAGGATTAATCCTTAGGTTTGCAAAAGGACGGGCGTCGCCAATTTTGGCGGCGCTCATTATGATGTACCAAGATCTGGAAAGACCATGTCCGACATCCCAAAAGAAATGCAACAAGAAACGCTTTTCCCAAACCGTTGGGTTTACATTCTGTCTTTGATTTTTTTGGCTATGGGTGTGGTCAACAGCATGCCGGTTATCCCCGGATTTCCTGAGCTGATACAGGGTATAACAGGGGTTGAAAACCTGAAGACACGCAGCTTTCCAACCGAGTGGTTCTACCCTTTAGTTTTCTTTATTATGATGATGATTGTCGCGCTGAAAAATTCCATGTGGCGCGCTTGGCGTGGCACCGCGAGGGCGGGATTTGGCGCCTTTATGGATGGTGCTTTGATTGTTGCCGCCGCAGCTATTTCGATCACCTATCTGGTTGAAATTGACAGTGTTTGCCTTATCGACGCGCTAAATGGTGAGCGCGCAAGGATTATGGCAGAAACTTTAGTGGCTGAGATTGAGTTTGCAGAATCAATGGGACTTCCGAAGCCCGACACAGTCGAGGATCCAAAATGTGTGTCGACAACCGGTGTTTGGCTGGTTGCCATTATGGGTGTCTCTATTCTCGTTTTTCTTGGCTACAACATAAAGGTGTGGGGCCTTCCCCTTGTGGCTGTTGCCTTGGCGATCGCGCTCTATACCATTGGGACCGTTTTGGTTTGGTATTTTCATGGGCCGGAAGACATCAACAAATACCTGATGACCAAGTTGGGGGGCGAACCGCGAGCCTTTGCTGACGGCATTCCCAATGTGCATGACGCATTGGTCAACAATGCTTCTGGTATGCTGGGGCGGTTCATGAATGTGATCATGAACATGGTCTTTCCCTATATTATTCTGGGCTCGCTATTTGGAAAATCGGCAGGCGGCCAAACGCTTATCAAACTGGCCTTCAGGTGGACGCGGCGATTACGCGGCGGGCCAGCGCACGCGGCAATTGTTAGTTCAGCCATGTTTGGCACAGTCACTGGCGGACCGGTTGTTAACGTGTTGTCGACGGGTGTGCTAACCATTCCGATGATGATTAAAAGGGGGTTTTCAAGAACCTTTGCCGGCGGGATGGAGGCTGCTGCCTCGTCCGGTGGATCAATTATGCCGCCCGTAATGGGTGTTGCTGCCTTTCTCTTGGCAGCAATGACAGCCGTTCCTTACCGCGACATTATTATCGCGGCTACGCTGCCTGCAGTTGCCTATTTTGTCTGTCTGTTTCTCAGCGCGAGCTTTCAATCACGAAAGCAGGGGATCAAGGCAATTGGCGATTTGACCGAAGATATGCATCTTAATGGCAAAGATATTCTCCATCTTTGCCAAATTGTCCTGCCAATTTTGTTGATTCTACTCTTGCTCCTAACGCCCAAGGACGCGGTAGGGTGCGGTGTTTTCGGCTGGATTTTTGGCGCTGAGACACTAATCAGAGATGGCCGTTGTATTGCGATTGATCTTCCTTGGGGCTTGCAAATATTTCAAAATTCTGCCGGAGATGCTGGCGCAACCGGATGGTGGGCTGCAGCACTAGTTCTTGTGCTGTTGTTCCTCGATAAGGATTTTCGAAGCAAACCCCGGATGCTGCTTGATGCGCTCGCTGAGTCAGGAATTACCATCTCAACGCTGTATCTGATGTTGCTGGCTGTAACAGTAATTGACGTCAGCTTGCAATTTACTGGTTTGGCTAAGTTTGTATCGATCGACGTTCTTACGGTCTTGCTGTCCTTTGATCTTGGCGCTGGCGGGTCTGTATTATTCCAATTCATCGCCCTTACCATTACCATGTTCTTGGCAATTTTATTGGGAATGGGAATGCCTGCGGTCCCCGCCTATCTTAACGTGGCGCTGCTGATGGGGCCCCTTTTGATTGGCTTGGGCATATCCACATTCACCGCGAACATGTTCATCTTCTATTTTGCCATTGCTTCCGCAATCACACCGCCAGTTGCCCTAGCCGCGTTTGCTGCATCTACAATTACCAAGGCTGAACCGATGACCACTGGACTAAGCGCCGTGCGGTCTGGAATTGTGATGTTCGGAATCCCATTTGTCTTTGCCTTCTATCCAGAAATTTTGCTGATAGAACAGGCTTTAATTGATCCTACCAGCGCGGCCCGCGCGCCTTTGCCGGGATACGAAAACGGCGTTGAGCTTGGGTCTCTGTTATGGCTGATTGCGCGCCTGTTCTTGGCACTTTATCTCGTGGCCAGCGCCTTAGCACAATTCGACGCAGCGCGGCTCACACTATTCTGGGTTGTCCTGCGCCTTGCCGCCGCAATCGGCGTGCTGTTGCGCCCGGAGGCCTATCATTTTGCGGCTATCATACTTGCAGGGCTAATCATAGCCTTGCATCATTGGAAGGCACGTCGCGCGCAACCGGCGTTGGTATAATTTAAGTTAGGTATGACGGCCCGATCACATATGACCCTTGGACAAAACCTTAATCTGGCATGCCGGCTTTTTGAAGGCCACTCATGATAAAATCTTTGGCGATGGTGGGAACAACCTTCTCGTAATCCCTAAGGGTCTTTATTTCCGGGCGCTTTTCAAGATACACACTGAGTGCCTGTTCTGCTGCTTCCATATTTCCGAGATGGGCTTCGAGAGCCGCTAAAAAGCCATACCAACGAGCATGGCCCCCTTTGTCTCGGAATAGCGTTACCCAGCGTTTTGCATTTTCAATATCTTTCATTCCCAAATAAATGAACGGCAAAAAGCTCTCATATTCACTTCTATTCGAGGGGTCCAGTTCAATGGCTTTCTGGAGATATTTCAGCGACTCATCAAACCGGCCAAAACTACTGACGGCCATAGCAAGGTCGTTATTAGCAGCCGAGTTGCTTGGGTTAAGTTCATGAGCCAGTTGTGCAAACTCCACCCGCTTTTCATAGTCACCACGCAGGTTAAATGAACGGCTCAGCATTATAACTGCTTCTGGGTTACTAGAATTGATATCATATGCTTTTTGCGCTAGGCGGTGAAAAAGCTGTTCATGTTCGGCGCGCTTCTCCGGTTCCATGTGATTAAAAATCCAAACCGTCAATGCGCGACATTGAAGGGTATAGGCTTCACAAAAATTTGGGTCCAGTTCAACGGCTGCCTCGCATTTTATGGCAATTTCCGGGTATTTGATTTCGGAGCCGTTGTAAAGACTCAATGCCTGCAG
>CALLKZ010000065.1:0-16159 GCA_938082345.1 uncultured Alphaproteobacteria bacterium
GGTGATGATGTTCGTGTGGCCGGCATTAAAGTTGGCCGTATTACGCGCCAAGAACTCGATCCAATTACCTATGCGGCGCGAATCGTTATGGCGCTTGACCCGCAAATCCAACTCCCTGCCGACAGTAGTGCGCGTATTACCGCGGCCTCGCTTCTTGGCGGTAATTTTCTTGAGCTAATGCCGGGGAGTGACGATGAAATGCTGCAGCCCGGCGACATTATTTATGACACACGCGATCCGGTCAGTCTGACTGATCTTCTTGGCAAGGCGGTCTTTGCATCAAGTGATGGTAATTCGTAATTTAGGGACTGCCTCTAAAAGCATGATTTTTTGCCGTAAATTTTTTATCAGCGGGGTTTTTATCGGTGGGGTTTTGGGTCTGGCGGCATCTAGCACGGCCAGCGCCAGCTGGATTGCGGGCGAGGTTGCCACCCTGCAGGCGCTTGACAAGATTACCGCGCGGATCTCCACCTTGACCGCTCCTTTGAACGCGCCGGTCACCTTTGGTACGCTCAGCGTTACCGTAAGGCGCTGTGTCTTTCACCCCCCTGAAGAAACCCCCGAAGATGCGGCTTTTATGGAAATTGTCGATTTGGGGCATGATCCTGAAAAACCGCCAAAACCCGTCTTTTCAGGGTGGATGTTTTCATCCAGTCCGGCGGTATCCTCGCTTGAACATCCGGTTTATGACATTACCCTGTTAAGCTGCCGGTCCGACTAGCCGTTGGCCAGCATTTCTGCGAGGATATCATCGCTTGCTGTTGCCAGTTGAAGATCGGCTGATCCTGCCAGCGCCGCTGCCAGTCTTTGCTGAAACTGATCACGCGTCACCTCAAAAATTCCGAACTGGAGCAGATGATCGTTGGTGAACTGCGCGTCGAGTAGGCGATAGCCGCCAGCGCGAAGTCGGGCCACCAGATGCACCAGCGCTACCTTCGATGCATCGGTGCGCTGCGAGAACATTGACTCACCGAAAAAGGCGGCGCGAAGGGCAACGCCGTACAGCCCGCCAACCAGCTCGCCCTTCTGCCAGACTTCTATGGAATGCGCAAACCCCAGCCGGTGCAAGGCAATATAGAGCTTGCGGATATCGGCGTTGATCCAAGTATCTGCGCGCGTTTTTGACGGAGCAGCGCATGCGGCGATCACCCTTGGGAACGCCTGATCGATGGTGACGGTAAAGCGTTTTTGCCTGACTGTGCGCATCAGCCGCTTTGGAATATGAAATGCCGTCTGTTCACGATGATTTTTGCCGTAAGCAAGCGGGATTAATGCGCGAATGTCGGGATCGTAAAATTTGATATCGGCGCTGTCGGCGCTATCCGCCATGGGAAAAACGCCAAGCGAATAAGCCTTGATCAGTGTTTCGGGCGAGAATGCAAATCGTTCTGCCATATCAGACCCGCTTTTTATCAGGCCGCGCCGAAAGGGACGCGGTCCCTATCTAAACAGATTTCAAAATGATGGTAGTGCTATTAGCTGCTATCATCGGTTAGAAATTTTTCTTCCAGCCACCGGATATTATAGCTGCCATCTTTAACTGCGTCGGCATCAACAAGACGCCGATGCAGGCCCAGCGTTGTCGGGATTGGCTCAACAACAAATTCCTGCAGCGCGCGTTTCAACCGCGCCAGACAATGATCCCGGTCATCCCCATAAACAATCAGCTTGGCGATCAGACTGTCATAATAGGGCGGCACGGAATATCCGGCATAAAGACAGGAATCGACCCGAATCCCCGGTCCGCCAGCGGCATGGTATGCCGTCACTTTGCCAGGTGTCGGCATGAATGTTTCGGGATGCTCGGCGTTAATCCGGCACTCGATGGCATGTCCGGTAAAAGTGACATCATCCTGGCTGAATGATAGCGGCATTCCGGCAGCGATCCGGATTTGCTCACACACAAGATCAACGCCAGTGATGGCCTCGGTGATGGGATGTTCGACCTGCAGGCGGGTGTTCATCTCGATAAAGAAAAACTCACCATTCTCATACAGGAACTCCATCGTGCCAACGCCTAGATAGCCCATATGGCGCGTCGCCTCGGCAGCAATACGGCCAATGTCAGACCGCTGCGCAGCACTAAGTGCGGGGGAGGGAGCCTCTTCAAGCAGCTTTTGGTGGCGGCGCTGGACCGAGCATTCGCGCTCGCCCAAATGCACCACATTGCCGTGGCTGTCGGCGATAACCTGAACTTCGATATGGCGCGGCTGACCAAGATAGCGTTCAAGATAAACCGTATCGTCTGCGAATGCGGCTTTCGCCTCGGATCTTGCGGCACTGAATGCCTCGGATAAATTGGCTTCGCTTTCGGCAACTTTCATGCCGCGACCACCGCCGCCAGATGCCGCCTTTACCAGCAATGGATACCCGACATCAGCGCCAATACGGCGTGCCTCGGTTATTGTGTGAACAGCGCCGGGTGAGCCTGGAACAAGGGGTAGGCCGGCTTCTGCGGCCGTGACCTTGGCTTCAACCTTGTCACCCATTGATCTGATATGGCGCGGTTCAGGGCCGATAAAGGTCAGGCCATGCGCCGTAACAATCTCGGCAAAATCTGCATTTTCTGACAGAAAGCCAACGCCCGGATGAACAGCATCAGCGCCAGTAATACCAGCCGCTGTGATGATCGAAGCAACGTTAAGATAAGAATCTGTGCTGCTGGGCGGCCCGATACAAACGGACTCGTCCGCCAGACGCACGGGCATGGAATCGGCATCTGCGGTTGAGTGCACGACGACATTTGGAATCCCCATCTCCTTACAAGCGCGCAGCACCCGTAAAGCGACATCTCCCCGATTTGCGATCAGAATTTTTTTGAACATTATTCGATGATCACCAGAACTTCGCCGAATTCGACGGGCTGTGCGTTTTGCACCAGAATCTGTTTAACCTTGCCATCGGCGGGTGCGGTGATGGGATTCATAACCTTCATCGCTTCAACGATCAGAATGGTCTGGCCCTTTTTGACAGTGCTGCCGACCTCGATAAAGGGCGGCGAGTCCGGCTCGCCAGCTACATAGACAGTGCCGACCATTGGTGATGGAACGGCGCCCGGATGCGATGCCGGATCGCTGGGTGATGCGGCGGGGGCTGAATTTGCGGCAGCTGCGGGCTCGGTTGTTAATGCTGTGGGGTGCGCGATTGCCGCCACTGGGGCTGCCCCTGTAACGCGCGACAGCCGCACCGAGACATTTTCGGTTTCATATTCAAGCTCGGCCAAACCGGCCTCATCAAGGATATCAGCCAGCGCCTTTACAAGAGCTGTATCGCTGCTTGCCTCAGTTTTCGGGGCTTTTGCCATTTTTCATGACTCCCTTGTTATTTCCAGAATGCCTCTAATGGCCATGACATATGACATAGAGCCAAATCCGAGGACAACACCGTTCACCACCGCAGAAATCATCGAATGATGACGGAATTCTTCGCGCTTGTGGGTGTTCGACAGATGAATTTCAATTTTACCGCCGGGGAACAGCGCCAGCGCATCGCGCAGCGCAACCGAGCTATGCGTCAGGCCAGCGGCGTTGATCACAATCCAGTCGGCACGTCCGGCAGCCTGCTGAACGGCGGTGATAATCTCGCCTTCACTGTTAGATTGCATCCATTCCAGCGTTGCTCCATCGGCATCACAAATCGACCGGCACCGCTTTTCGATATCGGCCAGAGTTTCATGCCCATAGATTTCAGGCTCCCGCATGCCGAGCATATTCAGGTTGGGACCGTTAATGGTGAAAATGTTCAGTTTTTTAGACATGAGCGGGACCTTATCACTTTTTGCCAAGGTTTTTCAATTTATCGATTTTTAAGGGGTTAAACTCCTGTCCTGATCCAAGGTCACCCTTTTTTGGCGCGCTCTTCGGCGACAGCTTGGCGCATCTGATCCAGATCAATGGCGCCCGGAATAACTTGTGATCCGATGATCAACCCCGGCGTTCCTGAAATTTCCAAATTTTGCGCCACACTTCGCGTACGGTTAATGATGGCGGCGACCTGGGGGCTGTTCATATCTGCCTGCAACTGGTCAAGGTTGGCTCCGGCATCCTCGGCGGCTTCAAGAATGCTGTCCATGGTGATAGCGCCGCGCCCGGTCATCATTGCAGAGTGAAAGTCATCAAACACCCCTTGAGCTTGGGTCGCGATTCCGGCCTGTGCCGCCAGCACTGATGATTGGCTGAGGATCGGGAATTCCTTAATCACCAGCCTGATATCATCATCCTCGTCGATGAGGGCCTGCAAGGTAGGAAATACGCGTTTGCAATAGCCGCAATTATAGTCACTGAATTCGTAAATCGTGAAGCTGCCTTCGGGGTTGCCTATCACCGGATCGCCGTCATCCTGCTGCAAAAGCGACATGGCGGCGTTGATCCGCTCATTAGCTTCGCGGTCGGCAAGGGCGATTAGGGCGCGGCGCACAACTTCAGGATTTTCGAGGATATAAGTCTCGATAATCTGGTTTAGCGCCTCGCGGTCATCGGTGTTGATTTCGGCGCGCGAAGGCACCGATGCAGCCATCATCGTAATCATGCTAATGGTCAGAAATGTGATGATACGGTTCATGTTACTAGACTCTTTCCTGCCTGTCGGATGGGCCCTGCCTGTCGGATGGACAATATTATATACCAATCGATAATCTGCTTGCCTAGCGACATCGCGGCCTGCTGTTGGTGATTAGGCCCAGATTGATGATGAAGCCCAGATTGATGTTTAACTTTTAGGCTTTGTGTATCTGAAAATAATATCATTGGCACGGCTTTCCAGCACATCGTCCAGATTTCCGCGCTTCAAAGCCCGCTTTGCCAGTTTTATCGCCCGCGCATTATCGCCCAGCAGAACCGCCTCGTCAGCAAGGGCAAGGTCAGCCTCGGCAAGGCGTCCAGCTTTGCCAAGGGCGATGCCAAACTGACGGTGGGTAAAGGCCCAAGTTGGCTCCCCATCACGCGCATCACGCAGAAGAAGGATCGCACGATTAATCTCTGGCTTGCCGCCTGCTGCCACCAGTGACCGGCCAAGATTAAGTTGGATAAGCGGACTTTTCGGGCGAAGATTAAGAGCCTCTTCATAGGCAAGAGCCGCGGTGTCAGGGTCCCCGCTGGCGAACAGAATGTCACCACGAAATTCAAGGTAATAGGGATCGTTCGGAAATTGCCTGATTAAAGTGTCAATATGGTCTAGCGCACCGGACAGATCGCCGCGCCGATAGGCGGCAATCGACAGAGCATAATCGCGGTGGATGGCAGATGGGCTTTCCCCACCTTGCTGGTTGATTATCCGCTGCGGCGTCTCGGTCCATGCATACAGCTTGGTGGCCAGCCGGTCATATAGCATAGCTGATGATTCTGATGCCGGATTGCCGGAATGGGGTGAGCGGTCAACATGGTCCTGAAAAGTTTGCAGACGTTGGGAGGCGCCCGGGTGGGTTGAATAATAGACGGATTGGCGCGATTCAGGAAGGCTGCGCTGGCGGGACAGCCGCTGCATCAAATTACGAAGCCCGATTGCTGAAAGGCGATTTTCCTCTAAAAGATTTAGACCGATTTCATCGGCAACGGCCTCATTGCGCCGGACCGATGACAGGAAGTGCCGGTTGGCTTGGTCGGTTCCGCCAAGCAGGACACCCGCCGCCGCATCGCTGTCACCGCCGGCCGCCACCGCGATCGCGGCGATTGTTGCCAGAGCTGCAGCGCCGCTTGCGGAGTCATGCTCTTCTTCCAGTCGTTGTACATGTCCAGATTTCAGATGGCCGATTTCATGCGCCATGACTCCCAGAAATTCCAAAACGCTTTCAGAGTCCAAAATCAGCCCTGAATTCACATAAATCGTCAGTTTTCCGGCGACAAAGGCGTTGTATTCATTGTCCAGCAGGATGCGCACCGTGATGCTGCCCGGGCTATATCCGGCGGCATTGACCAGCGGCGCAATCATGCTCTCCAGCCCGGCTTCGATCTCGGTATCGCGGATCATGCTTGCCTGCGCCGCGCTACTCACGATCATGCCGGTCATCAGCAATAACCGGGGCATCAGCAATAACCGGGGCATCAGCAAGCCTGCCACCTGCCGTACTATTGAGCGTATCGGCAATGGTATCGTGCGGGGTGAGCCGAATTTTCGGTGCGGCACCATTTTTGTCTCCGGAGTCATAAACTGCCCATGAATTCCTTTCGCATAAAATCATGGCAGATATGTGGCTTTATGCGTTTCAATTTGATATCACCTGACAACTAATTTTCCAAACAGGTGTCTGATGTTATGGCGTTAAAAGTAACCACTACCAACACATTACCTTCGTTCAAAGTTATGGCCGTGATGAACGCCGCGACACAGCTGGAGGCAGAGGGCGCGAATGTGGTTCATCTGGAGATTGGTCAGCCGTCAACCCATCCCTTACCTGCGGTCAATGCGGCGCTGATAACGGCGCTCAATGATGTGGCGACGCATGGCTATTCAATGGCATTCGGAGAGTTGCCGCTGCGCCGCCGGATCGCCGCGCATTATCAAGACTGGTATGGCAGTAAGGCCGATGTTGATAATATCGTTGTGACCCCCGGATCATCGATGGGGTTCGCGCTGGCATTTCTGGCAGCTTTTAATCGGGGGGATAGGATAGCGCTGGCATCGCCGGGTTACCCTGCCTACCGCAATTTGATGCTGGCCATGGGATTGGAGCCAGTTTTGATGCCGTCTGGTGCAGCCGAGGCGTGGGTGCCAGATCTTGAAGCGCTGTTGGAATCCGGCCAGCCGTTACCCGATGGTATGTTGCTGGCCAGCCCGGCCAACCCCACCGGCGTGGTGATGAGCGATGCTGAGGTGGAAAAAACATGCCGCTGGTGTCATGAAAATGGTGTGCGTCTTATCATGGATGAAATCTATCACGGTTTGACATTTTCCGGTCAGCCGTCAACCGCGCTTGCCTATAGTGACAGTGTGATTGTGGTGAATTCCTTTTCTAAATATTTCTGCATGACGGGGTGGCGTGTGGGCTGGGCGATTTTCCCTACTGATTTGCTGGAGACTGTCGAGAGATTGGCGCAGAACATGTATATCGGCCCGTCGCGCCCAATGCAGGCGGGCGCCTTAGCGGCGTTTGATGATTATGCGGCGTTAAATGAAAATGTCGAAATCTATCGCGCGAACCGCGATTTTTTGGTGCAGAATTTGCCAGCCGCGTTTTTGGGGGATATGGCGCCTTGCGACGGGGCGTTTTATCTCTATGCAGATATTAGCAATTTGACGCGGTCAACGCCGGATTCAATTGCGCTGGCACAGGCGATGCTGAATGATGCGAATGTCGCGTGTACGCCCGGCGCCGATTTTGATGAGGCGTTCGGTCATCGCTATCTGCGATTGTCTTTTGCCGGCAGTCATGCCGATATAAAAGAAGCCAGCCGCAGAATTAACGACTGGCTCCCAAAATATTTGAAGTTACTCTAGCTGCGGCTCCACCAGCCTTTGCGCGGCGTTGCCTTGTCCTTGCTGCCGACCTCAACAATATCCTGCGGGGCGGAAATTACTGGCGCCCGCTCGGCCTGATCAGATGTTCCGTTAGAGGCATCACTTTTGGCAGAGCTAGATTTAGGCTTTGGTTTAGCGGTTGCTTTTGAGCTGGCCTTTTTAGCACTCTTCTTGGCAGCTTTTTTCTTTGCGGTTGTGCCCGTTTTGGCAGCGGCTTTTTTTCGTGTTTGGCGTGCTGACTCCTCGTCAGCAATTGCGTCAGTTTTTGCGTCAGCAATTGCGTCAGCAGATGCGTCACTTGTCGTATCGGCATCGCTTAAAGCTGGCGCCGCTTTCTTCGCGGCTTTCTTGCGAGTGCGGGGTTTTGGCTTGTCAGCTTCAGCATCGCCGCCAGAAACTGCATTAGCATCAACAGGTTCTGCATTGGTTGGCGCCGCGTCCATGCCATTTTCATTCACAGCGGCAACAGCTACAGCATCGCCGTTGGATCTGCCTGCATCACCATTGGACCTACCACGGCCACGGGACCGGCGGCGTGATCGCGACTTTGACGGTTTGTTTTCACCAGAATCTTCACCTGATGCCCCATCTTCAACCGCCGAAGATGGGACGCCCTCTGCTGATACGCTTGGTATTGCTTGGTCAGCTTCATTGTCGTTCTGACTAATTTCGGATCCGTTTGCAGCCCCATTTTCGGTGCTGTTCTCGCCGCCTTCGCCGTTCCGCCTTCTGCGTCTGCGACCACCCCGGCGGCCCCGCTTGCGGCGCTTTGGCTGGTCCTCATCGGAGGCTTCTTCCTGTTCACCCGCGCCGGGTGTTTCTGGATCAGCATCCTCTTCGGTATCAGAGTTGGTGTCAGTTTCTTGTTCTTTTACTGCTGGAGCAGTTTTGTTCGTTTCGCGCGGCGTATTGCCCTGCCAGCCGAGGCGCTCAACATTATGGTCTGTTGCGGTCAGGCTGTTGTCGGACAGAATGATAATTTTGATGCCAAACTGTTCTTCAAGGGCGTTAATGCTTGGCCGCTTATGGTTCAGAATATACAGCGCCACATCGCCATGCATGGTGACGCGAAGCTCATCCATCTTGCCCTTCAATGCTTCATCCTCGATGACCCGAAGAAGTTGCAGAGCGGCCGTTTCAACCGACCGAACGCGGCCAGTGCCTTCGCAATGCGGGCACATGTTGCTGATTGATTCGTTAAAGCTGATCCGCAGGCGCTGGCGCGACATTTCCATCAGGCCAAAATGGCTGATTGACCCAATTTGGATGCGTGCACGGTCAATGCGCATCGCATCTTTCATTCGCCGTTCGACTGCATTCTGGTTCTTGTTTTCTTCCATATCGATGAAATCAACAACGATCAGGCCGGAAAGATCACGAAGACGCAACTGGCGGGCAAGCTCGTCCGCCGCCTCCAGATTGGTCTTCAGCGCGGTTTCTTCGATATTGCGTTCGCGCGTTGACCGGCCGGAGTTTACGTCTACCGCGACCAGTGCTTCGGTTTGGTTGATCACCAGATAGCCACCCGATTTCAGCGTGACTTGCGGGCTGTGGATCGTGTCCATCTGCTGTTCGGCCTGATAGCGCTGGAAAATCGGCAGGGTGTCTTCATATTTTTGTACCCGTTTCAGATGGCTTGGGATCAGCATTTTCATTTGCGCCCGGGCCACCTTGTAGGCTTCCTCGCCCTCGACCAGAACTTCGTCTACTTCGCTGGTGTATAAATCACGAATTGACCGTTTGATCAGATCGCCTTCTTCATGGATCAGGCTCGGTGCTTGCGATTCCAGCGTTTTCGTGCGGATTTCGTCCCATAATTTGGACAGATAGGCATAGTCGCGGGAAATTTCGGTTTTTGTACGCTTTGCTCCGGCGGTGCGCACGATTACCGCTACTCCGTCGGGAACATCCAACGCGCCAACAACGCTTTTTAAGCGCTTGCGGTCGGCGATATTGGTGATTTTACGGCTGACACCGCCTTTGCGCGTCGAGTTCGGCATCAAAACGCAATACCGTCCGGCAAGCGATAGATAAGTTGTTAGCGCCGCGCCCTTGTTGCCGCGCTCTTCTTTTACGACCTGCACGAGCATGATTTGCTTGCGTGACACTACTTCCTGAATTTTGTAGCGGCGGTATGACCGTTTACGGCGGGTATCCTCTTCGTCTGTATCCTCACCGCCGACGGTTTCCGGTGCATCACCGTTTTTATCGCCATCATCTTCATCATCGGCCTGCTCGCGCTCAGCCGCCATCAGGGCCTCACGGTCCTCAATCGGGATGCGGTAATAATCGGGATGGATTTCACTGAAGGCGAGAAAACCCTGACGGTTGCCGCCATATTCAACGAAAGCGGCTTGAAGTGATGGCTCGACGCGGGTTACGCGAGCGAGATACACATTACCTTTAAGTTGTTTTCTGTTTTCTGTCTCATAGTCAAAATCTTCAATTCGCGTTCCACTAAGCAGGACAACGCGTGTTTCTTCCGCCTGGCGGCCGTCGATCAAAAGTCTCTTTGTCATTTCTAGGTCTCTTTTCGGCAACCCGGTTTTGTCTCAAGCCCGCTATCGATCTAGCGATTGTGCTAGGGGTCGAGCTAAGCATTGAGGGACAAAAACCGGCTTGCGAGTGGTGGTGTCGTAACCAAAAGGGGGCCGGCAGCACCGCGTGCATCGTCCGAACTGCGGACGTTTGCATTTTTAGGAAGCGGAGGCGGGTCATGGATGGATCCTACGACAGGTTTCAAATGGTCTCGTCGGGTGCCTCTCGCACATGCCGGCAGTCGTGAGACATTTCTAGGTGTCTGGTATAACTGCGCGGGGCGGTATCACCCGAATTATTTTCTTTCGTGGCAATTTTCAGCAGATTGGGAAAGCCTCCCGCCTGCTGGCCAATTGGTAAGGAAGACTATATACACCCAAAAAGCAAAATGCCAACAACGTTAAATTAGTGTAATTCTATCAAGTAAATTAATGCAGCCACTTTTGGTACGCTCTGATATCATCAGCGCCAGCACTTCAACGTAAATGCCAAGCAGATGTCACTTAATCATATCAGGACCGCTAGGATCGTTATGACGCTTGAAATAAACTGGTTTGCCAAATCTAGCGGATACGCGCTGATAGCGTGTATTTTTGGTGTTCTATGCAGCCTGCTGAGCCCTGTTTCACACGCCGCGGATAACAGCGTTATTGGACTGCGTGTAGGCAGTGTAGAGATCGGATCAAGCGTTAATAAAACACAAGCTGGTAGTAGTCAGGGTGCGGACGGGACTGCGTTGCGCGTTGTTGTTGAAACGCGCAATCCGGCAAATGCCAGCTTGAAATTGCTTAGTGAACCTTATCGGTTGGTGATTGATATTCCGGATGCGGACTGGCAGGTGAACGGTGTTGACGCCAGCGGCAATCTGGCAAAGCCGCCCGCCATAGAATATCGGTTTGGAAAGCCGCAGCCGGATATTGGCCGCATCGTCATTGAATTGAGTGACCCGGCGATACCGGTCCGTAAATCAGTGCTGGTGCCCCAAAAGGGAAGCAAGATCACCGGCCATCGGTTAATCCTTGATCTGGTCAATAGTGGCAGAGCCGCCTTTCAGCTCACGGCAACGGCGCTTAATCAGGATGGCACCAGATTGCCTGCGCCCGGTGTAATGCCGCAACGCAAACCGGCTTTTGAAATTCCGTCATCTAGTCAGGTGACGGCCCCAACACCAAAGCCGCAGATTAAATCCGCCGCCGAGCCGCCTACCCCGGCGAAGAAACCCGAAACCAAGAAATGGGTTGTTTTCATTGATGCCGGGCATGGTGGCAAGGATCCGGGGGCGATTGGTACGCGCAAAACCAAGGAAAAGGAAATCACCCTCAGTGCATCGTTGGAACTTGCAAGACAATTGCAAGCGACCGGCGTTATCACGCCGGTTCTATCGCGAAAAGATGATCGGTACTTAAAGCTGCGGGAGCGAATTCGCCGCGCCCGCGATCAGGAATCTGATGTGTTTATATCGCTGCACGCCGATGCTGCTCCGTCAAGCAAAGCGCGCGGCATTTCGATTTTCACATTGTCCGATACAGCATCGGATAAAGAGGCAGCGCTGCTGGCGAAAAATGAGAACAAGGCTGATCTGATTGGCGGGCCTGACTTATCGGTCGAAGACCCTGAAGCGGCGGAAGAATTGCTGCGGATGTTCCAGCGGGAAGCGATGAATCAATCGACCTTTCTTGCCAATGCCATTCTGCGCGAAATTCGCGATATGCCGGGCGGTGATAAACGTGGCCATCGTTTTGCCGGATTTGCAGTGTTAAAGGCTCCTGATATGCCTGCTGTGCTGGTTGAAATGGGATTTATCACGAACCGCGAGGATGAGGCCAACCTGATTCAATCGTCATACCGCAAGCGGCTGGTAGAAAGACTGGCGCGGGCAATTCTCGCCTATCTAAATGAATATGGACCGCGCTGATGAACACCAATATCGTTAAGGATGATGATACCTATATGGATGACGAAGAGACGTTGTTTGAGCTCAACGACGTTCATGAACGTGGCGCGGGCAAAAAATCTGCCGGAAAGAAATCTTTCTTGCGGCGGTTTTTCGGGATGCTCGGCATTCTCGTCAGCTTGGCGTTTTTGGGAGGCGTTGCCGCGACGGCCGGTGTGTTGTGGGTGTTTTGGACCTATGGCAAAGCGCTGCCGGACTATCAAAAGCTTGCCACTTATGAGCCGCCTGTTGCCACTCGTATTCACGCTGGCAACGGGGCGTTGATCGCCGAGCATGCCACCGAAAAGCGCGTCTTCGTTCCTGTTGAGGCCATGCCGCCGCGCCTGATCCAAGCGTTTCTGTCAGCTGAAGATAAAGCTTTTTACGCGCATTTCGGGGTTGATTTGCGCGCGCTGCTCCGCGCCATGGTGACGAACGCAATGAACTACGGAACGGGCCGGCGGCCGATTGGGGCGTCAACGATCACCCAGCAGGTAACAAAGAATTTTCTGTTGACCAACGAGGTGTCAATCGATCGCAAGATTAAGGAAGCAATCCTGTCATTACGCATGGAGCGCGCCTTTACCAAAGACCAGATTCTGGCACTGTATCTGAATGAAATCTATCTTGGCACTGGCAGTTATGGCGTTGCGGCGGCGGCGTTGAATTATTTTGATAAATCGCTTGATCAGCTTAATCTTGAGGAAATGGCATATCTTGCCGCCCTGCCAAAAGCACCGGCTAATTATCATCCGGTGCGCCAGACCAAAGCGGCGATTGCCCGGCGGAACTGGGTTTTGGGAGAAATGCAGCAAAACGGTTTCATCAGCATGGCTGAGGCCGCCGCCGCCGCTGATTTGCCGCTGACGATTGCCGGTCAAACCAGCTTTGATTCTACTGACGCGCCCTATTTTGCCGAAGAGGTACGCCGTGCCGTGGTCAATAAATTCGGTGAAGATATGCTTTATACCGGCGGGCTATCGGTTCGCACAACGCTGGATTCAGACCTGCAACGTGCTGCCCGAATGGCGCTTGAACGCGGATTAGAGGCGCTGGATCGACGTCAAGGCTGGCGCGGACCGCTGGCCAGCTATAACGGCGTTCCAGATATTCTCGCCAAAATCGAGGCGCAAGACGACGGCAGATTTTTTGGCGATGATCTGGATGAAATTGACGCGCAATTGGCCGCGCATCAGGAAAAGATGCTGGACAATCATTTTGCCGCGCTGGTGACCAGTGTCGCAAAGTCCAAGGCAGACATTTATGTTGAGGGGCGCAAAGCCACCATTCCGTTCAAGCTGGCGTTTTGGGCCTATCCCCCGCGTGATAAAGACGGTATACGCCCGCAGCCGCTAACAGACCTCCGTGATGCGCTGTCGGTTGGTGACATTGTGATGGTTCAACCGCCCACCGCTACGCCGGATCTTATCCGTGACGGGTTTCAGCCTGCGCCCGAAGATTTTGCGCTTTCCCAGCGCCCGCTTGTTGAAGGGGCTATTGTTGCGCTTGACCCCCATACCGGCAGGCTATTGGCGATGACCGGCGGTTATAATTACCGTGATTCAGAATTTAACCGCGCGGTTCAGGCAATGCGCCAGCCGGGTTCGGCCTTTAAGCCGTTTGTGTATCTGGCGGCGCTGGATCAGGGGTATAATCCGACCACCCGCATTCTGGATGCGCCGTTGGTCGTTGATCAGGGGCTGGGCAAGCCGAAATGGAAGCCTGCCAACTATACGCGGCGGTTCTATGGGCCTTCGATCATGCGTGTCGGAATTGAAAAATCCCGCAATCTGATGACCGCGAGGCTGGCGATGAATTTGGGCATGGAAGAAATTCAGGACTATGCCAAAAAATTCGGTCTGAACGATAATCTGCCGCCTTTGCTGTCGATGTCACTTGGGGCTGGTGAGACAACACTGATCCGTCTGACCGCGGCTTATGGAATGCTGGTGAATGGCGGCAAAAAGATAACTCCCAGTCTGATTGACCGTATTCAGGACCGCCGCGGCGTCACGATCTACCGCCATGATGACCGTGAATGCGGTGCCTGTATTGATCCTAATGGCTGGTCCGATCAACCTGTTCCCGAACTGGCTGATACGCGCGAACAGCTAACCTCGCCAGCTTCGGCATTTCAGATGGTATCAATGCTGGAAGGCGTGGTGAAACGGGGAACCGGCCGCAAGATTTCCAATCTCGATCTGGTGGTGGCCGGCAAGACCGGAACCACAAATGACAATACAAATGGCTGGTTTGTTGGCTTTACACCGGACCTGGCGATTGGCGTTTTTGTTGGGTATGACACGCCGCGCCCCCTTGGTAAGCGCGAGACAGGATCGACCGTTGCAGTGCCTATCTTTGGTGATTTTCTAGCGGCTGCCTATGCAGGCCAGCCGGTCATTCCTTTTCGCCGTCCGGCTGGGGTGAGCATCATTCCCGTGCATTCCGAAACCGGTGAGCGCGTTCTTCCCAACCATGAAAAAGCGATTTTTGAGGTGTTTAAGCCCGGTCAACGGCCCGGCGGCGTTTTGATTGATGTTCCGGGCAGCACAGCGAAATCCGCCAGTGGCGACGAAATCGTGACCCCGGGCCTATTCTAGGGCGGGTCTATCATACTATCATCACATCTTGGGGCACATCTTGGGGCCACATATAGGCGTCGGGGGAGGCATCCTATGGGCTTTGGCCTTGTCACCTCATCACCGGCAGGCTACCAATGGGCGCAGGCGTCCAATGCCAGCGCAGCAACTAAAGATCAGGACCATTATGCAAGCTGAAACGCATGCCCATATTGAAACCATCAAAACCGCGATTGATCTGCTTCGCAAGCACGTCAATTTTGACGTGGCGTCCGCGCGCCTTGCCGAGCTGGAGGCGCTAAGTGCCGAAGGTGATTTCTGGAATGATCAGGCAACCGCGCAAGAGGCAATGCGTGAGAAAAACAAGCTTCAGCATCAGATAAGCAGCATCACCGCCCTGCAAAGCGAGCTGGATGATGCGGCCGAGCTTATTGAGCTTGGTGAGATGGAAGGTGACAGCGAAATCGTGGAAGAGGCCGAGGCGGCAATCTCCGCTTTGGTCCAAATTGCCGAAAAACGACAGCTAGAAAGCCTGTTATCGGGTGAGGCTGACGGCAATGACTGTTTTCTTGAAGTTCATGCCGGTGCTGGCGGAACCGAGGCGCAAGACTGGGCAGCGATGCTGGTTCGCATGTATAGCCGGTGGTGTGAGCGCCGCGGGTTCAAGCTGGAAATGATTCAGGAAAGCGCCGGTGAAGAAGCCGGAATAAAGTCTGTTACCATGCGCATTGAGGGCGATAACGCCTATGGCTGGCTGAAAACCGAGTCAGGTGTTCACCGGCTGGTGCGGATATCACCTTATGACAGCTCGGCGCGCCGTCATACCAGTTTTGCCAGCGCGTGGGTGTATCCCGTGGTTGACGATAATATTGAAATTGAGATTGAGGATAAGGACCTTCGCGTTGATAC
The DNA here is from genome assembly GCA_938082345.1 of uncultured Alphaproteobacteria bacterium. Classification (GTDB taxonomy): domain Bacteria; phylum Pseudomonadota; class Alphaproteobacteria; order Puniceispirillales; family Puniceispirillaceae; genus UBA8309. The sequence goes on from CALLKZ010000065.1 coordinate 15,412, forward strand.
CTATCGCGCTTCGGGCGCCGGCGGCCAGCATGTTAACAAAACGGATTCAGCCATTCGGATCACGCATCTGGCAACCAATATCGTCGTGCAATGCCAGAATGACCGATCACAGCATCGCAACCGCGCAACGGCAATGAACATGCTGAAAGCCCGACTTTATGAGCTTGAGCTTCAAAAACGCGAAGATGCAGCGAATGACGCGGCTGCGGGTAAAACCGATATCGGCTGGGGCAATCAGATCCGTTCCTACGTTCTGCATCCCTATCAGATGGTCAAGGATTTGCGCACGAACGTCGAAAAAGGCAACGCCAATGGCGTTCTGGACGGTGATCTGGATGATTTTGTTGAGGCAAGTCTGGCCGCACGCGTCGGGACCAATCAGGACGGCTAGCCCCTACCTCAACGGGCATCAACGGGGATCAAACAGCATTAACCGCTGCCAAAACTTCGGCCGCGTGACCGTCGATCTTTACCTTTGGCCAGACCGCCGCAATCTTGCCCTCGCCATCAATTAGGAAGGTGGCGCGCTCGACGCCCATAAAAACCTTTCCATACATTGATTTTTCGCCCCAGACACCGAATTGCTCGCAGATATCACTGGCATCATCAGCGCCGAGATGGCAGGTCAGCCCATATTTGGCGCGGAATTTCGCCTGTTTGGCGGCGGTATCTTTGGAAATGCCAATCACCTCACAATCGCAAGCTTTGAAGTCCGCTAGCAGTTCGGAAAACGCGATTGATTCCTTGG
>CALLKZ010000066.1:0-2741 GCA_938082345.1 uncultured Alphaproteobacteria bacterium
GAATTTGCCGCCGTGGTGCCCGGCTATGCCGAAACGATGCCTAGCGAATAGACGCGTTGCGCGATTAGAGTTAACCAATATTATTTTGAGGAAAACGATGACTGAGTTCGATTTTGATGGATTTATTGAAACCGTTCGAAAGGCGGCTGCCAGCCCCGCACCGGCCCCTGCTGTTCGCGCAGTTATGGACGCAGCCTTTGCCAATTGGCCAGCGATTAGGGCGGCGGCACCCCCATTCGAAGGGGATGAAATCCTGTTGTTTGAAGAAGAAGGGGTGTCGATTTACCTGTGCCAATTTTTTGCGGGCCGCCCGATCCCGCCGCATAATCACAACATATCAGCGGTCATCGGTCTTTATGATGGGGCTGAGGATAATGATCTCTACAGCACCGCTGGCGAGGCTTTTCTGACGCATTCGCAAAAGGTGGAAATGAAGGCGGGCGATGTTTTGTCGATGGGGCCCAGTGCCATTCACACCGTTACCTGCCGCAGCGATGTGCCAAGCCTTGGTATCCATGTTTATCTTGGCAAGCTGGCCGAGACAGAGCGCAACCTGTTTGATACCGAGCGTGAGGTTGTTTTGCCTTTCACTGACGATACCTTTAACGCGATGGTGGACGAGATAGCTACCGCTTAGATATGAAACATGAGGCCAAGTTATAGGGACATAAGGGCGGCAAAGGCGCGCTCACCCGAGACAAAAGCGTCTTCAATCCGCGCTCCGGCCAACCAGTCTCCTGCAATGGCAATATCACCGCCGTTGAGCCCTTGCGATACGATTGGCGCGGCATTTTCGGCGGGTTCAATCACCCGGGCATAACGCCAACGATGCGCGGCTGCATATTGAGGGGCGGGAAGCCGAGTGCCGGTTTTTTCCTGCCATGCCTGCAATAGAGCGGCGGCAATCTCGGCCGGGTCATCTTCCAGATGTGCCGCGCTCCAGTCAGGTCCCCCCTGAACGGTTAATGCTAGAGGAGGGTGGGCCAAAGGGGAGAGGGTCGAAACGCGCGAGCTATCGCCATCCGGTCGATGCGATTCCCATACGCCCCAGCCAACCGGGCCATCTAAATCGGTAACCGGGCCGGTCTGCGCTGGCAGAATTTGCGCGTCGTCAAACCCAAACATCGCCGTCATGCAAGGGGCATAGCGCGCAGTGCTGGCAGTAACGCCAAGTTCGGGCGCAACATCGGCCAGTAAGGTTGCGCTTTGCGGGGCAGGGGCGGTGATGATGGCGCGGCGGGCATGCGCAACCACGCCTGATGCATCATGAAAACATACGCCCGCATCAACGCGTTCAATATGCGAGATTTCAACTTCTTGGCAGATCGTCAGCCCGCTACCAAGAAATGCCGGAAAATCGCGCATGCTTGGCGTTCCGCAAAAGGCATCGCGCCCGGCAACCTGCCACTTCGCCAGCGCCCCTGCCGCCAGCGCGCTATCGCAAAGTTTGCTAAAGCTATCGCCGCGGGCAGTAAGAAATTGCGCGCCATGATTAAAGCGGAACCCATCTGCGCGGCGCGTGGCAACACGCCCGCCAATTCTTCTGCCCTTATCAACAACCAGAACCGATTTTCCAGCAGCGGTACCCGCGCGCGCCGCAGCAAGACCGGCAATACCACTCCCAAGAATGATAAGATCATAGGATTCTGACTGGCTGGTGGCGGTTTGCGGCATAATGCTAATCTCCCTAAAATTCTCATAGTTATCTAGCGACAGGCATGGCAGATGGCTATAGTAAAGAGGCGGTGCGAAGATTTACTTTTGGTCATATGATCAAAATGAAAAAAGAATAAGGGATCTCCGATGAAGACCGACACCCCAGCCTTTGCCAATTTGCAAGCCGAAGCCGAGCGGTTATCCGCGGTTCATCTGGCGGATCTTCTGGGCGATGATGTTCGCGCGCGCGCGCTGGTCTGGCAGATGGATGATCTTCGCGTTGATCTTTCACGTCAGCTTCTAACGCCGTCCACAATGTCTGATCTGCTGTCGCTGGCCCAGACATGCAACCTTGAGGCTAAGATAAAGGCGCTGTTTGCGGGGGATAGGATTAATTTCAGCGAAGACCGGCCGGTGGTGCATATGGCACAGCGAGGGCAGCAGCGTATCAACAGCGCCGAATTTAAGCGCCTATGCGACTTTGCCGAAAATATCCGCCGCCGTGCTGGAGCTGGTGATATTCGCGATGTGATTAATATCGGCATCGGGGGGTCCGATTTAGGGCCGGCGATGGTCAGCGCTGCATTGGCATATTTGGCTGATGGCCCGCGAATTCATTATGTGTCGAACGTTGATCCCAGTCACCTTCACGATGTTTTGCTTGGGTGTGAGGCGGCAAATACGCTTGTCATTGTAACGTCGAAAACGTTCACCACCGCCGAGACTTTGCGCAATGCTGCTCTGGCACGTGGCTGGCTTGGGTCTGATGGCGCGGGGATGGTGGCGGTAACGGCGGCAAGTGATGTTGCGGCGGATTGGGGCATTAAGGCGGACCGGATTTTTGATTTTGATGAAGGCGTTGGGGGGCGATATTCGCTGTGGTCGGCGGTTGGCCTTCCGGTAATGATTGGCCTTGGCAGCGCGCAGTTCACCCGTCTTCTGGAAGGCGGCGCTGCTATGGACGCGCATTTCAGAGACACGCCTGCCACGATGAATCTGCCGGTTATTTTAGGGCTTCTCCGGGTCTGGAATCGCAATTTTTTAGGGCTGCCAACGCATGGAATTATGCCTTATGATCAGCGTCT
>CALLKZ010000067.1:0-50089 GCA_938082345.1 uncultured Alphaproteobacteria bacterium
GGTCATCACCAGGGCGACGGTTTCCTGCGGCGAGCGCCCCTGCTGAAGAAGCGATTCTATCGATATATCATTGTTCTGCAGAACCGACGTGACATCAGCCAGAACGCCGGGCTTATCAACAACCATCAGACGGACGTAAAAAGGTGTGTCAGGCCCGCCCCCATTTTCAACCGTACTGCCATCAATAAGGGATGCCACCGGACGGCCAAAGGTTGGGGTCAGGCGTGCGCACGCAACATCAATCAAATCAGCCAGAACTGCTGATGCCGTGGGGCCAGCTCCGGCACCCCGGCCAATCAGAACAGTATTGCCGACCGGGTCACCATGAAAAGCAACCGCATTCAAAACACCGTCGACCTTGGCCAATTGCGCCGTTATCGGCAGCAGAACGGTCTGCATTCTTGGCATAAGGCCGGGTTCTGCCACGCCAACCAGTTTAATGCGAAAACCAAGCTGCTTGGCATAGGCAAAATCAGGCGCTGATACGTCGCGGATACCCGAAATTGCCACTTTGTCAAACTGCGGAGTCTGGCCAAAGGCAATCGCCGCAAGAAGCGTGAGCTTATGCGCGGCATCCAGACCATCAACATCCAGTGATGGCTCAGCTTCTGCATAGCCAAGCTTCTGGGCATCGGCAAGAACATCGGGAAACGCCTCACCGGTTTTTTCCATGCGCGTTAAAATATAATTGCAAGTGCCGTTCAAAATGCCGGATACGCGGGTAAAATTGTTTCCGGCCAGACCTTCACGAAGGGATTTAATCGCTGGAATTCCGCCAGCAACCGCAGCTTCAAAAAGCAAGGCGGCCGCATTGTCTTCAGCGCATATCGCAAGCTCGTGCCCATGATGTGCCAGCATTGCCTTATTTGCCGTTATCACATGCTTGCCATTGGCCAGCGCGCGGCGCGCCAAATCGAGGGCAACGCCACCTTCGCCGCCAATCATTTCAACAACCACATCGACATTATCGAGGTCAGCCAGATCACCCGCATCGTCAAGCCACGTCATTCCCGACAGATCAAAACCACGGTCAGTATCACGGCTTCTGGCGCTGATTGCGGTAATCTGAAGCGGCCTGCCAGCAACGGCGGCAAGCTGGTCATGGCGGCTGGTTAACTGGCGGCCCACCTCACTACCAACCACGCCAAGGCCGGCAATGGCGATTCTAAGGGGAGCGCTTTTCAGGGGCTGTTTGTCACTGGACATTAAGATGAACTTTCATGCGTCAAAAACGGAGACCCAGATTTACCTGCTAAGCCGCGATTATACAAGCCGCGCAAACCGCCTTATCCAGAAGATCATACCCGAAGATCACACGAGAAGATCATGCATCGATGCTAAGCACCACTGACCCGCGCTTATCACCCGCCTCAACCATTTCATGCGCTCGCACCGCCTCGCTCAAGGGCAGTATTTCGGCAATGGGTACACTCAAAGCCTCACGTTCCAGCATATCATTGACAATCGCGGCATAGGCAGCCGCCTCGTCTTCCTCCAACAGATAGACAAGAATTGAGGTTAACGCGGCGTTCTTGAACATCATTTTCATAAAGGGTAGTTCAGGGTCCGGATTAAGGACCGAGCCATAACCGACAATAAACCCTTTCGGACTGATTATATCTATGCTGCTGGCTAGGTTTTGCCCGCATTCGGCGTCGATAATTCGGCTAACGGGCTGGCCATCGGCTGCCTCGATAACCCGGGCCACCATGTTTTCATCGCGGTAATCAAACACCGCCGCCGCGCCAGCCCCTGTAATCATCTCGCCCTTACTCATATCACCGGTTGAGGCAATGACGCGCGCACCGCTATCAACGGCGATCTGTATCGCCAGATTTGCCACGGTGCCGCCACCGCCGTGAATGAGTACGTTTCGATCAGCCACCGGACCGTCTTTTAACACCGCATAGGCGGCGGTTAGCGCTGGAATACCCAGTGCAGCGCCAACTTCAAAACTAACACTGTCAGGCAGCGGATGAACCAGCCCCACCGGCAGCGCGATATAGGATGCAGCGGTCCCGAATGCCCGCCCCCATTGCCCGTTGCGAACATACACACGCGATCCGATCATGTTGGGATTAACGCCGCTGCCAACAGCTTTGACTATTCCGGCACCGTCGCTGTGCGGGATCACCTTATCAAAGCTCATCCCGCGCGACCCGCGGCGAGATTTCACATCCGACGGATTAACCCCGGAGGCAGAAAGACGGACCAGCACTTCGCCGCCCCCGACCCTCGGCATAGGCGCTTCGCCATGCTGCAAAACCGCTGCCGCTTCGCCATTTTCGGAGTACCAGACGGCCTGCATCATTTCCGGGGGCATAAAATTTTCCTTACCTATTTAGAAGATTGGGCTTACTCAGGGGATTGGGCATTCTTAGAAGCTGGCCTTACTTAAAAGAGGGGTATGTACCCCTCAGCGTACAGGGTTTCAGCTAAGGGGCGGAATGTCTATAGATTCGTTGCACTGCGGGCGGCTTGCCCATAAAGCCCCGATAATGCTCGAAGTTGGCGCGCAAGATCGCCAAGGCTCTCAGCGTCAACCTCACCCAGCGCGGAAAAAGCGTCAACAAGACACGCTTCTCTAATTTCGCGATAACGCTGGATCAGCATTTTGCCCTTATCATTTGTCGAATAGGTCACTTCCTTGCCCTGCTTGGCGCGCGCCACAAAACCACCCTTTACAAGCTTTTTAAGGGCATAATTAACGATATGCGTATCCTCAACATTCAGCTTAAAACAGATATCGGCGAGCTTTTTTGGACGCCCGCGATGATTGACCGAATGGAGGCAAAGAATATCCAAAACCCCCAGATCGGCGCTTTCCGGAAAATCCGCCATTGCGGCGGCGGTTCCCCGCACCGTCCAAAGCCCGAATGCATTGCTGGCGACAATCAGACCATATTCAACCTCGGAAAGCTCAGCCGCCTTATCCGATACCAGATGCGCCGAAGACACTATGCGCTCACGCCGTTCAGTATTGCTCGCTTCGCTCATTTAGCTCTCCGGCTCGCCAAACCCGCCGCCACCGGGTGTTTCGATTACAAATACATCACCAGCTTCCATTTGCCGCAAATCGGTGGCGGTCAGCTCATCATGCGTTCCGTTCTTGCGCTCAATCCAGTTACGGCCAACCGCAGCATCGTCGCCGCCAGCCATTCCGTAAGGGGGAACAATCCGGTGATTTGCCAGAATCACTGCCTCCATCGGCTCTAGAAAGCGGGTGCGCCGACGAATGCCATTACCGCCCTTATACCGCCCCTTGCCGCCAGAACCCGCGCGAATCTCAAAACTCTCCAGCAGGACCGGATAGCGCCATTCCAGAACTTCCGGATCGGTCAACCGGCTGTTGGTCATATGTGTGTGAACCGCATCGCACCCATCGAAGTCAGGCCCCGCGCCCGAGCCGCCACATAATGTTTCGTAATATTGATAAACATCATTGCCATAGATGAAATTATTCATCGTTCCCTGCGCCGACGCCATCACCCCTAATGCGCCATACAGCGTATCGGTGACGATCTGCGAGGTTTCCACATTACCGGCGATAACCGCCGCCGGATATCGCGCCTGCAACATACAATCATCGGGCAGGATGATCGTCACGGGCTTGAGGCATCCTTCATTCATTGGAATATCATCGTCTACCAAGGTTCTGAAAACATACAGAACTGCAGCACGACATACGGCTGCGGGTGCATTAAAATTATTAGCCCCCTGCGGACTGGTCCCGGTAAAATCCACCACCACCGAGCGCTCTTCACGGTTAATCGAGATCGTTACGCTGACCTGCTGACCATTATCCATTTTACAGGTAAAGGCACCATCTTTAAGGACATCAATGACCCGGCGAACGGATTCTTCTGCATTGTCCTGAACATGCCCCATATAGGCAAATACGGTGTCCAGCCCAAACTGTTTTACCATTTTATGAAGTTCGCTAACGCCTTTTTCATTGGCGGCAAGCTGGGCCCTGAGGTCGGCTATATTTTGTTCGGGATTGCGCGCCGGATAGAGGGCGCTTTTCAGAATCTCCCGCATTTCGGCTTCGCGGTAATTCCCGCCATCAACAAGCTTAAAATTATCGATCAGAACACCTTCTTCATCGATATGAGACGAATCTGGCGGGGCAGATCCGGGTGTCTTTCCGCCAACATCGGGGTGATGCCCGCGGCATGCCACAAAGAACAAAATCTCGTCATTATCAAAGACAGGCGTCACCACGGTAATATCAGGAAGATGCGTTCCGCCATTATACGGGTTATTCAGCACAAAGCTGTCGCCGGGCCCGATTTCGCCCTCATTATCGCGGATTACAGCACGAACAGACTCGCCCATAGACCCCAGATGCACCGGCATATGCGGGGCGTTGGCAATCAATGCGCCATGCGCATCAAAAATCGCACATGAAAAATCCAACCGCTCTTTCACATTGACTGACAGCGCGGTGTTCTGCAGCGTATATCCCATCTGCTCGGCAATTGACATGAACAGATTATTGAACACCTCCAGCATTACCGGATCACAGCTTGTGCCAATCGCGATACGCTCGGGGCGGGCAATAACCCGGCGCAGCAGCAGATTGCCGATATCGGTTATTTCCGCCTGCCAGCCAGGTTCAATGATTGTGGTTGCGTTGGCTTCGCTGATCAGGGCGGGACCATCAATCTTGCCCCCGACAGGAATGGTATCCCGCGCAAACAGCGGTGCCTTGACAGGGGCGCCGCCCATATAGGCATCGACATGCGCTGCTGGTTTTAATGCGCCGGTTGCAGCGATTTCATGGTTGGCCTCAACATCAAAAGTAAGGCCGATGGTTTCCACCGATATCGTGGCGGCAATCACCCCCTTGCCCGGCATCACAAAGCCAAAACGTGTCCGATATGCCGCTTCGTAGCCGGCTACCATCGCGTCAACCGTGCCGTAAGGAACCGCGATAGACGTGTCCGAGCCATCATAGCGAAGATGCACAAACCAGCCGGTTTCGATATTGTCCTGCGCAATAGCCTGCGCCTTGACTTCCGCCTCACAAATTGCGGCAAGCGCCTTTAATTCTTTGACCAGCCGGACCAACAGATCCTCATTCAACGGCGCCTCAACGGTTCGCTCACGAAGGGCGCGCACATCAGCCAGCCCCATTCCATAGGCAGAAAGAACCCCGGCAAATGGATGGACCAAAACCGTGCTCATCCCCAACACATCGGCGATAAGACAGGCATGCTGCCCGCCTGCCCCGCCAAAACACTGCAACGCATAGTCGGTCACATCATAGCCGCGCTGTACCGAGATTTTCTTGATTGCGTTGGCCATATTCTCAACAGCGATCCGAAGAAAGCCGTCAGCCAGTTCTTCGGGCGTGCGCTCAATCCCCGTTGCCGCTTTAACCCGGGCGGCAAGCGCGGTGAATTTCGTGCGCACTGCATCGCCATCCAGCGGCTGATCCTGATTGGGACCAAAAACCGGGGGAAAGAAATCAGGCTGCAACTTGCCAAGCATGACATTGCAATCGGTGACCGCAAGAGGACCGCCGCGCCGGTAACAGGCTGGTCCCGGATTGGCACCGGCGCTTTGGGGACCAACACGAAATCTGGCGCCGTCAAACTGGCAAAGCGAGCCACCACCCGCCGCCACTGTATGGATCAGCAGCATCGGCGCATGCATCCTCACGCCGGCAACAATCGTATCAAAAACGCGCTCATAGGCGTTTTCATAATGCGCAACATCGGTGGATGTGCCGCCCATATCAAAGGTAATTACCCGGTCAAAACCGGCCTGTTTGGCGGTACGAACCGCACCAACAATACCGCCAGCCGGACCCGACAGAATGGCATCCTTACCCTGAAAAAGACTGGCGCCCTTCAACCCCCCATTTGACTGCATAAATTGCAGGTTAACATCGCCAAGCGCGCCCGCAATCCGGTCAATATAACGCCGCAGAATTGGCGAGAGATAAGCATCAGCCACGGTGGTATCGCCGCGCCCGACAAACTTTATCATCGGGCTGGTAGCATGGCTGGTAGAAATTTGTGTAAAGCCGATTTCGCGGGCCAGTTCGGCAATCCGCACCTCGTGATCCGGAACGCGGTACCCGTGCATCAAAACCACGGCGATTGACCGGATACCATCGTTGAAGGCAGTTGCCAGACGGGGCCGCAAATCATCCAGATCAAGCGGCTGCAAAACCTGATCCTGCGCATCAATCCGCTCATCAACCTCTTCAACGCGTTCATATAGCATCTCGGGAAGAATAATTTTGCGATCGAACAGCTTTGGACGTGCCTGATAGGCAATGCGCAACTGATCGCGGAACCCTTTGGTAACAACCAGCAATGTCCGGTCACCCTTGCGTTCCAGCAATGCGTTGGTCGCGACCGTGGTTCCCATTTTAACCGCGTCAATATCGCCTTGCGGGATCGGTGCGCCAGCCTCCAGCGCCAGCAAATCGCGGATGCCCTGAAGCGCTGCATCTTCATAAGCCTCGGGGTTTTCCGATAACAGCTTGTGCGTATGCAAGGTGCCATCCGGCGCCCGGCCAACGATGTCGGTAAATGTTCCCCCCCGGTCGATCCAGAATTGCCACCCGTCGCGCTTGATATTATTGCCGTCCATTTTCACGCCCACCAGCTTTGTGATTATCTGACTAGGTTACATAATGTTGATAATTTGTCGATAAAATATCAACACGGGCTGGATCACCATGGACTAGATAAATTATGGCGCTATTCTGTGAGCAGGCGAATACCAAGGCCGCCCATGATGACCGCCGCAATCCGGTTGACCCAGCGCCGTCCGGCAAAATAAGAGCGCCGAACCGCAGGCCGTGAAAACACAAAAGCAAACAAGGCATACATTACAATTTCAACCACTAGCTGGTTAAGAGGAATAAGGATCATCTGGGATAGATCAACCCCGCGCGGGAAAATCACCACGATAACGGATGCCGAAAAAATCACTGGTTTGGGATTGAACAGATTGATCAAAATCCCCTTTACCAACGGTCCATTGGTAAACGCCATTGGAGACAGAAATCCGGCAATAAAGGATTTTGTCGTGCTATTCTTGCCCGACGTGCCGTCAGATTCTTCAAATTCTTCAAATTCTTCAATGGCGTTCGCATCGCCCATATTTGTATCGCTCATATTTGTATTGCTCATTTTTGTATCGCTCTGGTCACGCCATAACCCGATGGCAATCCACACTAGAAATAGCGCGCCGCCAATCTTTATCGCCGAATAAAGTCCCGGCACCAGCGCCAACACCGCGTCCAACCCCAGAACCGCCGCCAGAGTCCAAAATGCAGCGATGAAACCAAGCCCGATACCGGCTGAAATTCCGGCAGCGCGCCCATCGCGAAGACTGGTCGAAACAATGAACAAGAACGCTGGTCCCGGCGACAGCATGGCCGCAAGCAGCAGTAGATTAAAAGCAAGGAACGCTTGAATTTCCATGTTACCCCCCTTCCAAATTCGGTTATTATCAGGCCGCGCTGGCTAGACGCTGCCCTCTTTTTCGATCACTAGAATGCGCGCCTCGCCAAGGGGATGCGCGACATGGCGGGTTCCGAGCGAGGCAAAAAACACATCGCCAACCTGCATCATCACCGATGCCTTTTTACCATCTTCTTCGAAAAACATCTCAACACTGCCATCCAGCACCACAAAGATTTCAGCGCCATCATTCACATGCCATTTATACGGCTGATCGGTCCAGTGAAGCCGCGTTGTAATACCGTTCATATTGGCGATGGTGATCGCATCCCAAGCAGACTTGCCGGTAAATTCACGAGCCCGGTAAATTTGGGGGCCGGCAAATTCGGGGCCCGGTAAATTTGGAGTTTTATCTAGTTGCATATCTGACCTTTGGCTGAAATGATGTTTGAACATTGCGCCAGTTAAGAGATAATGCGCAAAATCATTTTGGGCTGACGTCCAATTTCACAGCTTTGTGAGAAATGGCTTAATCGACTCATTTCGTAAACGCCGCCCATACTTGGGCAAAATATAAATTCGGACGACTATTCACACGGCCTTTTGGGGCTGCCTTTTGGGACGGCTTTTCGGGACGGCTTTTCGAGTGGCCCCAAAAAAATTATGAAGCCTAGGAGAATCATAAAGCCTAGGTAAATCATAAAGCCTAAGTAAATCATAAAGATTAGGAAAAATCATGGATATTGATACTATTTTAGCAGCCGACATTACGATTGCATTACTCGCGGTTATTCTGATCTTTCTGGTCCTGCGGATGGGCATCAAAGTGGTGCCGCAATCCGAAGTTTTCGTCATTGAACGGTTTGGTAAATATGCGCGGACACTGAATGCCGGCCTGTCGATCATCATCCCCTTTCTGGACCGTGTTGCCCACCGTGTCAGCATTCTGGAACGCCAGCTCGATGAGCAACGCATCTCGGTCATAACCAAAGACAATGTTGAGGTCAGGCTGGAAACAAGGGTCTTTTACCGGGTGACTGAGGCCCCAAGGTCGGTCTACCGGATCCGCAATGTGAATGATGCGCTGATCACCGCGTCATCGTCGATTGTGCGCTCGGCCGCGGGTAAGCTCGAACTTGACGAGTTGCAATCAAGCCGTGAGGCAATGAATTTGGAAATTGCGCAAAACCTGCATTCCGCCGCCGAGGTATGGGGCATTGAGATCACCAGGACCGAAATCACCGACGTGATTATTGATGAGGCTACCAAAGAAGCGCAGCGCCAGCAGTTAAATGCCGAACGCAAACGGCGCGCGACAATTGCCGAGGCTGAGGGCGAGAAAAGATCCATCGAGCTGAGGGCTGAGGCCGGTCTGTTCCGCGCGCAAAAAGAGGCTGATGCGGTAAAAATTGACGCCGATGCCGCCGCCTATTCTGTACGTGTGCGGGCCGAAGCAGATGCCGAACAAACGCAGATTATCGCCTCTGCAATTGCCAAGAATGGCGGGCCTGCGATCGAATTCGAAATAGCCAAACGTCAGGTTCAGGCAATCAGCGCACTGGCATCATCAGACAATACCAAAACACTTATTCTGCCAACAGACGTGACCGGTGTGATCGGCAGTGCCGTTAGCCTGCTCGACGTTATCAGCAGCAAAAAATAGGGACATCACATGGCAGACTCCCATCTTTTTCTTGGCTATTGGCTATTTCTACCGCAAATTTGGGTGATTATGGCGATCCTTTTTCTGCTGCTGGAACTTACCGATGGCAGCAGGGTATTCTTTCTTCCCATCAGCCTTGCCAGTGTGGTGATTGCCCTGTTGATTTTTCTGCAGAATGCCGGCGTCATCGCCGCTGGTATTCTGCCGGATAAATGGTACTGGATGCTAGCCATCTGCATGGTACTGGCATTGATGTTCTCGCTACCGATGACCCGTATCAGAAAACAAAAGATAAAAGATGAGATGGACTCCGATGACGTCAATAATTACTAGCGCGACGCATTCGGGCAGATGAGAAACGTTATCTATTTTCTGTTAGCGCACAAAAACTGCCATAAAAAAAGGCTGGAAAAACCAGCCTTTTTTCTTTGATATTTTTTTCTGCGAGCTTAACGCTTGGAGAACTGGAAGCTTTTCCGGGCTTTTGCTTTTCCGTATTTCTTCCGCTCAACCGCACGTGAATCGCGTGTCAGAAAGCCGCCAGCCTTTAATGTTGGACGCAAGCCAGGCTCAAACGACGTTAGCGCACGGCTAATTCCATGGCGAACCGCGCCAGCTTGTCCTGACAGACCGCCGCCTTTGACAGTGGCGAAAACATCAAACTCACCAACACGCTCGGTGGCCTCAAATGGCTGTGCAAGGATCATCTGCAAAACTGGACGGGCGAAATAAACGCTGATGTCACGGCCATTGATTTTCATCTGCCCCGTGCCGCGCTTTACCCAAACACGCGCAGTTGCATCCTTACGGCGGCCGGTTGCGTATGAACGCCCCAGATTATCGATCTTTGGCTCAACCGGGGCCGCGGTAACGGCCTCACCTGCGCCGTCTTCGTTAAGCGCGCCCAGAGCGGCCATGCCTGCTGGCGCTTCGGTATCTTCAACCTTGGTTTCTTCGGACATTGCTACCTCTTATTCTTTGGGTTCATGCCAGCGATGTCGAGCACGGTCGGCTGCTGAGCTTCATGGGGATGTTCAGGGCCGGCATACACATGCAAATTGCGTATGGCGTTACGGCCAAGCGGTCCGCGCGGGATCATCCGCTCAACTGCCTTTTGAACCACCCGGGCAGGAAATTTGCCGTCGAGGATTTTTTCAGCAGTGCGCGACTTAATGCCGCCCGGATAACCAGTGTGCCAGTAATAGGTTTTGTCCGACCGCTTGTTACCGGTCAGCTTAACTTTTTCGGCATTAACCACGATGATATGATCACCGCAATCCATGTTGGGTGTATAGGTTGGCTTGTGCTTACCACGAACGCGCAATGCGATAAGTGACGCCAGCCGACCCAGTACGACATCCGCCGCATCGACAACGAACCATTGCTTTTCGATGTCCTTCGGCGTTGCCACATAGGTTCTTGGCAAAGGCATTCTTTGATCTCCAGAAAAAAATTTCCAGCCCCGGACAAATCCGGACACTGCAACTGACGCGGGTTATAAGAGGGTTTTGCAGCAAGGTCAAACAGATTGTTTTTTAATTTTTATTAAAAATGTATGTTTTTCAATAAGATAGAATTGCGGTATTATTTTACCGTATATTTGTTCGGGAAATAGCTAAGCCAAGCACACGAAAACCCTATCTGGACGGGGCCCTATCTGGACGGGGCCGCACCCCTAAGTTGAGCGCGGCCCAGATTATTTTGATAGCTCATTAGCCAGATCAGACCTGTTATGCTGCCTTGGTTCCCCTACCACTACCACCACTACTGCCACCACTACTGCTACTGCCACTAGCCTGGCCCGATCCGGTTCCTGCCACATTATCCAGTGCTTGTGAAAGATCGGCGAGGATATCGTCAATATGCTCAATCCCCACCGATAGCCGCACATAGCCCGGCGTTACGCCTGTCCTCGCCTGATCTTCTGGCGATAATTGTGAATGCGTCGTTGAGGCCGGATGGATTGCCAACGAGCGCACATCGCCAATATTCGCAACATGATAGAAAAGCTGCAGCGCGTCGATAAAGGCACGCCCTGCATCCAATCCTCCTTTTACCTCAAACCCGACGAGCCCGCCATAACCACCTTCTAGATATTGATGCGCGCGTCTGGCAGCTTGCCCGGTTTGCAGTCTTGGATAATTCACCCGTGAAATGAGAGGGTGGTTATCTAGGAAATCAGCGACTTGTGATGCGTTTTTTACATGCTCTCTTATCCGAATTGACAGCGTTTCGAGCCCCTGAAGGAAGTGAAAAGCATTTTGCGGACTGAGCGCCCCACCAAGATCACGCAGCAAAGTCACCCGCGCTTTTAACACATAGGCAATCGGCCCCAATGGTGCGGCTGCCTCTGACCAGATAACCCCGTGATAGGAGGCATCAGGCGTGTTTAACGCTGGTTGCTGGGTTGCATGTTCGGCCCAGTCAAAATTGCCGCCATCAATGATAATCCCCCCGATCGAGGTGCCGTGACCGCCGATATATTTGGTTAGCGAATGCACAACCACCGCCGCGCCATGATCAAACGGACGAACCAGCAAGGGCGCCGCAGTATTATCAACAATCAGGGGAATACCGCGATCTCGCCCAATCGCCGCAACTTCGGCAATTGGAAAGACTTCCAGCTTTGGATTAGGCAGGGTTTCGGCGTAATAGGCACGGGTGCGATCATCACTGGCGTCGGCAAAATTTTCCGGGCGTGACGGATCAACAAAACGAACCTCAATACCCTGCTGGCGAAGCGTGTTCTGGAACAGATTATAAGTCCCCCCATACAGATCGGAGGAGCTGACAATATTGTCACCAGCAACCGCCAGATTCTGCACTGCATAGGTTGTTGCGGTCTGGCCCGAAGCAACGGTTAATGCCGCCGACCCCCCTTCAATCGCAGTCAGCCGTTTTTCCAGAACATCGTTGGTCGGGTTCATAATCCGTGAGTAGATATTCCCGAGTTCAGACAGGCCAAACAGGTTTGCCGCCTGCTCTGTGGAGCCAAATTGAAAGGATGTTGTCTGATAAATCGGCACGGCCACTGCATGTGTTGCCGGGTCACTTCGATACCCCGCATGAAGCGCCAGAGTTGCCGCGTGAACTGAAGTCGTTTGTGGTGGTCTCGCAGGTGTCTGCGAGCGATCTGTGTTAGACATTTTGTCTCTCCTCTTTAGTGCTTTTGGCGGAATGCCGGGCGCACAAGCTGATATCAAATCGCCCAACCAGTTTAACGGGAGGTCAGCCCGATAAAATTTTGCTGATACACCTGCCCCGGAATGGTCCGAAATCTGGACACAAAAAAACCGTCGCGGCATCAGCGCCTAGTCACGCTGTCCCCGGGACGGTCACAAAGACCTGAGGCAAAACTGCTGAAAAACCTTGTCATTAAGAGCTTTGGTTAAGAAAGCTCTGGCATATCGGGCAAACCCTTAACCCAATAAATAGACGCCCAATACAAAGACGTCCGGTAGGGGGGACGCCCAATGAATAGACGCCCGGTAGGGGGCATCCTATGACAAGTCACGCAACAGTTGGAGAGAGCGCTTTAGCTGTATTTTTAAATCGCCCGCAAGTTGATCGTTAAAACGGCGATGGCTTTAAGGTATCCGGTTATGTTATGATGACGCAAGGGAAAATGTCAACGTTACGGATAAAAGCAACAAAATTGTCGCTTTGACGAATAAAACGTTATTTTTTTGCAATATTCAGCCAAAACCAAACAGTATTTTTTCCAAACCCAGCACACCTTGCAAAGCCTCGCCCGCCTTCATATAGTCAGCATCACATGTTAGATTAGTCTATCACGCGGGGGGATCAGGCGATCCGGCGGAAAGCTGCACACCCCCTCCCTTGCCACGCCAACCCTCAACGAGCCCTGCCAATGACCGACGTCATGCGCAAAACTTTGAAAACCCTTACCGAAGGGGACATGCCGTCGGCAGAGACCATTCGCGCCGCTTTTCACCTTATCATGAACGGTCAGGTCAGCCAGATTCAGACGGCAGCGTTTTTGACGGCATTGAAAATCAGGGGGGAGCGCGTCGAAGATATTGCCGCTGCCGCAAGCGTGATGCGAGAGACAGCGTTGACGATAGAGGCCCCCGAAGGCGCGATGGATATCGTGGGCACTGGCGGTGATGGCATTGGCACTTACAATATCTCCACCGCCGCCGCCTTTGTTCTTGCCGGAGCCGGGGTCCCGGTCGCCAAGCATGGTAACAAGGCGGTATCGTCAAAAAGCGGTGCTGCCGATGTGCTGACCAGTTTGGGGATCAATCTTGACTGCGATTTTACCGATATTTCGCGCGCCCTTGACGATGCCGGTATTTGTTTTCTGATGGCCCCCCGGCATCATTCGGCAATGCGGCATGTGGCGCCGGTTCGGGTTGATCTGGGTTTTCGCACAATTTTTAACATGCTAGGCCCGCTGGCCAACCCGGCTTTGGTCAAACGGATTATGGTTGGCGTGTTCGATGCAGATTTATGCGTTCCTTTTGCCAAGGCGCTATCAGCGCTGGGCACAACACATGCTTGGGTTGTTCACGGCGCTGACGGGCTGGATGAGGTTTCAACAACCGGGCCAACGCATGTTGCTGCACTGGCCAATGGCAAGATTCAAGAATTCACCATTTCACCGCCCGATATCGGGCTAGAAACAGTTTCGATTGATGAATTGAAGGGGGGAACCCCCGAAGAGAACGCCGCTAGTCTGCGCGCGGTTCTGACGGGTGCGGTAGGGCCCTATCGCGATATTGTGATTTTCAATGCAGCCGCAGCGATGGTCGCTGGCGGCCATGCCAAAAATCTGGAACTAGGGGCCGGGCGCGCCGCCGCATCAATCGAAAACGGCAAAGCCATGACCGCGCTGGAAAAGCTGGTCGCAATTACCAACGGCAAGGCGACATAAAATGACTGATATTCTGGCCAAAATCATTGCTGGCAAACACGAAGAAGTTGCCGCGATGAAAGCGGCAAACTCAATGACCGATCTGGAGGCCGCCGCCAGAGCCGCATCCCCAACCAGGGGCTTTGCCAAGGCGTTAGCAGCAGCGTCGGCGACCGGATACGGATTGATCGCCGAGTTGAAAAAGGCCTCCCCTTCCAAAGGTCTGATCCGCGCCGATTTCGATCCCGAGACATTGGCCGCCGCTTATGAGAGTGGCGGTGCTACCTGCCTGTCGGTTCTAACGGATGCACCATGGTTTCAGGGCGCGCCTGAATATCTGGTGGCGGCACGCCATAGCGTATCACTGCCGGTTTTGCGGAAAGATTTCATGATAGACCCTATCCAGATCGTTGAATCCCGCGCGCTGGGGGCCGATTGCATTTTGCTGATCATGGCGGCGCTTTCGGACGATCAGGCAAGCGAGCTTGAAGCCTGCGCCGATGCGTTGGGGATGGATGTTCTGATCGAGGTTCATGACGCCGATGAGCTGAACCGGGCGACAAAGTTGAAATCACCGCTGATGGGGATCAATAACCGCAATCTCAAAACCATGGAAATATCACTGGATGTCGGCGCAGCGATGCTGCCGCACCTTCCAGATGACCGGATTGCCATTGCCGAAAGTGGTCTTTTTACGCCCGCAGACCTTTCCCATATGGCATCTTGTGGAGCCCGGTGTTTTCTGATTGGCGAATCTTTAATGCGCGCTGATGATGTCAGCGCCGCAACTGCGGCTATTCTGACCAATCCAGTAGCCCCCGCAGCTTAAAATAAAGGTTAGGAGACGCGAATGTCCGATTTCACGCATTTTGATGCGGACGGAAAAGCCCATATGGTCAATATCGGCGAAAAACCGTTAACGCGCCGTATCGCGGTGGCACAGGGGCAAATCACCATGATGCAGCAAACAGTGGCTGCTATTCGGGATGCCTCGCTTGACAAGGGGGATGTGTTGGGGGTGGCGCGGCTTGCCGGAATTATGGGGGCCAAACAAACGGCCAGCCTTATCCCTCTTTGCCATCCTCTGGGGCTTGATCATGTTGGTGTTGATCTGGTTATTGATGATTCCCTGCCCGGCATTTTGATTACCGCCACCTGCGGTGTAACGGGGCGGACCGGCATTGAGATGGAGGCTATGACAGCAGTTTCCGTTGCCGCGCTGACGATCTATGATATGTGCAAAGCGGTGGATCGCGGGATGAAAATCGGAGAGATTCGGCTGACGCATAAATCAGGCGGTAAATCAGGCGCGTTCAATGCCAGTTAAGAGTGGGCCAGTTAAGGGTGGGCCAGTTAACGCCGGGCCAGTTGACGCCGGGCCAGTTAAGGGCGGGCCAGTTGACGCCAGAACGCCGCTTTTACCCGTTGATGAGGCTTGTGCGCGCATTCTTCACGGCCTTGCCCCCGGGTGCATTGAGACCTGCGATCTTGGTGATGCTGTGGGCCGTGTGTTGGCGAAAGATTTATCATCTTTGCTTAGCTTGCCAAGCGAGCCGGTCTCGGCGATGGATGGCTATGCCGTTCGCGCCGCAGATTGTGCAACCGCTGGAACGCACCTGACACGAATTGGCGAATCCGCCGCCGGACATCCATGGAATGGCACATTAAAGGCGGCTGATCAGCGCGGTAGAGGGGGCGCTGTTCGCATCTTTACCGGCGCAATTGTGCCAGATGGTGCGGATACCATCGTCTTGCAGGAAGACGTTGATGCCAGTTCCGAGGAAGATGGCGCCGTCATAATCATCACCGAGCCACCTAGCCCGGGCCAGTTCATCCGCCCTGCTGGACTGGATATAACCGCCGGCAGCCAGATTCTGCAGACAGGCACTGTCATGTCGGCGCGCACTGTTGCGCTGGCCATTTCCGCCGGTCATACCGAAATTTCGGTATATGCCCGCCCGACGATTGGCATTCTGTCCACCGGAGATGAATTATGCGCCCCCGGTACCACGCCATCAAAAGGCCAGATAGTGTCTTCAAACGCTGCATATCTTACAGCTTTTGTGCGGGCCTGCGGCGGCATTCCGGTTGATCTGGGAATTGCACCGGACAGCTCGGGGGAAATCTTGGACCGCGTCCGCGCTGCCCCCCTGCCCCTTAATTTAATCACCACGACCGGCGGCGCATCGGTTGGCACCTATGATCATGTCGCGAGCGATCTTAATAGCGCCGGTACCGGGCTTGATTTCTGGAAGATAGCGATGCGCCCGGGAAAACCGCTAATCCATGGCCGCATTGATGATATTCCGCTTTTGGGACTTCCCGGAAACCCGGTTTCTAGTGCTGTCTGCGCCAATATTTTTCTTCGACCGGCCATCGCACGCCTTGCAGGGACAGTCTTTGAGCAGACCTACATCGCCGCGCGGCTAACGACCGATCTTGGCAAAAATGATCAGCGTCAGGATTATCTGCGATCAACGCTGACCTCGCGTCTTGCTGCGGGCGAAATCACGGCGGAAGTCACGCCCGCCGCCAAACAGGACAGCTCAATGATCAGCGTTTATGCCGCGGCGAACGCGTTGGTGGTCCGCCCGCCCTTTGACCCACCCCGCAAAGCCGGAGACATTGTGACCGTGATGCCGCTGGACCCGCTGTTATAGTCTTGAAGTTAGGGTCTGGCGCGCAGCTTCTGGCGGGCAGCTTCTGGCTAGGCGGAAAGCGATTTTGTTCCCGATTTGAGCCCAAAAATGCTGCCTGTTGACACGCAAAGGGAACATTGATAGAACAGAAGAGGAACAGGCATAAAATTTGGGGGAGAGCATGCTCACCAAAAAGCAGAAAGAACTTCTCGACTATTTGACGGACCACGCTGAAAAGAGCGAGGTTTCACCATCTTTTGATGAAATGCGTGACGCGCTGGGGTTGGCTTCAAAGTCAGGTATTCATCGGTTGGTTTCAGGCTTGGAAGAACGCGGATATATCCGGCGACTTGCTAACCGTGCCCGCGCCATCGAAATTGTGAAACCGATCAGCAATGCTACCAGCACTATTGGTCAGGCGGTTGTAAACGCGGCTGAGACGGTCAGCCTTCCGCTTCTTGGCCGGATTGCCGCTGGCACCCCGATTGAGGCTTTGAGCGATCCCAGCACGCATCTGGAAGTTCCGGCGAGCATGATTGGGCGCGGCGAGCATTTTGCCCTTGAAATTGTCGGCGATTCCATGGTTGAGGCGGGCATTCTGGATGGGGATACGGTGGTAATCGAACGGTCAGCAACGGCCAATCACGGTGAAATCGTTGTCGCCCTTATTCAAAAGCAGGAAGCAACGCTGAAAACGCTTCTAAAAGAGCCCGGGCGCGTTGGTCTGCAAGCTGAAAATCCGCGCTATCAGACACGGTATTTCCAGACTGATGAGGTTGAAGTTCAAGGCAAACTGACCGGCTTGATTAGAAAATACTGACCTTCCGCATTCCGTAGGCGCAGAATATCCGGCGACAAGTCCGAAATCAGATAACGTCCGCGGTTAAGACCGCGCAACGTAAAAAGCGGTTTTCCGGTTCGGCAAGGATAACGCGCGCGGATCAGGGCCAAAACCATATCAGCCTCGGTATGACAGGCTAGGTTTAGGTTTGCACGGTCCGATACGATGGCAATGCGAACCCCGTTCCGGTGCAAAATGAGTTTTGGCGCTGCATTCGTGGTGTCGGGCGGAACGTTATTTGTTGCCCCGTTATTTGTTGCCCCGTTATTAGTTGTGTCGAAAATCTCTTCAATGGCCAGAATTCGGCGGGCGCTATCGGCGTAAAAATCCGAAAGCTTGCGATTTTGCCTAGTGGAAATGGCGATTGCTTCGATTGGCTTTTCAACTTCGGCTTTGTCATTCATGTTATCTGAAAGAGTGCCGGTGGGGAGCGTGTTCCTGTTGTAAATCTTTTCGTCACTGAGGACACCGCTATCAACGGGAAGCAGAAGAAACGATGTCCGCGCGGCAAAATACACACCGTCAACAGCGGGGCGCAGCACCCAAAACAAACCAGTAATACCAAGCACGGCAATCATACCCAGTTGCATCGCTCTACCGGATAGGATCATTGCCGTTCCTGTAAAATATCGTGCCCCGGTCTGACTGGCAATTTTGACGCCGAATTTGGGTAACTCGCTGGGGGAATAGCGCGGCGAAGGGTCATTTGATCTTTCTACCGACAGCAAAATGATCATCATGGCAACCAATCCGGTGATGATTATTGTGCCGGGAGGCGGCACGCGTACCGGCGAAAACGGCAAGCCTGCAAACCATCCGGCAACCGCGATCAGCACGTCAATTCCAGATTGCATAATCCACAGGCTGGCATCTGCCATAAAACCCGGAAATGGCAATAATTGCGTTACCAGAACGGCGAGCCCAGCCGGCATAATCCATAATGCGGTAAGCGGAATACCAGCCAGATTGGCCAACACGCCCCATGGCGCTACCACACCAAAATGCTGCGCGGTAAATGGCAAGGTTGCAAGGCTGGCAATCAATGACGCCAGCATTAATCCCCACGCCCACCGCCGGAACCGGCCCATTGACCCGCTAGCTTGGCCGGCCTTTTGGCCTGTTATTCCGTGCCGTCTTTCAAACGACATCACCAACGCTGCCGTAGCTGCAAAAGAGAGCTGGAAACCGGCGGTATATAACGCCGCCGGATTAAAAAATAGAATGACGATGGCGGCAATGGCAACATTGCGCAGCGTTAGCGCCAACCTGTCAGACAACAGCGCGAACAGGATCAGAACTGCCATCAGAAATGCCCGTACCGCGCTGATCGATGCACCCGACAAGCAGACATAGACAAACCCCGCCATCAATCCAAGACATGCGGCCACCTTATGAACAGGAAAGCGGCTGGCCCAAACGGGAAATAACGCCGCGCAGCACCGCAGAAACGCAATCACACCAAAACACAGCAATCCCATATGAAGGCCAGAAATTGCCAGCAAATGCGCCAGACCAGATTCGCGAAAAAGATCATAGGTCCCCGCACATACATAGCGCCGGTCACTGATCAGCAGCGCGGCAGCAACCCCGCCCGCCGGACTGGACATTCCCGCCATTATAGCATCGGCGCGCAATTGTCTGAATGCCGCCAGACGAACCCGCCAGCCACGCGGCTTTTCAGTATCATCAAGCTGTTCTATCGGGCTGGTCGCAAATCCGCTAGCAACGATGCCGCGCGCCAACGCCTGAAGCCCATAATCCGGAGCCCCAAATAGCACCGGAGTGGGCGGCGGATATAAACGCGCGCGAAGCCGCACATACTGACCTACTTTTAGAGCCTTAACATCATCATCGGCGCGAACAGACAAACGAACACGGTGCGTCTCAAGCGCTTTGGGCGCCGTCCTAATTTCTGTAACGTAAAGCCAAAACCGCAAACGCGCATCCGCACGGCCATCAATCGCCTCAATCTGCCCCGTCAGGCGCACATCCTGTCCAAAATTAATCACCCCCAACGGCAGGCGAGCCATCTGAAAAATAACCACAGCAATGCCAAGCCCCATCCATGCAAACAGGAATAGGGACATGATAATAGCCCCGGTGATGGCCGGGGTGATGGCCGGGGTGATAGGTGCCTCATCCGTTGATGTGCGGGGCGAGCTATGGCCTAATCGGTGCATCAGTTTTGCGCGCAGCAATGCACCAACCAACACAACCCCAAAGCTCAAAACCAGAGCAAGCACCACCCCTACACCCGTTGCCAAAACCTCACTTCCCAAGCTTTTCAGGCCAGCTGACAGGGTTACATAAAGCGGCGCCATACCAGACATCAGCCCAGACATCAGTTTTGTGCCAATGATGATGCCGCCTATCATGCTGCCAACATAGAGCAGGATCCGGCGTTCGGGGATCATCCGCATGAAGGTTTATCCTCGCCTTTCTGGCAGGTTTTGCTTAGGATGCCGCTTAATTTGAAGAGGTCACTGGCAGTAAAACTGGTATGCCTGCTAATATGGTTGGGCTAAGTCGGTTGGGCTAAGGCGGTTTGGCTAAGGCGGTTTGGCTAAGGCGGTTGGACCGGTTTAGAGGGGCTTCTTCGCACCATTTCCGACAGCTTATCAGTGAGGCGTTAAAAGACCATGAATGTCGTTACCCGATTTGCCCCTTCGCCAACTGGCTTTCTGCATATTGGCGGCGCACGGACCGCGCTGTTCAACTGGCTGTTTGCGCGCCATCATGGCGGCACCTACCTTTTACGCATTGAGGATACCGACCAAAAACGCTCAACAAACGAGGCTATCGAAGCCATTCATGACGGGCTTGGCTGGCTGGGGCTGGAAGGTGACTCCCCGGCAATCAGTCAGTCTTCCAGAGCGGACCGGCATGCTGAAATTGCCAATAAACTGGTTGAAAATGGCGCTGCCTACCGCTGTTATCTCAGCGATGATGAGCTGAACACAATCAGGCAAGTCAGCATTGCCGAGGGCAAACCTGTGCGCTCTCCATGGCGGGACCGCACAAATGACCAAAAATCTCCCAATAGCCAGATGCCGGAGCCAACACTGCCCTTTGCCGTGCGAATGCGGATGCCGGATAGCGGTGCCACGACAATCAAGGATGCGGTGCAAGGCGATGTAACCGTTCAGAACGAAAATCTGGATGATATGGTTATTTTGCGCGCCGACGGGACGCCAACCTATATGCTGGCTGTGGTCGTCGATGATCACGACATGGGCATTACCCACGTGATCAGGGGCGATGATCATCTGAACAATGCCTTTCGCCAGTATATGGTGTATCAGGGCATGGGCTGGGACATTCCCATTTTTGCGCATATTCCTCTGATTCACGGGGCTGATGGCGCGAAATTGTCAAAACGTCATGGTGCGCTTGGCGTTGATGCCTACCGAGATATGGGCCTGCTTCCCGAAGCGATGGTAAATTACCTGCTGCGCCTTGGATGGAGTCATGGGGATGACGAAATCATCAGCCGCGAAGATGCGGTAAAATGGTTTGATCTGGACAGGATCGGCCGCGCGCCAGCCAATTTCGATCCCGACAAGGTCAAGGATATCAACAGCCATTATCTGCGGGAAATGGATGATGCGGCGCTGTATGAGCGCATAGAGCCACTTATTCATGCCACCAGCACCGATGCAAAATCGCGGCTTTTGACGCTGATGCCGCTGTTAAAAGAACGGGCAAAAACCCATCTGGACATTGCCAATTCCGTGGATTTCTTGCTGCATGATGGCGCGCCGGAAATAGCCGAGGATGCGGCCGTATTTTTGGATGCGAACGGCTGTGAGACATTGGCGAAATTGGCCGCAGATTTGCCGCCTGAACCATGGAATTCAGACGATTTGCAAGACTTCATAAAAGGCTGGCTTGGCGCGAACGCGATGAAGATGAAGGATATAGGGCTGCCCCTTCGTGCAGCGCTAACCGGAACCAAACAATCGCCCTAAATCATTGATGTTATGGCCGCCCTAGGGCCTTTGGAAACCGCTAATCGTATCCGAAAAACTTGCAAATTATAGGGATTAGCTGTAAGAACATCCTTCCCATGCAAGGTGCGATTGACGTGTTAGCAGATGGGTTCAGTATGGGGAGTTCCCCCAAGTTTGCACAAAACGAGGATCAGCATGGCTGCCGATAAAGACGTGAAAAAAACAGTAACTCTCACCGATGATACCAGCGGTAGCAGTATCTCCCTTCCCGTGATGAAGGGAACGATTGGCCCTGACGTTGTCGATATCCGAAAACTGTATGGTGAAACGGGAATGTTCACCTTCGATCCCGGCTATGGCGCGACGGGGTCCTGTCTGTCCGGGCTGACCTATATTGATGGCGACGAAGGTGTTTTGCTGCATCGCGGTTATGCTATTGAAGAGCTTGCCGAAAAATCGGATTTTCTTGAGGTTGCATATCTTCTGCTAGAGGGCGAATTGCCTGACGCCGCGCAGAAATCAGGGTTTGATACAGCTATTTCACGCCACACGATGGTGCACGAACAATTATCCACCTTCTTGCGCGGTTTCCGCCGCGATGCCCACCCGATGGCAATCCTGTGCGGTGTTGTTGGTGCCCTATCGTCCTTTTATCATGATTCAACCGATATTCATGATCCGCTGCAGCGGATGATTGCCTCGCGCCGTCTCATTGCGAAAATTCCGACTTTGGCTGCGATGGCCTATAAATATTCCCTTGGTCAGCCGTTCAACTATCCGCGAAATGATTTGTCCTACGCCGAAAATTTCCTGCAGATGTGCTTTGCGGTTCCTGCAGAAGAATATGTTATTGATCCGATTATTGCCAATGCGATGGATAAGATTTTCATTCTGCACGCTGACCATGAACAAAACGCATCCACCTCTACCGTGCGCCTTGCCGGATCATCAGGTGCGAACCCGTTTGCCTGTATTGCTGCCGGAATTGCTTCCCTTTGGGGTCCTGCTCACGGCGGTGCGAATGAGGCCGTTCTGAACATGTTGAACGAGATTGGGCATAAGGACAATATTCCCGAATTTGTGAACCGGGCGCGTGACCGTGACGATCCATTCCGCCTGTTTGGCTTTGGTCACCGCGTCTACAAAAATTTCGATCCGCGCGCGAAAGTACTTCGCGAAACCTGCCATCAGGTTCTTGGGGCATTGGGTGTCGAAGATCCGCTTCTGGAACTTGCGATGGCACTGGAAGATATGGCGCTTAAGGATCAGTATTTTATCGATAAAAAGCTATATCCAAATGTGGATTTCTATTCGGGTATCATCTTGAAGGCGATGGGTTTCCCGACCTCAATGTTCACTGTTTTGTTTGCTGTGGCGCGGACCGTTGGCTGGGTGGCGCAATGGAACGAAATGATCACTGATCCGATGCAGCGCATTGGACGCCCGCGCCAGCTTTATACCGGCCCGGCATTGCGCGGCTTTGTAGATATCGCCAAGCGTTAGGCTTTTTCAGATACCGCAGAAACCAGGTTTGATTACGCATCAAACCTTGGTGATGGGGTGCCTAGCCACCGGGTCATCGCGTGCACTATATTGGCTTCAAATCCCCTGTTGGCAGAGTCATTATCCTGCTCCCCCCGCAGCATTTTGCGAAGCTTTTGCGCATGATCCGCGGCGCGTGATTCGGCCTGTGGGTCAGCAAGGCTACCCAGAAGGGCCTCGGCCATAGCCTGCGGCGTGGCCTTTTCCTGAAAAAGAAACGGATAGACCTGATCTTTTTCACGAGCATCGCCCGAGAGAGCATTTGCCGAGAAAGCATTTGCCGAGAGAGTATTAGCCGAGAGAGTATTGGCCAAGAGAGTATTAGGAAGAATGACCTTGTCCATTTGCACCAAACGCCGCCCAATAAAAGCTGAAATCGCCGAGGCTTTATAGCAGGCAACGCCCGGAACGCCGTATAGCGCGGTTTGCAGGGTAACGGTACCCGACGCCGCCAAAACCGCATGACTTTTCGACAAAGCGTCAAACAGCGCGTCCTTGCCCGTATTTATCGCAATCACATCCTGCAAATTCCCTTTGGCAACCGCCGCGGCAACGCCTTCACGAAGCTGATCTGCAAGATGCGGCAGCGTTGGTAAGCTGACAGTCAGTCCCGGCATTGCCTTTCCTACCAGCATCAATGCATCCAGCATTGGCACCAGCATATGCGAAATCTCGGACCGCCGACTTCCCGGCAGCATCGTTATGTGCAGGCCGTTAGCGGGGGATTTACCCGCGGTAAGGAGCGGATTCGGCCGCACAGGATGATTATAAATGTCGTTAAACGCTTCAGGATGTCCGATAAACTGGGTTGTGATGCCGTGCGGGGTGAAATAGGCCGGCTCAAAAGGAAACAGGCATAAAAGACCATCAACAGCCTTTGCCACATTTTTAGCCCGCCATGCACCCCATGCCCAAACTGTCGGGGCCACAGTATGAATAATCGGCGCAGACCACCCTTCTGCCGCCATGCGTCGGCGCAAACGCGATGCCAAACGCAAAGAAAACCCTTTTACATCAACCGTCAGAATCGCCGAGGGCCGGGTTTCAATAATCCGGTCAACCAGGCGGTCAGCTAGCCGCGATAATCGGGGATATGCGGTAAGGGCTGCGCCAAACCCGAAAACGGTCAGCGCCTCCATCTTGCCTTCACAGACAAGACCTTCTTCGATCATGGCCGGCCCGCCAACACCTATCCAATGCTGTTGACCCCAGCTCCCATTTATCGCCGCCATCATTTTGGCTGCCAGCCTGTCCCCCGACGGTTCACCCGCAAGAATGAATAAAGGTGCGGCCATTATATGCCAACAACTGTCAGGTTAAGTTCAGTGGCCGTTTTCCATAGCTTTTGCGGATCCCCGGCAAGTAAAACACCGCCAGCTTCAAGCGCGATAATCCCTATTCCGGCAGCCGCAACAGCCGCCAGCGACGTCTCGCCAATCACCGGAATATCAAGCCGGGCATCCTGACCCGATTTACGGCGCTTGACGAAAACCGCAGGTGGCCCTGTTTTATCCAGAATATCAGCCGAGCGACGCAGCATTGCATCGGTTCCCTCAGCGGCCTCAATCGCAATAACACGGCCATCTTGAACAACTACGCCCTGCCCCACATCATGCGCGCCAAGCTGCATCAGCACCGCAACGCCGCATTCAATATCGGCGCGAATGGCATCATTTATCTGCCCGCAACAAACCCCGTCCGGCATCATTGCTTCGGGCATAAAGCTATCCGCAGAAATGGTCTCGATACCAACTTCATCAAAAAATGCCGAAATCACCCGTAACAACGCATCATCGCCACGGCCTACGGCGCGCGCCAGTAATTTTACCGCACTTGCATCCGGCTTTAGCTGCGAGAGCGTCGGGCGCTGGACTTTGCCGGCCATAACAATTTTGCTACACCCGGAATCCTGAACAAGTTGGCGCGTTGTACCAATAGACCCAAGCGTAATCTCAAAAGAATCAAAGGCTGAAAAATCAGCATTTGCCTGACCCGAAATGGTAAAAATGGTGACGTCATATCCTTGCTGGCGGGCATTTTCTGCCAGATTTAGTGGCAGTTGTCCCTGCCCTGCAATTACCGCCAGTTGTGTCATTCATCGCCCTATTTCTAGTTTGCCTGACAAACGCCGTTCCGGCCTGCCTTATCAAGAAAAGTAAAAACCTCTGCCGCCTCAGCGCTGTCACTATAGGTTTGACGCGCCGACTGTAGGCGCTGGCTATACACATTGCTGCCGCGAAACAAATCCCGATAAAGCCGGCGCAGGGTCAGGACAGTCGCATCGTCAAACCCGCGCCGCGACAGGCCAATGACATTGATGCCGGTCAGACGCGCCCTGTTGCCAACAGCAATCCCGAACGGGATTACATCGCTATCCACTGCACTTTGGGACCCAATCATCGCATGATCGCCAACACGGCACCATTGCTGAACCGTGGCAAACCCGCCAAGCATGACATGATTGCCAATCTTTGCATGCCCACCAAGCGCTGCATTATTCGCGAAAATAACATGATCACCAACAACACAATCATGCGCAACATGCGTTGCCGCCAAAAACAACCCGTGATTACCGACAACCGTCCGCATCGAATCTATCGCCGTTCCCGGATGCATTGTCACATGCTCACGTATCACGCATTTACGGCCAATCTCCAGCGTCGATGGCTCGCCCGCATAACGCGTGTGTTGCGGGGAACATCCAAGAACAGCAAAGGGAAACACCTCACATCCGGCACCAAGCGAGGTGTGCCCTTCGATCACCACATGTGCGTGCAGAATCGCCCCATCGCCAATAACAGCATCGCCCCCGATAACACAAAAGGGTCCAATACTAACGTCAGCACCCAGCGAGGCGGCCGGGTCAATTACCGCAGTGGGATGAATAAAAACAGCCATGAAAATACGGACTTTCTAAAATGGATCTGGGTGAAATTTATGTGTTCCAGAATAGGGTGAGCGTAAAAGCATCACCGCGGCGGATCAACAATCATCGCGCCAAATTCGGCCTCAGATGTCTTCACACCTCCTACGCTTGCCACCCCTTTGAATTTCCACAATGCGCCTTTCGAGCTGATTTTTTCAACATATAGAGTTAAAACATCGCCGGGACGAACGGGTTTGCGAAACTTTACCTTGTCAATACCGGTAAAAAATACCAGCTTGCCGTCAGTTTCATTGCCCAACGTCACGCTGGCAAGGCAGGCCGCGGTTTGCGCCATTGCTTCGACAATCAAAACGCCCGGCATAATCGGATAATCGGGAAAATGTCCGGTAAATACGGGATCGCTGGCGCTGACCAACTTTATCCCCACGGCACTGGTATCCGCCGTAATTTCCTCTACCCGGTCAATCAGCAACATTGGCGGACGGTGGGGAATGCGTTTTTGTATCTGGTCAATATTGAGTTCGGTAATGGTTTCGTTCATTGGTTATTTTCTTTCTTCCCAGATTTGGCAAGCAGGCGGCGAAGCGCCGCCTTTTCCCGCCAGAAATCGCGCGCCTCAGTAGCCGGAAATCCTACAACAATCATGCCCTCGCCGACATCCTTTGTAACGCCGCTTTGCGCCATTACAACGGCGTCCTTACCGACACTAACATTCTGGCCAATTCCGGCCTGACCACCCAGCATTGCACCCTCGCCAATGCTGGCACCCCCGGCCATACCGATTTGCGCGGTTAAAATGGCGCGGTCCGCAATGGTACAATTATGGGCAATATGGACCAGATTATCGATCATTACGTTCGCTCCAATCCGGGTGGCCTCTAATGTGCCGCGATCAATGCAGCAACCGGCGCCTATATGGCTGAAGCTGCCAATTTCGACTGATCCCACATGGGGCAACATCACCGCCCCGTCTTTGGTCATCTCAAACCCGAAACCTGCGCTTCCAATGACGGTATTTGGCAAAACACTGACATTATCGCCAAGATCACAGTGCGAAAGCACAGCGTTGGCCCCAATCCGGCATCCGGTGCCAATGCGCACCCCTTTATGGATGACCGCTCCGGCTTCAATGATACTCCCGCCGCCAATCGTAACGCCATCGCCCAGCATAACCCCCGGACCAACGGTCACAGTGCCTTCATGCCCATCATGCTTGGCACCAAAATCATAGGGTGTGACCGGACCTGATTGGGTGTCAGGAACCAATTGGGAGAGCGCCCGCGCAAAGCCTAGGCGCGGCGCATCGACAATCAGTTTTGTACATTTATCTGGAAGTGATGCGGCAAATTCACCGCTGGTTATAACCGTCGCACCCTCTAGCAAATTCAAATCGATATCCGGCGGTGCAACCGATAAAAAACTTAATATTCCGGGGCCGCCTTTATCAATCGAGGCAGAATCACTCACCAATACCGCGCCATCACCTGTCACCTCAGCGCCAATGGCAGCGGCAAGTGATGCGGCACTCTGCGGGGTAATCGTGAAAAATCGGGTTTTAATTGCCATGCTTAATATCTATTCCGATACCGCCTCTTTTGGGGCCGAAACCTCAGGTATTGGAACATCATTTTGTCTTATGTTGACTTCAATTCGCGCATTTTTTGTTCGCTCATCAAGCCGCCGCAAAACCTCTTCGGAAAGGTTAAGAGACGGAATGAAAATCAAGGCAGCATCGCGGACAAGCACCAAATCGAGCATCTGCTCACGCGCGACCTCAGTTACAATCTCCACGGCCATCCGGCGCAATTCTCCCTG
Organism: uncultured Alphaproteobacteria bacterium; assembly: GCA_938082345.1. Taxonomy (GTDB): domain Bacteria; phylum Pseudomonadota; class Alphaproteobacteria; order Puniceispirillales; family Puniceispirillaceae; genus UBA8309. The sequence goes on from CALLKZ010000067.1 coordinate 27,641, forward strand.
CGCTTCCTGAAAAGCGAGCGCGATTGCCTCTCGGCCATATTGAATTTCCTGCTGGATTTTGGCCACTTCAGCCTCAAATTCAGACAGTTTTTTCGCAAATTCCTCTTCAGATAACGTCTCGCGCAACGTAACCAACTCACGCTCGCTTTCCTGAAGCTTGGTCTCACGCGCGGAAAATTCACGCTGAAAGGTTAGCCTTTGTTCATCCAGCAATTCGCGAACGCGCAAGGTTCCCTTAGAAGCACGCAAAACACCCTCAAGATCAATCAGACCAATCCGGCGCACCGCCATAGAGCCATCAATAACGCCGGCACCAGCATTTTCATCTGAATTTGTGACAGCCTGTTGCGCAAAGACGGGCTGTGCCATACCGATAGTCATCAACACCAAAAAAAATACAGCGCGTTTTATCATCAATACAGATGCGGCAAAAGACAGATTTTGCGTCACATCGAAGCCCCTATAACCGCGTGCCGATGGTAAACTGGAACGTCTTCTTTCTGTCATATTTTTCGCTGTTTATGGCATTGGCCCAGTAGAACGACATTGGCCCGATATATGTGTTCCACAAAATGCCGGTACCGACCGACGTGCGAAGCGAAGATTTTTTCGCCCCGGTTACGCCATTTGGAAAATCTGTGTTCCATACCGAGCCAAAGTCTGAAAAGACGGTCCAACGCATTCCAAGATCCTTGCTGAACCCCAGAGGTGACACAATTTCAAAGCTACCGTTCACAACATTGTTACCGCCGACAGCCGCGCCTGACCCTGTATCACGCGGCCCAATACCGCTGCCCTCAAATCCACGCACACTGCGACCACCAATGTAGAAACGCTGTGATTGCGTTACTTTCTCGCCCAACCCGATCACGCTACCAACACGGCCCTTAACCCCCAGAACGATGGAGTTAAAGTAAAGAGGCTTGTAATACGCGCCTCTGATAATGGCCTGATAGTATTTCGCATCACCGCCAATTCCGGCGATTTCCTGAGATAGCTCAATCAGACTTCCGTCTGACGGGTCCATCCGATTATCACGGGTATCGCGTGACACACTATAGCGGGCCGCAGATTTTAGAATCGTCTTATTATTCTCACCCGTCACCGAGGTTGCTTTTGTTGATGGTGTCGTTGATTTTGTACGCGATAATTCATATCCGACCCGGTGATAATAATCATCGGCCGCCGAGAACCCAACACCAAAATCAGTTCCCAATTTGTTGGTGGTAATGGTGTTGCGCTTAACCCGCTCATTAAACACCGAGGCCGATCCGGTAAGGTTTCGCCCGAAAAGATACGGCTCGGTAATCCCCAGAGTGAGGTTCGTGCTGCTCTTTGACAGGTCCAGACTTGCATTCAAGGACCGGCCTGTACCAAGGAAATTCTTCTCATTAATACCCAGCACGACGTTGGTTTTATCAATGGATGAGTATCCAAGGCCAACTGATAGCTCGCCTGTTGACTGCTCTTCAACGGTTAATTGGGTGATCGTCTGCTCATCGCTGCTTCCGGCAATATTCTGCACAGTCACATTCGAAAAATAGCCAAGATTACGGACATTACGAATTGAACGTTCCAGCTTGAGCTGGTTGAAAGCATCGCCCTCAACAAGTTCAAATTCGCGCCTGATAACAGAATCGAGTGTCCTGGAATTATTGACGATCTCAATACGTTCAATGAAATTTTTGCGCGCCTTGCCAATTTTCAAAAAGATGTTGAGCGTTTGGCTTTCGGGGTCGGTTACAACCTCAGGATCGATATTAACAAACGCATAGCCGACCGAGCCCAGTTCATTCGTCAGGTCCAGCATGCCCTGTTCTAGCAGACGAACATCATACCATCCATCATCACCGAACTTGAACAGCGTCGTCAAAAATTCGATGTCCAGCCCTTTAATCTGGCTTTCAATGGAGATATCACCAACCTTATAACGAACACCTTCTTCGAGGAGGAAATTGACGGCAAAGCCTTTTCGGCTAGGCAGCAGACCACCTCTAACGCGTAACACTTCAATATCGGCATAACCACGTTCAAGATAGAACTGCCGTAAAAGCCGCGAGTCATAATCCAGACGGGCCTCGTCATAATTGTCGGCCGAGGAAAAAATCGTCCACCATTTCGTCTCACGGCTGGCGATGGCACGGCGCAGTGCGGAATCAGAATACAGCCGATTACCCTTGAACGTGATGGAGTTGATCTTGATCATCGGGCCTTCATTAACAACGAAGGCTAGATCGACCCGATTTTCATCAAGTTCAATAATCTGTGGCTCAACCACAGCGGCAAACCGCCCGCTTTGACGGTAAATATCCAAAAGGCGCTGCGATCCCTGAAGGGCGGTCTCACGGGTGTAAACACGGCGTGGCTCAATATCCAGCACTTCGAGAAGGCGCTCATCAGAAAGGGCATCATTACCCTCGATGTTAACGCGGTTGATAATCGGATTTTCAACGATTGTGACAGTTATGGTCTGACCATCAAGGCTGATATCAATATCTTTGAAAAGATCAGTATCATACAGCCTTTCAAGGGCTATACTGAGGGTTGCACGCGAAACGCGGTCGCCAACCTGCACTGGCAAATAAGATAAAACCGTACCGTCTGCGACCCGCCGGTTGCCAGTGACGACGATCTGTTCGACCTGAACCAACGCATCCGACGATTGCGCCGAGGCTGGCAATGCCGCCCCAAAAAACGAAACAAAACCAATCACAAAAATTAGCGCCAGCTTCGACATGGTCTCTACCCCCCAAATCAGCAATCTGAACTATACCCATCCAAGCGACTTAATCAAAGCGGACATTTTAGCCAAACACCTGACTGACCTTGTGAAAACACCGCATTTGTTGAAATTATGGGCATTTTTAGCGCGAAATGACACCTGGAAATGACCCCTGATAGGGCGCCCAATCGGACATGCGGACCGCGCGAACTTGTTAATTGCGTCAGGTGAATAACCTAGTGACATCAAAAACGACCAAAAACAGCGTTAGCGTTAACAGGATCGCAATCCCCCCGCGTAACAGCATCAATTGCAAGGCCATCGGCAATGGTTTGCCAAAAATTGCCTCATAGAAGAAAAATACCAAATGTCCGCCATCAAGTGCCGGAATGGGAAGCAAATTTATCAACCCTAGATTGATCGAAATCACCGCAGTCAACAACACAAACGGGATCAGTCCTTGCTGCAGAACCGCGCCAGAAATTTTGGCGATACCGACCGGGCCCTGCACCTCGCCAGCCTGCATTTTGCCGCTGCCAAGGCGGGCCAGACCCCGCAAAATCATCACCGACATATGAAAAGCATCCGACGTTCCGGCAACTATCGCGCTTCCCGGAAGCATCCGCTCACGCTTGCCCCCACTCGCCGACTTTACCCCCAGAAGGCCAATATAAATTTGTAAATCGGCGTTAAAGCGCGGTTGCGGGGTGACAATCAACGACACTTCCTGCGCGCCCCTCAGGATGGTGAAATCCAGCGGTCGGCCCGGGCTTTCCACTACCAACCCGCGCATATCGTTGAAATCACGGATCGTTACCCCGTCAATTTCGGTAACAATGTCACCCGCCACCAACCCTGCTTCAGCGGCAGCGGAATCCGGCATAACTTCACCAATTTCAGCCGGCAGCATAACCTTGCCAACGGACATATAGACAAGGGCGAAAAGAACAATACCCAGAATAAAATTGGCAATGGGACCGGCAGCAACAATCAGAATACGCCAGCCAAGTTTCGCCCCAGCAAAGCTGCCCGAGACCGCCTCGCTACCAGCAGCAGGCTGGCTGGCAGCATTTTCATCGCCGCGCATTCGCACATATCCGCCAAGCGGAACCGCCGCAAAACGCCATCTCGTTCCGGTTGTTTTTGATGTCCAGCCAAAAATTTCGGGACCAAACCCAATAGAAAACACCTCTACCACAACGCCGGCACGCCGTGCCGCCCAATAATGGCCAAGCTCATGAAAAAACACCACTGGGGTCAGCAACAACAGAAAACCGATAATCAACTGCAGAGCGCTAAGGTCAGGCATACTCGATCAGACTCCTAGTCCTATATTTCTAATTCGTGTTTGGCCTAATTCGTATTTAGGCCGACTTCATAGCATGGATTAAGACACGAATGCGTCAATTTTAGTAAAAGCGGTAGCGGCAAGTTGGCGCGCTGCAAAATCCAGTTCCAACACAGAATCAAGACTGTCAACATCACCCTCAATCCCGCTATCAAGGCAGCTTGAGACAATATCTGCAATCGCGGTAAACGGTATTCTGCCTGCCAGAAACGCTTCTACCGCGACTTCATTCGCAGCATTCAAGACTGCCGAGGCAACACCGCCCGCAGCCAGCGCATCGCGGGCCAAGCCGTAACAAGGATAGCGCGCCAGATCAACGGGAGCAAAGTCAAGCCGGCCCATTGCCGCCAAATCCAAAGGTTCAGGGTGCCAATTCAATCGGCCGGGCCATGCCAGCGCATATGATATCGGCGTTTTCATATCCGCCGTACCAAGCTGGCCGATCACCGAGCCATCATTAAAATAAACCATCCCATGAATGGCAACCTGGGGATGGACCAATACTTCAATCTGCCTATCCTCAAGGTCAAACAGCCAAGCGGCCTCGATGACCTCCAACCCCTTATTCATCATCGTCGCGCTATCCACCGAGATTTTGCGGCCCATTGACCAGTTCGGATGACGGACCGCCGCTTCGGGCGTTATCTTGGCGAATTGATCAAGTGGCAAAGTGCGAAACGGACCGCCCGACGCCGTAAGGCAAATATGCCGGATGGAGGCCGCATCGCCAGCGCCTTTAAGGACACTGGAATACACATCATCAGCGCCAGCATTATCGCCGTTCTTGGCGCAGCTAGCCTGTTTTCCGGTCCAACCCAGCCAACATTGAAAGACGGCACTATGCTCGCTATCCAAGGGCAGAATGCGTGAACCGCTGGCCCTAGCCGCCGATGCCACCAACGCGCCTGCGGATACAAGGGATTCCTTATTGGCAAGTGCGACTGTCTGACCTGCCTGAACAGCGCGTAAAACCGACGGCAGACCGGCAAGTCCAACGATACCAGCAATGACTATATCAACCGGATCATCTGCAATTGCAGTGCATTCATCAGCGCCAATCGCAATTTTACACTCAAATCCCGCCAGTGCCGCACGAAGCTCACGCGCCCGGTCAGGATCGGCTAGCCCCACAATTGCGGGGCGATAGCGGCGCGCCTGTTCTGCCAGTTTTGCAAAATTACTTCCGGCGATAAGGGCGTGAACTTCAAACGCGTCCGGGCAAGCGTCAACGATGTCAAGCGTGCTATCACCAATGGACCCTGTTGACCCGAAAATTGTAAGATTTTTTGCCACTCTGGGTCACACACCTTGAATATGATAAGCCGTCCAGCCGAAAGGGTTGGGCGGTTATCGAACTATACCAGAACTCACTGCCATCATGTAAATATAGACACTAGGCAATGTAAGAAGATAGCCGTCAAATCTATCCAGAAAGCCGCCATGGCCCGGAATAATACGCCCGCTATCCTTTACCCCCGCGCCGCGTTTCAGCGCCGACTCGGCCAAATCCCCCACCTGCGCCAGTACTGCAATCACCGCGCCGCCCACAACAACTTCCAGCAGCGATATCTCGGTAAAATACATCACCACTCCCCCCGCCGCAATTGAACCCAAAATACCGCCAATGGCGCCTGAGCGCGTTTTGTTCGGACTGATAGCAGGGGCCAGACGCGCGCCGCCAATACCGCGACCCACAAAATAGGCCATGATATCACAGGCCGCCACCATTCCAGCAAGTATCAGCACAATATGATGACCGCCCTCCATACCCAGCAGGCCTCTTGCCGCCAAAACGCTGGCAATCAGCAAAATGACAAACACGATTGATAATCTGGATTGCGCCCCCTTCGATAGAGTGCTTAGGGCAACAAACACCACAATCATCCCCGCTAGCGTCCATAAAACCGGCTGCAAGGACATGCCTGCCAACGCCTCAATCTGGGTAAAGATGGGCGCAGGAATGCTGAAAAGTAAAAAATTCATGGCCAGTACAAAACGCACTGGGTATTGCACTTTCAAAATGGCGCAAAATTCCCACAACATGACAAAGGCAAAAGGGACCAGCAGCCATTGCGCCGCCGTAGCCGAAGCCGCGAAGAGAATAATCAACGGAGAAAAAAGTAACGCGCCCCAAACCCGTCGCCCGGTATCTGATTGCCCCGGACCTGATTGCCCCGGACCTGATTGCCCCGAGCCAGATTGCCCCGAGCCTGATTGCCCGGTACGTGATTGCAACGGGCCTAGCATCTAATCAAACGATTTGACGATTTGAGTTGACGTGAACGGTCTTTGAGACGTCATCAACCACGACCTCCTCAACACCTGTGGGTCGTTCGACCTCACGCAACGTATTCCCGCCAAAACGGCGGTCACGTTTACTAAAATCATCTAGGGCTTTTTCGAGGTCAGAAATGGTAAAGTTTGGCCAAAAGACAGGGGTGAAATGCAATTCTGCATAGGATATATCCCACAGCATAAAATTTGACACACGCTGTTCACCACCGGTGCGAATCAGAAGGTCAATTTCCGGCAATGCTGATGACAGCATTCGCGATTTTAGAAAATCTTCGTTAATGTCCTCGATACTGATGATACCGCTGGCAGCCTCGGTGGCCGCGAGGCGCGCTGCCATCGCAATTTCCTGCCGTCCCCCATAATCTAGCGCCAAGGTTAGATTGAGGCCACTATTGTTGGAGGTTTCTTTTTCAGCCCATTCGATAAGGTCAATAAGTCTGGGGCTAAAGCGCGTGCGATTTCCAATCACCCGTAATTTAACATTCTGATCATTCAACTCGTCAACGTCATTTTCAAGAAAACGCGCCAGCAACCCCATCAACCCCTCTACTTCAGGCTTTGGGCGTTTCCAATTTTCAAACGAAAAAGCAAAGACTGAAAGCCATTTCACGCCGTATTCATGCGCGTGTTTTGCCACAGTTTTGAGAGTATCGGCCCCCTGTTGGTGACCGCGAAGCGAGCCCAATCCGTTGCCCCGTGCCCAACGGCGATTGCCATCCATGATTATAGCAAGGTGATACGGAATACTGTTCATAAGCTCTAAAAATCCTATTTTGAAAACACCAGACTAGCGTCGATTCACACTTGAGTGATTTCATTTTCCTTATTAGCAAACGCTTCATCAATCATTTTCACATGATCGTCCGTCAGCTTTTGAATATCTGCCTCAAGCCCACGGCGCTCGTCTTCAGAAATGGCGCTTTCCTTTTCCAGCTTGCGCGCGGATTCAATACCGTCGCGGCGCACATTTCGAACCGATACCCGGGCTGCTTCGGCATATTTGCCTGCTACCTTGACCATATCTTTTCTACGCTCTTCGGACAGATCAGGAATGGGAACCCGGATTAACGTGCCCTCGGCCATCGGGTTAAGCCCCAAATCAGACTCGCGAATGGCTTTTTCCACCGCAGCAGTAAGTCCTGCATCCCAGACCGTAACCGTCAACAGGCGCGATTCGGGAACGGAAATATTTCCGACCTGATTCATTGGCATTTTTGAGCCATAAGCATCAACCATAATTGGCTCAAGCATCCCGGTAGAAGCACGCCCTGCCCTCAAACCCATAAATTCGGTTTGCAGACTATTCAGACTGCCTTCCATTCTGCGTTTGATGTCATCAAGATCCATTCCAGACATCTACCAATCTCCCTTAACCGACGAAATTTACTTAATATGAATTGTTTTTGTGTGAATGTGAATATCTACGCTCAACACCCCTGAACCCCAACCAGTTTATCCGGCCAGTTTATCCGGCCAGAGGGACCATCAAAAGTTACAGATCATTTCACGATCGTGAATTTGCCCTCATGTCTCAAAACGCGTTCAAATCCGCCCGAATCCTCAATCGAGAACACCAGAATCGGAATGTTGTTCTCGCGCGCAAGCGATACCGCAGACGCATCCATAACGCGCAAATCTTCAGACAGAACCTGAAGATAGCTTAACTGATCATAGCGCTTTGCGGTTTTATCTTTTTCCGGATCGGCAGAATAGACACCGTCAACGCGGGTGCCCTTTAACAGCGCCACACACCCCATTTCGGACGCGCGCAATGCCGCTGCAGTATCCGTCGTAAAGAAGGGGTTGCCGGTTCCTGCCGCAAAAATTACCACACGGCCTTTTTCAAGGTGGCGAACGGCGCGCCTGCGAATATACGGCTCACAAACGGCACTAATGGGAAGCGCAGACATAACGCGTGTTGGAACATTGATAGCTTCTAGCGCGCTTTGCATTGCCAGCGCGTTCATCACCGTGGCAAGCATTCCCATATAGTCACCGGTGGCGCGCTCCATTCCCGCCGCTGCACCAGACACACCGCGAAAGATATTGCCGCCGCCGATAACAAGACATGTCTCGACCCCGGAATGTACGACATCTTTGACTTCACGGGCGACAGTGGCGACCATTTCCGGATCGATACCATAGGAATGGGTACCCATTAGCGATTCGCCGGATATTTTCAACAGAACACGGGAATACCGATGTTCCGTTAACTCAACCTCGCCATCTGCCATGTGTCGCCTCCGTCTATTTTGATCAGGACCCTTTTGCTGCTGCTGCCACCTCGGCGGCAAAGTCGGATTCTTCTTTTTCGATTCCTTCGCCAAGATTAAATCTGACAAAAGCTGTCAGCGCAATTTCGGCGCCGGCATCTCCGCCGGCATTGGCGACAACATCAGCAATCCGGGTTTCACCATCAATGACCGAAGTTTGCTCAAGAAGCACAACTTCCTGATAATATTTCTTCATCCGGCCTTCGACCATCTTCTCTGCGATTTCTTGCGGCTTTCCAGACGCTTTTGCCTGTTCGATCAGCACGTCACGCTCGCGCTGGACTGCCTCGGCGTCAAGATCCTCAACCGACAGGCTGGCCGGCGATGTTGCGGCGATATGCATGGCAATCTGCTTGCCAAGATTCTGAAGAACTTCGGCATCACCCGTTGATTCAAGCGCAACCAGAACACCGATCCGGCCCAGGCCGGGGGCGGTTGCGTTGTGCATGTAAGATACAACTGCACCCGATCCAACACTAAGCACCTGCATCCGGCGCAGCGACATGTTCTCACCGATTGTTGCGATCTTGTTGGTCAGTTCATCTGCAACATTTCTTCCTGTCGACGGATAATCAGCTTGCGACAGCGCTTCGACATCATCAACAGTCAGCGCCAATGTTGCCAAAGTTGCAGCAAATTCCTGAAATTCGGTATTGCGCGCGACAAAGTCAGTTTCGGCGTTCAATTCAATCAAGGCACCCTTCTGCCCGTCAACAGCAAAGGCAACAAGGCCTTCAGATGCAACGCGGCCAGATTTCTTGGCAGCTGTTGCCAGACCCTTGGTGCGCAGCCAATCAACGGCAGCATCCATATCACCGTCAGTTTCAGCCAGCGCTTTTTTACAGTCCATCATCCCCGCGCCAGACATATCACGCAGTTCTTTCACCAGTGCAGCAGTAACGCTCATCGTTAAGTTCCCATTTCAGACGAATTAAATTTTAGCTCAGCGTTCATAAATCAACCCGTCCCGTTACCGGGACGAGGTCATTTGGCAAAAACCTTACCGGCGTTACCCGGCAGTGGCCTCATCGGCAGGTGCCTCGACAGCAGCTTCAACCGGTGCAGCTTCGGCAGCAGGCGCAGCTTCTTCTGCAGCAGGTGCAGCTTCTGCAGCAGGCGCAGCTTCTGCGGCGGGGGCTTCGGCTTCAACAATTGCCGCCTCAACAGGTGCCTCAACAGCAGAACCGGCGTCGCCGCCAGCTTTCATTACTTCGGTCTGCAATCCGTCAAGAACAGCCGCCTGAGCCAGCTCACAATAGAATGAGATAGCGCGCATGGCGTCATCATTTCCGGGAATGATGTAATCAACACCTTCCGGACGCGCGTTCGAATCTACAATCGCAATAACCGGGATGTTCAGCCGGTTGGCTTCTTCAACGGCAATGGATTCTTTGTTTGTATCGATAATGAACAGCATGTCTGGCAGGCCACCCATCTCTTTAATTCCGCCAAGCGTCATCTCCAGCTTGTCACGCTCACGCGTTAGTTGCAGGATTTCCTTTTTGGTCAGCTGATTGACCTCATCGCTTTCCATCCGGCCTTCAAGCTCACGCAGACGACGGATCGACTGCGAGACAGTTGCCCAGTTCGTCATCATGCCGCCAAGCCAGCGATGATTGACATAATACTGACCGCAATTACGCGCCGTTTCGGCAATCTTCTCAGATGCGGCGCGCTTTGTTCCCACGAACAGAACCCGGCCACCGCGGGACGTAACGTCGCTCAGCGCTTTCAGCGCGGCGTGCAGCATCGGCACGGTCTGTTGCAGGTCAAGGATGTGGATTTTGTTCCGCTCGCCGAAAATAAACGGCTCCATGCGGGGATTCCAGCGACGTGTGCTGTGGCCAAAATGAACGCCAGCTTCAAGCATTTGGCGCATCGTAAAGGTAGGTAGAGACATGGTCGTAAACTCCTGTTCTCCGGTTGAGCCTCCATGCAGGAAATGAAAGGTTTAAAACCCTCACCGGAATGGCCCCTCAACGACTGCTGTCGCCAGGCGCCTGCCCGCATGTGTGAATTGCCAGATCAGTAGCCAAAGCGCAGCATAAATGCAAGCCGAAAAGACGTTCCTTGATCGCTATTAACGGCGGCGGCTCTAAATATCCTGAACCCGGAGAACACCCGGCAGTTGACGAAGCGCCTGACGGACATCGCCGCTAAGCTTAAAACGCCCCGGAACCGCTAGGCTGACCTCATGGTTCTGCACCATAACTTTCAGCTTAACCTCGGCCTTGCCCGGCCCGTCAGAAACCAGCAAATCCTTCAAAGCCTCCAGCGGGCGCTCATCCTGAAGCCAGACACCAACGCCGCCATGCCACGCCGCAATCGCATCATCCAGCGCCTGCACCTTTCCGGCGGTAAGGCGCGGGCCGTTTTCCTCCAGCTTTAGATTGGCCGAAACCAGTACCGGCATGTCGCTATCCAAAAGCGCGGCAGATTCCGCCAGAATATCGGAAAAGAAGGTGACCTCGAAAACACCGGTCTGATCGGTAAATTGAACAAAGGCAAATTTATTACCGCGCTGCGAGACGCGAACCTGTTTGGCCGTCACCGACCCGGCAAGATTAATCCGCGGCTTAAAATTGCGGCTTTCAATCATCGCGGCAAGCTGGGTTGCGGTGATAACTTTCAACCGGTCAAGACGCCCCGCATAGCCGTCCAGCGGGTGTGCCGAAAGATACAGCCCCAACGCCTCAAACTCTTCACGAAGCCTATCCATTCCGCTCCAATCATCGAATGAGGTTAGCCGCACCGCCTGATCTAGCGCATCACTGCCGCCGAACAGACTGTCCTGACTGGAGTGCGAATCGCGCCACATAGTATCTGCATATGCAAGGATAGTATCAATATTTTCAATTAGTTCCCGACGATTGTTATGGATCGAGTCTAATGCCCCGGCCTTTATCAGACTTTCCAGTTGGCGGCGATTGGCTGCCTCTTTGGGAAGACGGCGCAGCAAATCGGCAAGGTCCGTAAAAGGCCCGTTTGCCTCCCGCTCAGCAACTACAAGCGCCATTGCCTCAGCGCCGACATTTTTAATCGCTCCTAATGAGTAGCGAACCTGGGAATGGTGATCCGGGGAATGGTGATCAGATGCGCGTCCCTCTTTTTCATGCGTGGGGGGCTCCACCTTAAAGCTGGCGCCTGAATGATTGAGGTCGGGCGGCAGCAGATTGATCCCCTCACGCGCACATTCTTGGCGAAAAATAGCGAGCTTGTCGGTACTACCAGAATCAAGGGCCATCGAGGCCGCCAGAAACTCCTCGGGATAATTCGCCTTCAGATATGCCGTCTGGTAGGAGACCATCGCATAGGCGGCAGCGTGGGACTTGTTAAACCCATAGCCGGCAAAAGCCGATATCTGATCAAATACGTCCGAGGCAAGCTGTTCACTCAGATCATTTTTAACCGCGCCCTTAATGAAGGTCTGGCGCTGCATGTCCATCTCTGCCTGAATTTTCTTACCCATCGCACGACGAAGAAGATCGGCCCCGCCAAGCGTATAATCAGCCAGAACGCGCGCCGCCTGCTGCACCTGTTCCTGATAGATCATAATTCCGTAGGTTTCCGCCAAAACAGGCTCCAGCTTTGGATGCATGTAGGTGACTTGCGACGGGTCGTGCTTGCGCGCCACATAGTCCTTGATGTTTTCCATCGGGCCCGGACGATACAGCGCCACCACTGCGATGATATCCTCAAACCGGTCGGGTTTCAGACCCTTTAGAACATCGCGCATTCCCGCGGATTCCAACTGGAAAACCCCAACAGTTTCACCCGCCGACAGCATCTCAAAGGTTTTGGCGTCATCAAGCGGAATACTTTCCAGATCAATCGTAATGCCGCGTTGTTCAATAAAACTAACCGCACGTTGCAGCACTGTCAGCGTTTTCAACCCCAGAAAGTCGAACTTGACCAGACCGGCCATCTCAACCCATTTCATGTTGAACTGCGTTACCGGCATCGGCGAGCGCGGATCACGGTAAAGTGGCACCAGCTCATCCAAAGGCCGGTCCCCGATCACCAGACCGGCAGCATGGGTTGAGGCATGTCGGTACAATCCCTCAAGCCGCATCGAAATATCGATCAACTCCCCAACCTGTTCATCCTCACGGCGTTGTTTGCGAAGCTCTTCCTCGCCCTCCAAAGCCTTGGCAATGGTGGTTGGATTCGCCGGATTACTGGGGATCAGCTTGGCGATTCTGTCCACTTGCGGATAGGGCATTTCCAGCACCCGTCCGACGTCACGAAGGGCCGCTCGCGCCTGCAATGATCCAAATGTGATGATCTGGGCAACGCGGTCAAAGCCGTATTTTTCCTGCACATAGGTGATCACCTCATCACGGCGTTCCTGACAAAAATCAATATCAAAATCAGGCATCGACACGCGCTCGGGATTCAAAAACCGCTCAAACAGCAACCCCCAGCGAAGCGGATCAAGATCGGTAATCGATAAGGCCCAAGCAACGAGCGAGCCGGCGCCTGATCCCCGCCCCGGACCAACAGGAATACCGCGGCGTTTCGCCCATTGAATAAAATCAGCAACAATCAGGAAATAGCCGGGGAAGCCCATCTGCATAATCACTCCCAACTCAAACGTCAGCCGGTCATGATAGGGTTTTGCCGCTGCGCTGCGGGCCGCTTCATCCATTCCCTCGGTAAATACGTGGCGATTAAGACGCGCGGCAAGGCCAACATCGGACTGGATTCGCAACTCATCGGACTCGCTGCGCCCTTCTTCTGAACTGAAAGTTGGCAAAATCGGCTTTCGCGTTTCGGCGGTAACGCTGCAGCGCTCGGCAATAACCAGCGTATTTTTGATAGCTTCGGGAATATCGGCAAACAGCGCCGTCATTTCAGCCGCGTTTTTGAAATAATGTTCAGGCGAAAAGCGCGGGCGGTCCTCTTCAGATAACTTGCGCTGCGAGCCGATACAAATCAGCACATCATGCGGGGCTTCCATATCGCGGGTCTCAAACCGGCAATCATTCGTTGCCACTAACGGCAGGCCGCTTGCCAGTGCCGCTTCGAGAAGAACGGGCTCGGCGCGCTGTTCGATAGCCAGACCGTGGCGTTGAATCTCAACATAAACACGGCCCGGCAGAATTTCGGCCAGCTTTTCCAAACGCGACGAGACCAGCGCCGTCTGTCCATCACCAGCAGCCCCGCCCACAAAACCAGATGTGGCACCGCCGCTAAGCAGCAGGACCCCCTCATGCGCCTTTGCCAGTGCATCAAGGGACACTTCGGGATCATCGCCGCCCTCGACGTGCAGCAACGCGGCAGAATTCAGCTTGCACAGATTCTGATACCCCGCCGCATTCTGCGCCAGTAGCACCACTTCGCCAGCGCCGCGATCATCCCTTAGGATCAGTTGGACACCGATGATCGGCTGGATACCGGCATCGCGCATCCCTTGCGAAAATTCCAGCGCGCCAAACATATTATTGGTGTCGGTAATCGCAACCGCGGGCTGGGAATCACCGCTGACAAGAGCCGGTATTTTCTTCACACGAAGCGTTGACTCCGCCAGAGAATACGCTGAATGAACACGCAAATGGACAAAGGGAGCAGGCATTGATCACTCGCAATATAAAAAAGAAAACCTAGGACAAAACACCCAAGGTTTTATCAAGGTAGCAGACTCCCCGGGGGAAATTCAAACGAGAGAATTCAAATAAGCGAAATAAAAATAGATGCGAGCCGCCCCTACTTGGCAGCCCCTACTGGGCAGCCCCTACTTGGCGGCATCTACAGGACGGCAACCCCACCATCCCTGATTGTCAGACGGCGGTCCATCGTTGAGGCCAGCTTTTCATTATGCGTTACAATCAACGCCGCCGCACCTGTACCACGAACAATCTGGCGAAGGTGATCAAAGACTTCACTGGCGGTTTCCGGGTCCAGATTGCCGGTCGGCTCATCCGCCAGCAGGACGCGCGGCGCATTAGCAACGGCGCGGGCAATGGCAACGCGCTGCTGCTCGCCGCCCGAAAGCGCTCCCGGGCGGTGCATCATTCTGGATTTAAGTCCAACCATGGCGAGCAACGCCTCGGCGCGCTCTTCGGCCTCATGGCGCGCAAGATTTTTCAGCATTTGCGGGATCATCACATTTTCCAGCGCTGAAAACTCAGGCAACAGCCGATGAAACTGAAAGACAAACCCAATATGACTTCCCCGCAACTTGCCAAGACGGCGCGCGCCTAGCGTACTGGTGGCGACGCCATCGATGATGACCTCACCGGCTGATGGGCGCTCCAACAACCCGGCAATGTTCAATAGGGTGGATTTACCCGAACCAGACGGACCGACAAGCGCGGTTAACTCACCGCCATTTATCGACAGGCTGGCATTCCGCAACACATCAATGACGCTCTCCCCCTGATGAAATTGCCGGTCAACATTATGAAGTTGAAGCAAGCCTGAGGTAAATCCAGTCGCTTTATTCATTACGCAGCACCTCAGCCGGAGCAATTTTTCCAGCACGCCAAGCCGGATACAGGCTGGCAAGGAAAGACAGCGTCAGCGCCATTCCAATAACCATTCCTACTTCAGACGCATCCACCTTGGCGGGTAATGACGAGAGAAAATAAATTTCAGCGGCGAATAATTCAGCCCCGGAGATGCTTTCAACCGCCCCCTGAATTGATCCGATTTTCCAGCAGAATAACAGCCCCAGCACCGTTCCGACCAGCGTGCCAATAATGCCGATGCTGGCACCTGTCATCAAAAACACCCGCATGATGGACGCACCGCTGGCCCCCATAGTTCGCAAAACGGCTATATCGGCATTCTTTGAGCGCACTAGCATGATCATCGACGAGATGATGTTAAAGGCGGCAACGATGATAATTAGCGTCAAAATCAGAAACATCACATTGCGTTCAACACGCAGCGCGCTGATGAAGGTGCTGTTCCGCTGCACCCAGTCAAACGCCCGCAAATCACCGCTTAGCGCCTCAACCACCATGACGCGCGTTACCGCTATCGATTGTGGATCTTTGGTATAAATCTCAAGTGCGGAGACACGCGCCCCCATGCCGAATAATTTTGCGGCGGGGTCCAGCGGCATGAAAATAAAACTGGAATCATAATCATGCATTCCGACATCAAAAATCCCCGCAATATTATATGTCCTGCGGTTTGGCAGCGTGCCAAAGACTGTCGTCTCACCCTTGGCAGACGTCAAGGTCAACTTGTCGCCCGCCCTGACACCAAATTTGAAGGCCATGCTTTTGCCGATTAAAATGCCGCCCTCATCACGAAAACCGGCAATTGCTTCGTCGCTCAACGAATTCCACAACGGTTTCCGCACCGCCAGATCAGACCAGCGCACGCCGCGCACAACCGCGCCAAGACTAACTTTGCGCGCGCTTGCCATTGCTTGACCTTCAATCTGCGGGGTGACGGCAATAACGCCGGGAAGATCAACCAGATTGACCGCCAGATTATCAAAGTCGGCAATGCCTTTGGTATCGGCAGAATAAACGCCAACATGCCCGTTCAGCCCCAGAATGCGGCCAATCAGCTCAGCCCGAAACCCATTCATCACCGACAACACAATAATCAATGTGGCAACGCCAAGGGTGATACCGGCAAGCGAAAACCAGGCAATGACCGAAATAAATCCCTCAGACCGGCGCGAGCGTATATAGCGCATCGCAAGAAGCCGTTCGACGGGCGAAAATAACCGCATCAGGAACCTTTCAGACATGTGAGCCGTAAAATCCGGCCCGTTCTACCCCCCAATTGGGTATTTTAACGGCGAAAGTCCACCTAAATGGGTATTTTAGCGGCGAAAATCCGCCCGATTGGGTATTTTAACGGCGAAAATCCGCCCGATTGGGTATCTTAACGGCGAAAATAAAGTCAGACATCTGCCATAACCATGGTAAAGGCAGCATCTGGTGACAGTTCGATAGCCTCACCCGTTTTTCTGTTTTTTACCTCGACAACGCCATTCGCCATACCGCGCGGCCCGATTACGATTTGCCACGGAATACCAATCAGATCAATGCTGGCGAGCTTTGCGCCCGGGCGATCATCGCGTTCATCCAAAAGCGGATCGCCTCCCCCTGCCTGCAATTTGGCATACAGATCATTCGCAACCGCCGCGCAATCCTCGGCGTCCGGTTTCAGATTGATCACCGCCACATCAAACGGGGCGACCGCACGCGGCCAGATAATGCCTTTATCATCATGACTAGCTTCGATGATGCCGCCAACAAGGCGCGAGACACCAATGCCGTATGATCCCATATGAACGGGGACATTTACGCCGTCAGGCCCAGCCACGCTCGCTCCCATGGCGGATGAATATTTATCCCCAAAATAAAATATATGACCGACCTCAATACCGCGAAGGCTCATCAAATCAGCTTCGGCCACGGGGCAGTTTTGGGGGTCATGCATCTCGTCAGCGCGCGCATAAAGCGAGGTAAAGCGGTCAACAACAGGCGACAGATCCTCGTCATAATTCACAGCGGTGACGAGATCAGCATCCAGCCAGTCCTTATGAAAAAAGACGCCGCTTTCGCCCGTTTCGGCCAGAATGATAAACTCATGGCTCATATCGCCGCCAATCGGGCCCGTATCGGCCTCCATCGGGATAGCGGTCAAGCCCATCCGCGCAAAGGTTTTCAGATAAGAGACAAACATCCGGTTATAGGCGGCCCGCGAACGGTCAGCGTCCAGATCAAATGAATAGGCATCTTTCATCAAAAATTCACGGCCGCGCATAATGCCGAAACGCGGGCGTACCTCATCACGAAATTTCCACTGAATATGATAAAGGTTCAGCGGCAACGCCTTATAGCTTCGCACATGACTGCGGAAAATGTCGGTTACCTGCTCTTCATTGGTGGGGCCATACAGCATATCCCGGTCATGACGGTCACGGATTCGCAGCATTTCCGCACCATAATCATCATAGCGGCCTGATTCCTGCCAAATCTCGGCTGGCTGAATGGTCGGCATCATGATTTCCAGCGCGCCGGCACGGTTCTGTTCTTCGCGAACAATATTGGCAATCTTGTCCAAAACCTTTTTGCCAAGCGGCAGCCACGAATAAATGCCTGCACTGGATTGCTGGATCATCCCGGCGCGCAGCATCAACCGATGCGATGCGATCTGCGCTTCCTTTGGGGTTTCTTTAAGCAAAGGTAGAAAATACTGGCTAAGACGCATGGCTAAAACTTTCCAATCGGGTAAACCGCGCTGCCCATCCGGCAGCACCTTGGCGCCAATCTAAGATGATGCCCCATCTAACGCAAGCGCGCCAAGCCAGTGCGATTAAAAACCGCATCAACCATGGCCGGAGTTACATCTTCAAGGCGCGCCGGATTCCAGACTGCATCATTGGTTTTTTCTATCAGAACCGCCCTAACGCCGTCGATAAAATCAGCCCGCTCGGTCATTCTGATGGCAAGGTGATAATCCAGCTCCAGCGCGTCAATCATGCCGGAAATGTCATCCCCCCCGTCAATCAGCCGCAAAAACACATGCATCGTCATCGGACAGCGCGTGGATAATGCCGAATGGACCTGCCTTGCAAAATCGGCAATTTCAGTCCCGTTTGCTGCAGTTTGTCCCAAATCATGGGCCACATCACGCATGATCGCCAGATCCTCGCCGCTGAAAATCATCTGGGTAGCAGAGCGATAAGCCTGCAAGGGCGCCGGTCCCGGATCAATCCGCATGTCTGCAATAACATCATCAATCTGATCGGCGGTGCAGGCCAAAAGCCGAGCGCGTAAATCCTGCATCCGTTCACTGGGAACAACGCCTCTCGCAAGGCCAAGCAGCATACAATCAGCGGCGCCAATGATTCGCCCCGTCAAGCCCATCAGCAGTGCCAGCGGACGTGGGCACCGGCCTAAAAAGATGCTGGCACCGGCGTCAGGAAACAACCCGATGGCACTTTCCGGCATGGCAAATCTGGTTTTATCGCTGACAACCGCGTGCGAGCTGGATTGCATCAACCCGGCGCCCCCGCCCATGACAACCCCGTCAGCAAGTGAGATCAGCGGTTTCGGAAATTCAAAAACGGCCACATCCGCCATATATTCGGCGTTGAAATAGATTTTGATCTGGTCATGCTGTCCCTTAACAGCATAATCATGAAGATCGCGGACATCACCGCCAGCACAAAAGGCGCGCGGCTCCGAGCCGGCCATGACGACGTGCGAGATGCCGGCATCACGCGCCCATTCCTCTAATTTGCCGCGAAGCGCAACCGCCATATCAAAGCTAAGCGCATTCAAAGCCTTTGGCCGGTTCAGAATGATTAGCCCGGTTTTTGAAGGGTTTGAAGCCCCGCTTTGGCGATGAGTTGAAAACTGGATATAATCCTGTTGCATTGCGTCCTGTCCGAATGGCAATTATATGTGGGTGCGTGGCGTTTGTGTGCACCTGATGGGGTCAGCCTAATTCTAGTCGATTGGAACGAAGATGAGTAGAGGTCAATATCCGGCCACACGAATGCGCCGTAACAGGATGAAGGCATTTTCACGGCGGCTTGTCGCGGAAAACAGA
The DNA here is from genome assembly GCA_938082345.1 of uncultured Alphaproteobacteria bacterium. Classification (GTDB taxonomy): domain Bacteria; phylum Pseudomonadota; class Alphaproteobacteria; order Puniceispirillales; family Puniceispirillaceae; genus UBA8309. The sequence goes on from CALLKZ010000067.1 coordinate 46,809, forward strand.
TTGTCGATTGATAATCTGATCTGGCCGATGTTTGTGATTGAAGGCAACGATACCGCCGAAGATGTCTCGTCAATGCCGGGGGTACAGCGTCTCAGCATTGATCGGCTGGTGGTGCAAGCAGGACTAGCGGTTGAACTCGGCATTCCGGCGATTGCGATTTTCCCGTCGATTGACGCGGCCCTCAAAGATAATGACGGCAGTGATGCGGTAAATGGCGATAATCTGATTTGCCGCGCGGTGCGTGCTGTCAAAACGGCGCATCCTGATCTGGGAGTCGTTTGCGATGTTGCACTCGATCCCTTCACCAGTCACGGGCATGACGGCATTTTGCGCGACGACGAAATTTTGAATGATGAGACGGTCGCCGTTTTATGTGAACAGGCGGTGCATCAGGCAAATGCCGGCTGTGATATTATCGCGCCGTCAGACATGATGGATGGCCGTGTTGCCGCAATCCGGGCCGCGCTGGATGATGCCGGTCATGTAAATGTGCAAATAATGGCCTATGCGGCAAAATATGCGTCCGGATTTTACGGCCCGTTCAGAGCCGCTGTTAAAGCTGGAAAGCTGGAGGGCAGCACTGGCAAATCCACCTATCAGATGGATCCTGCCAACAGCGATGAAGCGATGCACGAAATTGCGCTGGATCTGGATGAAGGGGCCGATCTGGTCATTGTCAAACCCGGCATGCCGTATCTCGATATTATAAATCGCGCCAAGCACGAATTCGGCGTTCCCCTCGTCGCCTATCAGGTATCGGGCGAATATGCGATGATCTGTGCTGCCAGTCAGAATGGCTGGCTGGAGCATGACAAGGTGATGATGGAAAGCCTGACCGCCTTTAAGCGCGCCGGTGCTGACGCCATCCTGACCTATTTTGCACCTATGGCGGCGCGCCTGCTTGGCGATAAACATTAATACCCCAGACATGATCTGCCGGACAAAAGGGTAGGCATCGCCAATTAGGCTGAAAATGGGTAGGCTGAAAATGGGTGGGCTGAAAATGGGTGGGTCAAAAATGGGTGGGCCAAAAATGAGGGGCCAAAAATGAGGGAAACCGCTATCACAGCACAAGATATCCGCAATGCCGCAGACAGGCTGGCCGGACAGGTGATCCAAACGCCTTTCATCCCGGCCCCGATGCTCTCGCAAACTCTGGGCGCACAATTGCATCTAAAGCTGGAAAACCTGCAGCACACGTCATCCTTTAAGGCGCGCGGTGCCTATCTTGCCATGCAATCTCTGGATGCCAATGCCAAAAAGCGCGGTGTGATTGCCATGTCGGCGGGCAATCATGCGCAAGCCGTAGCCTATCATGCCCGCAACATGGGCATCTTGGCGGTGATCGTAATGCCGGCGCAAACGCCCTTTGCCAAAGTATCACGCACCAGGGCGTTCGGGGCTGAGGTGGTTTTAGAGGGTCGGAACCTGAATGAATGCGAGGGTCTGGTCAATCGGCTGATCAGCGAACGCGGCCTGTCGTTGATCCATCCCTATGACAATGATCTTGTGATGACGGGCCAAGGAACTGTCGGCCTTGAAATGCTGACCCAAAATGATGATCTGGACATTCTGCTGGTGCCAATCGGCGGCGGCGGATTAATTGGCGGCATTGCAACCATCGCCCGCGACATGCGCCCCGATATCAAAATCTACGGCGTTCAAACCGAACTCTACCCCACGATGAAACTAGCCGTTGAAGGCAAACAGATTAACGGCGGCGGCGAGACGCTGGCTGAGGGCATCGCTGTTAAAAAACCGGGTTGTGTCACCCAGCCGGTGATAAGCAAGCTTGTCGATGATATTCTGCTGGTCAATGAGGCATCGCTGGAATGGGCTGTTGGCGCATTGGTCGAACAACAGCGCATTGTCTCGGAAGGCGCCGGGGCAGCGGGTATCGCTGCGATATACCAGTACCCCGATCTGTTTGCTGGCAAGAAGGTTGGTGCGGTTATTTGTGGCGGCAATATCGATCCGCGTTTGCTAGCCTCTATCTTAAACAGGAATATGGCTAATGATGGCCGTCTGGCGCGACTTCGCATTGATATTTCGGACGAACCCGGGATGCTGGCGGCAATCACCACGTCAATCAGCCGGTGCGGCGGGAACATTGTCGAGATTTACCACCAGCGCCTGTTCTATGATGTGCCGGCAAAACTGGCCAAGATTGATGCCGTGATTGAAACGCGTGGCCCCGACCATGTTGCGGAAATCATTGCCGACCTTCGTAATTCAAACTTTCTTGTTCGCCAGCTCGAAGAAAGCTCCGGGACATGAGAACCGGGACATGAGAAATGGTGCTTTTGATCCGGGTCATCCCCTTTGGCACAAATCTTAAACGATGAGGTCGCAATAATTTTTCAGGTGCGGCAACAACAACCTTGTCATCTAAAAAATATCAGGTTAGCTACAATTATGGATCAGGACAAAAGACTTCATCAACTGCCACCGCTGCCGTTGCGGCTTAGTATGCGATCGGACTGCCCTTATATCAGCGGGCGCACCGAACAGCGCGTGGCGGTTGATATCAGCGAAAACCCGGCGCTGCATGACGAGCTGGCGCAGGCGGGTTTCAGGCGTGTTGAAAATTGGGTTTACAAACCGGTCTGCCCGAATTGTCAGGCCTGCCAGCCATGGCGCGTTGACTGCAATGCCTTTAAGCCCGGCCGTAATCTGAAACGCATCCAGAAAACCAATAGCGATTTGCGGCGGAGTATCGAGTCCATCAGAGCAACGCGCGAGCAATATGGTCTGTTTCTTCGCTATATCAGTGAGCGCCATAATGATGGCCAGATGGCGAGTATGGGGCGTGAAGATTTCATTAGCATGATCGAAAACAGCCCGATTGAATCCTTTGTCGCCTCTTATCGTGATGCCAATAATAAGCTGCTGGGATGCGTGCTGGCCGACGTGCAGGAAGATGGATTGAGCGCGGTCTATTCCTTCTTTGATCCCGCAGAATCGGCGCGTTCGCTTGGCACTTTTATGATTCTCGATCTTTTGAGTTACACCATAGCGAACGGTTTTGACTGGCTGTATCTTGGTTATTTCGTCCGGGGAAGCCAGAAGATGAAGTATAAAGCGCGCTTTCAACCTGCCGAGGTCTTTACCGACGGCAGCTGGCAGCCTTTCACCGGTGACGACGGCAGCTGATATCAGGGATAATATAGCTTTAGGTGAACTTTGCCGGACGCGGGAACCCGTTTGGCGGCAATTTACCCGCCGCAGCACGTTTGCCAAGCCATGTTGCAAGGTTAGTTTCGGTTCGCGTTCGCCCGCCC
>CALLKZ010000068.1:0-12512 GCA_938082345.1 uncultured Alphaproteobacteria bacterium
GCATTTTCATGATATTGCAAAGCTGCTGGACGTGCTTCAAGAGCTGGTTGATCAAGGAAATACTGTCATTGTGATCGAACATAATATGGATGTGATCAAAACTGCGGATTGGGTTATCGATCTGGGGCCAGAGGGCGGCGATGGCGGCGGACTTATCGTGGCCCAAGGCACACCTGAAGCGGTTGCCAAAGTGCCGGGATCACACACCGGCACCTATCTGGCTCGTATGTTCAAATAATAGGGTCAAATAATAGGGCTTCACTATCTGGAGCCAAACGGGAAAAGCCAGCAGGATGACGAATATGGGCAAGACCAGCGACGGTAAAATTGCTTCGGCACATGTAATTGGCGGCGGGCTTGCGGGAAGCGAGGCTGCCTTTCAACTGGCGCAGCGCGGGGTTCCGGTGATGTTGCACGAAATGCGGCCAACGCGAATGACCGACGCGCACCAGGGCGAGGGACTGGCTGAGCTTGTTTGCTCAAACAGTTTCCGCTCCGATGATGCTGATGCTAACGCGGTTGGTGTTCTGCATGCAGAAATGCGGGTTATGGGATCGATCATCATGGCCGCGGCTGACAAGCATAAGGTTCCAGCTGGCGGGGCGTTGGCGGTGGACCGCGACGGATTTTCCGCCTGCGTCCAGAAAATGCTGGAGGATGAACCGCTGGTCACGTTGGCGCGTGAGGAGGTGACCGAAATTCCCGATGACTGGGACAATGTCATTATTGCTACCGGCCCCCTCACCTCTCCGGCGCTTGCCGAGATGGTGCGGCAGATTGGCGGCGAAGATGATCTGGCATTTTTTGACGCGATTGCGCCGATTATTCATTATGAAAGCATTGATCTGAGCAAAGCTTGGTTTCAGTCCCGCTATGACAAATCAACCGATGGCGGAGACGGCAAGGATTATATCAACTGCCCGCTGGACAAACCCCAATACGAGGCGTTTATCGAAGCGCTACTGACCGGCGAGAAGATGGTTTTCCGTGAATGGGAAGAAAACACCCCTTATTTTGAGGGATGTATGCCGATCGAAGTTATGGCGTCACGCGGGCATGAAACGCTGCGGTTTGGCCCGATGAAGCCGGTCGGACTGACCAACGCGCATGATGGCTCGCGCCCACACGCGGTTATCCAGCTTCGTCAGGATAATGCGCTCGGCACGCTTTATAATATGGTCGGGTTTCAGACGAAATTGAAATATGCCGAGCAGGTCCGTGTGTTTCAGACAATCCCCGGGCTGGAAGGTGCCCAGTTTGCGCGCCTCGGCGGCTTGCACCGCAACACATTTATTAATTCGCCGCGGCTTTTGGATTCTGAACTGCGAATGAAACTGCGCCCGTCACTGCGCTTTGCCGGGCAAATCACCGGGGTAGAGGGCTATGTTGAATCCGCTGCCATTGGCTTGATGGCGGGAATAATGGCTGCGGCTTCGCACACTGGTAATGAGTGGACGCCGCCCCCTGTGGATACGGCGCACGGTGCATTGCTGGCGCATATTACTGGCGGGGCTGCTGCCGATACATTTCAGCCAATGAACGTGAATTTTGGATTGTTTCCCTCAATTGATCCGCCAGAAAAAGCCGTTTTGGACCCCGAAAACAAGCAGGGCAAACAGGGAAAACAGGGGAAACGCAAACTTCGCGGGCGTGATCGCAAACTGGCCTATTCAGCGCGGGCGCGCACATCATTTAGCGCATGGGCCGAGCGGATGAAGGCAGCCTGATCCCCCACCGCCAGCCCAGCATTCGCCATACCAGCAACGGATCATCATGGTCATGCGCCTGATTGTGATCTTCGGGCCCGGCCAGTTCATCCTGCCGATAAAGCGCCAGATAACCTGCCATACCTAACCAACGTAGCGCCGCTCCGTCAATTTTACGCAAGGCATCAACGCTAAGCTCACTTTGATCCGGGCCGCCTCTACCGCCGCTCAATGCCGCCCCAACAAGACCTGCCAGATGCGCTAGGTCTGCTCTGCCTTGCAGGCGAACGATTATTCCGAAGAGCCCGGCCCAGCACGCCCCCATATCATCCGGATCGACGGCCAGCCGGTCCTGCCATAAGCCGATAATGTCGTGTAAATCTTTACGGGTAAGCGCACCGGCCTTCAGATGATTTTGCAATCGCGCCATCAACGGTGCTGGTGACGGTGTATCCGTACTCACGGCATCAAACCACCATTGCAACCGGATCGCTGCAAGCATGATTTCGCTGGGAATTTGGATCGCGGTCTCTAACTCACCGCCAAGTGAAAATAAATCTGCAAGAAGGGGGCGATATTTTGCCGAGACAAATAGCAAACAACAGGCCATTTCCCGATCGGTTGCGCGCAGGGCTTGCCAGCTATTGCTCATACCAAAACCGTCAGATTGCAACCAGCGCCGCAGCGGCAGACCGCCCTTCGCTCATCAAAACATTCCATGTCCGGCAGGCAGCGGCAGTGGACAGCAATTCAAAGGCAACGCCTTGCGCTCTGAAATCGGCACCCAGATTGGTAAAGGGATGCGTTGGTGCCTCGCCCACACCAAGAATAAACAAGGGCGGTAAATTATCGCCAAGAGCGTCCCCGAAATCATCAAAGCTCGTCGCCTCGATAAGCGGCGGCGGCATCCAAGCCTTGGCCTCACGCGGGAACAGAATCAAACTGCCGGTATAACGCTCACCCGAAACACGAAATCCGCCATCACCATACCCATGGATCAGTTGCAGATCGCTGCCGTCGCCAAAAGTTTTTACGTCAACCATGCTAGCCCTCTTCAGGGGGTACGCCCGGGTCTTCGTCTTCCTCGACATGACGCTTTAGATCGAACATCGCCAATATACCAACGGCAACGAACAGCGATGAATAAGTACCGATAACCACGCCCCACATCATAGCCAAAGCAAAATCACGAAGAACCGCACCGCCAAACACCACAATCGCCAACAAAGCCAGCAAGGTCGTAACCGAGGTCATCACGGTACGCGACAAGGTTTCATTCATCGAAATATTAAGAATGTCACGCTGCTCATAGGATTTATAACGCCGTAAATTTTCCCGGATTCGGTCAAACAGAACCACTGTGTCATTGATCGAATATCCGGCGATCGTCAGAATAGCTGCCACAGTCGCAAGATTAAATTCAAATGAGGTTAGCGCAAACAGTCCAATCGTGGACAAAACATCATGCGCCAATGCGATGATCGCAGCGATAGAAAACTGCCACTCAAAGCGAAACCAGATATACACCATAATCGCAAGCAAGGCGCACACTACGGCCCAAATTCCGTTCTCGGCAAGTTCGGCGCCAACCGTGGGCCCGACAAATTCGGTGCGCCTGATTTCATATCCGTCACCCAGCGTCGCGGTGATTGCCTGAATTGCGACCAATTGTGCGGCCTCATCGCCATCCTGGCGCTGAACCCGCACCAGAATATCGCTTTGTGAGCCAAATTCCTGCAGGCTTATATCACCAAGACCCAGCTTGCCAAGATCAGCGCGAACGCCCGCCACATCAGCTACGCCAGAGGTGCTTCGCGCCTCGATCAGAATACCGCCGCGGAAATCAATGCCAAGGTTAAGTCCGACAAAGGTAAATAACAGGATAGATGCCGCAACAAGCAGGCTGGAAAACCCCAATGCCGGTTTGCGGAGTCGCAGAAAATCTATCTTGGTTTCACTCGGAACTAGCTTTAAGCGCATCATTTTCTCCTACAGAACCAGCGTCTTGGGACGCTTGCGCTCAAGCCAAATGACGATCAGCAGGCGCGTCACCATAACAGCGGTAAACAGCGAGGTTGCAATGCCAATCGACAAGGTCACCGCAAATCCCTTAATCGGGCCGGAGCCAAAAATATACAGGAAAAGAGCCGCGAATAATGTGGTCAAATTCGAATCAACAATCGTCGAAATCGCGCGCTGATATCCCCCTTCGACCGCCGCCATAACACTGCGCCCCCGGCGTAATTCTTCACGAATACGTTCAAACACCAGCACATTTGCATCAACCGCCATTCCCATGGTCAGAACAATTCCGGCAATTCCGGGCAATGTCAGCGTGGCCTGAATGGTCGATAAAGCCGCCAAGATCAGCACCACATTCACCCCAAGCGCAATATCAGCCAAAAGCCCGAACATGCCATAGCTGACAAACATGTAGATGATAACCAACATCAAACCGACAATGGCGGCAATCTTACCAGCCGCGACGGAATCAGCGCCAAGCCCGGGACCGATTGAGCGTTCTTCCATAACGGTAAGCGGGGCCGGCAGCGCACCGGCGCGCAGGATAAGCGCCAACTCGTTGGTCTCGCTAACAGTAAAAGACCCGGTTATCTGACCACTGCCAAAAATCTGCGACTGGATGGTTGGTGCAGAGACAACTTTTCCATCCAGAATAATGGCGAATGGCCGGCCAATATTGGCCCCCGTCACCCGGCCAAAGCGTTTAGCCCCCAGTGAATTCAAGGTAAAGCTGACCGCCGGACGATTATTCTCATCAAAAGTGGCTTGCGCGGTCTCCAGCAACTCGCCGCTGACCATCACCCGCTTTTCAACAACATAGAAGTCGCCGCTGTTCTCATTATCGCTTGGCAGCAAAACACTGCCGGGCGGAACGCGGCCACGGTCACGCGCCTCTTGTGCGCTGATACTGGTATCAACGAGCTGGAAAGTCAGTTTTGCCGTGCGACCAAGAAGGCGTTTGATTTCTTCAGGATCATCAACACCCGGAAGTTGAACAAGGATACGGTCACTTCCCTGGCGTTGAATAATCGGCTCTTTGGTGCCGTCAGGATCAATCCGCCTGCGGATGATTTCCATCGACTGATCGAGCGTGGATGTCTGCAAAGCTGTCCGCCCACCCTCGTTAAACCTGATGATATAATCAGTCCCGTCACGCACGACATCGACATTAGTGCCAAGCTCACGGAAAATTTCGCGGGCAGTTTCGGCGTCATCAGCATTTCGAAGACTGACAGAAACGGCGGAACCTTTGACACCAAGCCCGCGATATCTGATTTTCTTGCCTCGAAAATCTTGGCGAATCCTCTCGGCGAACCCCTCAAGCCGCTCATTAACAACGACATCCATGTCCACGCTGAGCAGAAGGTGCGAGCCGCCTTGCAAATCAAGGCCAAGATTGATTTTCTGACCGTAAAGGGGGCCCTGCCCGTCACTATCATCCGGCATCAAGTTCGGCGCCGCAAAGATAAAGCCGAGAACCGATATCAGAAGAACGAGTGCTTTTTTCCAGCCTTCAAATTGTAGCATTAGCTGAACACTTTCCAGTTAGAGACAAGATTTGGTAACAGGATTTGGTGACGGAATTTGGTGACAGGATTTGCTGGCGGGTCGGCAGCGGGAATGGGAGCCCGTCCCCAATGAAGTCAGCTTTTAGCGTCTGATTTGTTCATGACTTCAGCAATCATTGCCCGGACGACTTGAACCTTTACGTCTTTGGCAATTTCCACATCAACGGTGGTGCTGTCGTCAACAACTTTAACAATGGTTCCGGCGATACCGCCATTCGTCACGATTTTGTCGCCGCGGCTCAATTTACTAAGCATTTCCTTATGCGCTTTCGCACGCTTTTGTTGCGGGCGAATAAGCAGAAAATAGAAAATGACCATCACAAGAACGATCGGCATCAGGCCGAGGCCACCTTCAGCAAAGCCTCCAGACTGCGCGAGAGCAGGTGTAATTAACATCATTGGGGTACTCCAAGCCTGTTGGGATTTAATTCGCTTGCACCATAAACACCCTTGCTGCGATGGGCAATCACCAACACCATTATATGCCGGTTAAAAGCGCAGAAAGACTGGTTGTTTGCGTTTCTTCCCCTTGCTAAGTTCTTTTAATGAGCGAAAATGACCCTGATAAGATGTTTTGGACCCAGCTTCGCCGCATTGCCGACGCGCTGGAAAAGTTAAGCCCCACCGACCCTAGGCCGGAAGATATGCTGCCCGCTGATAACGCGAATAGCGGTGATATCGCCGATGCCTATGTCTGGAACCGCGCATTGAGGCGGCTTATCCCTGTTGAAAAAGTTAATCGCGTTGATCTTCGGCTGCTTTGCGGGGTGGATCAGCAGCGCGATACCCTGTTGTCGAACACCATTGCTTTTATGCGCGGATTTCCGGCGAATAACGCGCTGCTATGGGGGGCGCGCGGAACCGGTAAATCATCGCTGGTAAAGGCTGTACACGGAACCGTGGCCAACCGCGAGATGACCCCCGCAACAAAGGGGGGCATGAGGTGTGCGCTGATCGAAATTCACCGCGAAGACATCGAAGATTTGCCTTTTCTGATGAGTTACCTAGCAAAAATTGACCGCCGCTTTGTGGTGTTCACTGACGATCTGACCTTTGATCATGGCGACAGCAGCTATAAATCCCTAAAGGCTGCGTTGGATGGCGGCATTGAAGGTCGGCCTGAAAACGTGATTTTTTATGCCACATCGAACCGACGGCATTTGATGCCGCGCCAGATGATTGAAAATGAGCGCTCAACCGCGATCAATCCGTCCGAATCCGTTGAGGAAAGTGTCTCGCTCTCGGACCGTTTCGGCCTGTGGATAGGCTTTCACACAACCGATCAGGAAACCTATCTTGAAATTGTCGATGGATATATCGCTCATTTTGGCATTAACACGGCGAAGGTAGATGTGCGCCGCGAAGCGTTGGCCTGGTCAATGGAACGCGGGGCAAGATCAGGGCGTGTTGCATGGCAATTTATCGTCGATCTGGCAGCCCGCACAGAAACGAATATATCCCAGTACTAGGGCCGGGATATCAATAAACCTTCAGCAATCAGGCTATCAACGTGCGCGGATCAATCGGCTGACGTGATTTCCTGATTTCAAAATGCAGTTGCGGCATCTCAACTTTGCCCGAGGTGCCTACCGTGGCGATCTGTGTTCCCACTTCAACCACATCGCCTTCCTTAACAAGAACATCGCCAAGATGGGCATAAGCGGTAATGATGCCGCCATCATGCTTGACCAGAACCAGAGTGCCAAAGGATTTAATCTCCCGCCCGACAAAAGCAACCGTACCGCGTGCGGCTGCGCGCACTGCGTCTCCCTCATTTGCCTGAATATTCACCCCGTCATTATGAACGCCGCGTGATGCCGGGCCGAATTCGGCAATAACCTCGCCCTCAACAGGCCACTGAAAAGATCCGGTTCCAGACGGCGCAACAAACCTTTTCTTCGGGGTGGGCGGCGCTTTTACCGGCGTGGACACAAGTGCTGCCGTGGCTGTGTTTTGCGCATCTGGCAGTGCTTCTAGTACCGAAAAATCCTGTGTGGCGGGCAAAATCAAACGCTGGCCTACGACCAATTCAAACGGGTCTTCAAGTCCGTTTGCCTGCGCCAGCTGATACTGGCTTATCGCGTAACGCTGCGAGATTGAAAAAACCGTATCCTCAACCGTTACGATATGAAACCGCTGCGGGCTGATAATCAAGGATTGGCCCGGGACAATTCTATAAGGCGGTCCGATTTCATTGTCGCGAATGATCGATGTTGGCGGCACGCCATAGCGCGCAGCTACCGTGTAAATGCTATCATCTTTTTTAACAGTTATGCGGCCATTCGGCGGAATTTGCTCTATCGGTTGGCGAAGCGGCGCCACTACCAACGGGGCCAGAGCATCTCCACCACTGCAGCCAGCCAGCACCGCCGCGATAAGAGGTATCATGGCGATTGAACGAAGCGAATTCCAACGAAAGGACTTTAATTTGTCAAAGCGCGGCATGCTTTATCCTTCAATCAGCGGTACGAATTTGACTGGCAGAATAATTTCCCGTTCAAATCCAGCCCCGGTGCGGGTAATCACGACAAGCTGTTGGTCTCGTCCCTGCCCTTCGGGTGCTACCATGATGCCGTCTAATTTCAATTGATTCAACAGGGCAACTGGAATTTCCGCTGGTGCGCAGGTCAACAGTATTCTGTCAAAAGGTGCGCCTTCAGGCCAGCCTTTTGCGCCATCCCCCAGTTTTGTTGTCACATTTGTGATCCGCAACTCGCGAAACCGGTTTTCCGCCTCGACTAAAAGCGGGCGCAAGCGTTCGATTGAATAAACCCGGCGAGCCAAAAACGACAGGATTGATGCCTGATACCCGCTGCCTGTGCCAATTTCCAAAACGCGCTCTCGTCCGGTTAACCGCAGCGCCGCTGTCATCCGCGCAACAACATAGGGTTGGCTGATCGTCTGATCCATGGCAATCGGCAGCGAGGCATTTTCATAAGCATGTTCCTGCAACGCGCTAGACACGAAAATCTCACGCGGCACGCGCTCAATTGCTGCCAGAACGTCGGATTCAAGAACCCCCATGCCGCGCAATGTCATGATCAATTGTGCTTTTTCGTTCTGAAATTCCTGCATTTTTGGCCTGAATTTACGCCTAAATAGCCTGATGAATAATCGTCAATAGTCCGGGATAGGCCAGCAAATAAATTTTTGGGCGAAGAACCGCCTAAAACACCACTTCCTTCAACCCTGCCTGAATTTCCTTCGCCATGATATCCATACTTAATGAAGTCAAAGATATCCACCCTTCATCCATGATGGCCCGGTCACTTCCCGGCAAGGTTTCCTGTTTGGCCAGTAACGGGCCCAGCCTGTAACTATTCGGCACTGTGCCTTCGATGACCTGATCCCCGAATTTATGCCGGTCCAGCGAGGCCGGTTTGATTCCGCGGACATCAGCCGGCGCAATCGGCGGGAAATTCACATTCATAATCGTACGATCGGCAATCCCGACCTCTAGCAAATGCCGGATTACCGCCTCGCCATGCGCGGCAGCGGCATCAAAATCGGCCCTATCAAGCCGGCCATTACGCTGCGAGAGAGCGATTGCCGGAACGCCCATCAAAGACGCCTCCATCGCCGCAGCAATGGTTCCGGAATATAAAACATCGTCAGCCGCATTCATTCCGGCATTGATACCTGATAGCACAAGATCGGGCTTTTCATCCATCACACGCGCCAGCCCCATAATCACACAATCACTCGGCGTTCCCGAACAGGTAAAATGATTATCGCCGCGCGGCTCAATAATCACATCCTTGTGCAGTGAAATGGCGCGGGACATTCCCGACCGGTTGCCATCTGGTGCAATTACCCAGATATCATCGCTGAGAGTGCGGGCAATCTCGCTCAGAATTTCGATACCAATGGCGTCAATTCCGTCATCATTACTGATCAGAATACGGCCAACAGAGGTGGATGATGTGACTGGCATAGTGCAGGCCTTTACGAGCTGGATAAGGAAAAAAATATAAAAATAAACGAGCTAGATTGCCGTCAGAATGTCAGTTCCCATATAGGAATGAAGGATTTCAGGAAGCAAAACAGATCCATCTTCGCGCTGCCCGTTTTCGAGAACAGCGATCATCGTGCGGCCCACGGCAAGCCCGGACCCGTTCAATGTGTGAACAAGCTGGATATTGCCATCGGCGTCTCGGAGGCGCGCTTTCATCCGGCGGGCCTGAAACGGTCCGCAATTTGAACAGGATGAAATTTCACGATACATTCCGCGTCCTTCATCCTGCCCCGGAAGCCAAACTTCGAGATCATAAGTTTTGCGCGCCCCGAAACCGATGTCGCCACTGCATAAAACCATCACACGGTAAGCAAGCCCAAGCCGCTGCAAAATGGTTTCAGCACAAGCGGTCATCCGTTGATGCTCGGCCTCAGATTCGTCCGGATGGGTGATGCTAACAAGCTCAACCTTGGAAAACTGGTGTTGGCGGATCATCCCCCGCGTATCCCGGCCAGCAGACCCGGCTTCGGACCGAAAACAGGCGGTGTGCGCGGTAAAGCGCATGGGAAGCGCGTCAACCGGCCAAATTTCATCGGCGGCAATATTTGTCAACGGCACCTCAGCTGTGGGGATCAGCCATTTATCATCCGCCCGGAACAGATCATCGCCAAATTTAGGCAAATTGCCCGTCCCGGTCATGGATTTGGTGTTCACCAGAAAGGGCGGTAAGGTTTCCTGATAGCCAAACTCGGCAGTATGCGTGTCTAGCATAAAGGCCGCCAGCGCGCGTTCAAGCCGTGCCAACTGACCGCGCAGTAAAACAAAACGTGCGCCAGATAGCTTTGCCGCAGTGGCAAAATCCATTTGGCCCAGACCTTCACCAATCGCCACATGATCCTGCGGCGTAAAGGTGAATTCCGGCTTTGTGCCATGATCGCGGATCATCACATTATCATTTTCATCAGCGCCCTGCGGAACATCATCATCCATAATGTTTGGAAGTTCCATCAGGCGGCCATCCAGTGCCGAGCCAAGCGCGGTCTCTTCCTCTTCGATAGCCGGCATCTTTGCCTTAATGTCGTTCACTTCAGCAATCAGATCATCGGCATCCTGACCCTTGCCCTTGCGCGCGCCGATCTCTTTTGAGGCAACATTCCGGCGGGACTGTAATTCCTGCAACTGGCTTTGCAGCGCGCGGCGACGGCTATCCATATCGAGAATTTCGGCAGCAGAGGACGAGATTCCGCGACGTGACATCGCAGCATCGAAGGCATCAGGATTGTCGCGGATAAAGCGAATGTCATGCATGGTTCAATCTCATTTTACAGCGAAGCCTCATTTTACAGCGAAGCAGGTCAAAATCGGGCGCTAGGCTAGCAGGGAATAGGTTTGCGGGCGATTAGGATTCGTCTTCCTCTTCATCAAAGCGTTTTGGGGCCATGAACTTCGCCCCAAAGATTGAAATCTCGTAAAGGGCGATGATAGGCGCAGCCAGCAAAAGTTGGGAGACAACATCTGGCGGGGTCAAAATGGCCGCCGCTACAAAGGCGACCACAATGGCTATTTTGCGCTTTTCCGCCAGAGCAGCGGGGGATACCAGTCCGGCGCGAACCAGTAAAAGCAACACGACCGGCAATTCAAACGCCAATCCAAAGGCAAAGATCAGCCGCATGATCAGAGACAAATATTCACTGATGCGCGGCTCGATTTCGATGGCAAGCGAGCCCTCGGTTCCGGCCATTTCAAACCCGACGAAAAAGTCCCACGCCATCGGGGTGACGACGTAATAAACCATCGCGGCACCAGTAACAAACAGCACTGGAGTCGCCAGCAGAAACGGCAGAAAGGCCCGCTTTTCCTTCCGGTAAAGCGCCGGTGCGATAAATTTCCATAACTGGATACTGATAATCGGAAAAGACACGCAAAGCGCGGTAAATAAACCAACCTTTATCTGGGTGAAAAAACCTTCGTGCAGCGCCGTGAAAATCATCCGGCCGCCGCCCTTTTCTTCGAGAATTTCAGCAAGAGGGGCTTGCAGAAAAATAAAGACATGGCTGGCGATACTGTTATTGACACCGCCGCCGGGCATCGGCGCAACGCAGAGCAAAAACAGAACGACAAAGGCCAGCAACGCAACACCCAGTCGATTGCGCAATTCAGTCAAATGACCGATCAGTGACATCTGCCCTTGGTTGCCGTCTTCCTCATCGATATCGGTGTCATCAGCCATTATGCGCTAGCTCTTTTTTCCGGCAGATTTCTTGGCGGAAGCTTTTTTGGCCCCAGCTTTCTTGGCCCCAGCTTTCTTGGGGCCAGCTTTCTTGGGGCCAGCTTTCCGGGACGCGGATTTTTTGGTCTTTGGGGCAGATAACGTCGTGTCCTTATCAACTTGGCCCTTATCAACTTGGCCCTTATCAACATGGCCTTCCGCATCGGCACTGATGCTGGCGCCAACATCACCAGCGATGCCGCCGATCGATTTGATCTCTTCGGCAACCCCATCTTCTTTAACCGCGCCCTTAACCGCGCTGCCGATTTCTTTTACCGTGTCACCAATCTCGCCCTCAGGGGCAATGGTATTGGCAAGGTCATCAAACTCGCCCGACTTGACCTTGGCCATTGCTTTCTTGATTTCGGCAATCTCGGCTTCATTAGCCATGTCATGCATACTATCGCTGAATTCACGGGATATTTTGCGTATCTGGCGGGTTAGCGTGGTAAAACTTCGCAGCAGTTTTGGCAACTCTTTAGGGCCAACGACCATGATCAGGACGAAAGCTATAGCGAGAAATTCCCAACCACCGATGTCCAGCATACCGGGACCCTACTTATTTCTTTTTGGCGGCTTTTTTCTTCGCAGATTTCTTAGCGGAAGCCTTCTTAGCGGAAGCTTTCTTGGCCGAAGCCTTTTTTGCAGCAGCCTTTTTCGCAGGTGCCTTTTTCGCAGGTGCCTTTTTCGCAGGTGCCTTTTTCGCAGCTGGGGCTTTTTTCTTGACGACCGGTGCCGCTTCGATCACCTCAACATCTTCGACTTCTTCCTCTTCGGTGTCTTCGTTGCTACCCTTCAATCCGGTTTTGAAATTGCGCAATCCCTTGCCAAAATCACCCATGATTGAAGAAACCTTGCCGCGCCCGCCAAACAAGAGCAGGACAACGGCCAGAACGACAAGCCAGTGCATGATGCTGAAACTACCGCCAAACATTATATTTCCTCTGCTTTAAGTTGCATGGGTGACAAAGCCCCCAAGCGCTATAGGATTA
>CALLKZ010000069.1:0-7350 GCA_938082345.1 uncultured Alphaproteobacteria bacterium
TCTGCTTTCAATGTGACTTTCCGATTTTGTATTGGCGTTTTAATACGCTAAAACAGTTCTGTCAATATTTCTCTCAATAAAAATGTCCGAATTTATGCCGCCGCCAAATATGAAGGCGCATCCGGTTTTTGATATCGATAAGGCTTGTCTAACGGTTTTTGGCGTCTTCAACCTCACGCACGCGGACAAGCGAGAGTAGACGCCCGGATTCAGGCGTGATATCGGCGATTGTTGGGGCATCAAACCCCACATCGGCAACGCAGCTGGTCGGAAAGAATGACATATTGACGGTCCCTGCCTCACTGGCATCAACCAGCTGGTTCAACAGGACAACCAATCCCGGATTATGCCCGATTAGCATCACATGATTAACATGGGCTCCGGCTGCTTCAATCGCCAGCATCAAAGCCGTGGCGCTGGCCTCATAAATGCTATCAACAAATTGCACGGGAATATCGGGCCAGTGCTGCGATGCCAGCGCGTGTGTCTCGCGGGTGCGGTTTGCCGGAGAAACAAGCACAAGTTCGGGCAGCATTCCGTTTTCCAGAACAAAGCGACCCATCCGTTCGGCATTAAGGCGCCCACGCGAGGCAAGGCTGCGCTCAAAGTCAGAAACTTCAAAATTTGCGAGTTCGGCCTTGGCGTGCCGAAACAGAGTAATTCGTGCCATAAATATAAATCTCCGCAGGGCATTCTACATGGAAATGTTGCCCTGCCAAGGGTGAATACAGTAGGTTTGCGCAGGAACGTTTGCGGCTGACAATTACCGTCATCGTCGATAGACTTCGCGCTATGGAAATTCGCCAACAAAGCCCCCATGTGGAAATCCTGTCGTGTGCTAGATCAATATCCAAATAGGAAATGCCCCCACCATGAACCATAACATCGGGACACAAGAGCTTTTGAACGCCATCGGCGGCACGCCTCTGATCAGGCTGCGCGCCGTCTCTCGGGCAACCGGATGCGATATCTATGGCAAGGCTGAATTCATGAATCCGGGCGGATCGGTCAAGGACAGAGCAGCATTGGCGATCATTGAAGAGGCTGAGGCCGACGGCTCGTTGATGCCCGGCGGAATAATTGTGGAAGGTACGGCGGGTAATACCGGCATCGGATTGACCATGGTCGGCAATGCAAAAGGGTATAAATCAATCATCGTGATGCCTGAAACGCAAAGCCAGGAAAAGAAAGATGCTTTGCGGGTTTTTGGCGCAGATGTTCGCCTTGTACCGGCAAAACCTTACAAAGATCCCGGAAATTATGTTCGGTATTCCGAGCGCCTTGCAACCGAGCTGGCGGACGAGCTTGGCGGCGGTGTTATCTGGGCAAATCAGTTCGACAATACGGCCAATATGCTGGGGCATTATCGCTCCACAGGTCCAGAAATATGGCGCCAAACCGACGGTAAGATTGACGGATTCATTTGCTCGGTAGGGTCTGGCGGAACAATCGCTGGGGTTGGCAAATATCTAAAAGAACAAAACCCTGACATTCGCATCGGGCTGGCAGACCCGCACGGATCGGCGCTTTTTGGGCATTACAAACATGGCGAGCTAAAGGCTGAAGGCGACTCGATTTCGGAAGGCATTGGTCAGGGCCGTATTACGGCGAACCTTGCCCTAGCCCCGATTGACACCGCTTTTCGGCTGGCTGATGTCGACGCGCTACCGCTTATCTATGATCTGATGCGGCATGAGGGGCTGTATCTCGGCGGCTCTACTGCGATTAATGTCGCTGGCGCGGTTGAGTTGGCGCGCGAACTTGGTCCCGGGCATACCATCGTCACTATTTTGTGTGATAGTGGGGCCCGATATCAGTCAAAGGTATGGAACCCGGAATTTTTACGCTCAAAAGACCTTCCGGTTCCGGCTTGGTTGGAGGCATAAATTTTGGAACATCCACTCGTTTCAGCCAACTGGCTACAGGATAATCTTAAAAACACCCGTGTTCTGGACGCCAGCTATCACCTGCCCGACGTTAAGCGTGATGCGAACGCCGAGTTTGAGGCAGCGCATATTCCGGGGGCCATGCGCTTTGACATTGATGCAATCGCTGACCGGCACAGCCCATTGCCGCATATGCTACCCCATCCGGATGATTTTACCGCAGCGATGCAGGCGCTAGGGTTGAACGCTGGCGATCACGTTGTTTTTTATGATGATTCGGACGTTAAATCTGCGGCGCGCGGGTGGTGGATGATGCATTTATTTGGTCATACCAACGCCTCGGTTCTGGATGGTGGGCTGGCCGCATGGCGCACGATTGACGGGGCAATGGAAAAGGCAGCCGGAAATGCCGCCTCTCCGCTGGAAAGAGGAAACTTCACGGCAAGCCCCGCTAAAGGAATGGGGGTAACTGATTTTACCGCGCTTCTGGGCGCCGTTAGATCTAACAATTCGGGTCAGGTTTTAGATGCGCGCGGTGCGGCGCGGTTTGCCGGATCAGCCCCTGAACCCAGAGCCGGGCTTCGTGCAGGACATATCCCGGGATCACGCAATTTGCCCTTTAATAAGCTGTTTCGCGAAGATGGCATGTTTCATGATCCCGAAACCCTAAAATCCTTGTTTGCCGAGGCCGGGATTGATGTTGCCAAACCGGTGACAGCCACTTGCGGGTCGGGTGTTACGGCCTGTGTTCTAGCCATGGGGCTAAGGCTGGTCGGCAATAAGGATACAGTTGTCTATGATGGATCATGGACCGAATGGGGAGCAAGCGATGCCCCTATCGCCGCCGGTGATGCCGATAGTTAGCCCCGGCCCTATCCCATGATTCTATTTCATCGTATCGGGCTAACAATAATTCTGGTTAATGGTCGAGAATCTGGCTGAGGAACAGCTTTGTTCGCTCACCCTTTGGATGTTTGAAGAAGGATTCGGGATCATTTTCCTCGATGATTTCACCTTCATCCATAAAGATCACGCGGTTTGCAACCTTGCGGGCAAAGCCCATTTCGTGGGTAAGAACGACCATCGTCATGCCATCTTGGGCAAGCTCGATCATTACATCCAGCACTTCTTTGATCATTTCTGGATCGAGGGCTGAGGTGGGCTCATCGAATAACATAATTTTCGGGCGCATACACAACGCGCGGGCAATCGCCACACGCTGCTGCTGTCCACCGGAAAGCTGGCCCGGATATTTCAATGCCTGTTCGGGAATTTTCACGCGCTCAAGATATTGCATGGCAATCTCTTCAGCCTCTCTGCGCGGCATTTTGCGAACCCAGATCGGGGCCAACACACAGTTTTCGAGAATTGTCAGATGCGGAAACAGGTTAAAGCTCTGAAACACCATGCCGACGTCGGAGCGGATTGTCTCAATGTCTTTCAGATCATTGGTCAGCTCGGTCCCATTAACATTGATGATGCCCTGCTGATGCTCTTCCAGCCGGTTTATGCAGCGGATCAAGGTCGATTTGCCGGAACCCGAAGGCCCGCAAATAACGATTTTTTCACCTTGCGCCACCTCTAGATCAATGTCTTTGAGCGCATGAAAACTGCCAAACCATTTATGCATCGATTCAATGCGGATAACAGTATCGCCGGTAGGCTGGGTTTTTGTTTGTGGTGCCATAATCTTGCGGACCTATTTTTTCTGGAACTTGTTTTCGGTATCAAGCTTGCGCTCAAGATAACTGGAATAAAGGCTCATGCCGTAGCAGCAGAAGAAGAACAAAATCGCAATGAAGATATAAGCCTCACGCTGCAGGCCGATCCATTTTACATCGGTAAGCGCGGCGCGCCCCATGCCAAGAAGATCAAACATGCCAATCACCAGCACCAGTGTGGTGTCTTTGAACAAGCCGATGAAGGTGTTCACGATGCCGGGAATGGAAATTTTGAGAACCTGCGGCATGACGATCAGATACATCGTCTTCCAGTAGGACAGGCCGGCAGCATTCGCCGCCTCAATCTGGCCCTTTGGAATTCCGGCCAGCCCGCCTCTGATAACTTCAGCCATATAGGCCGATGCAAACAGGGAAACCATGATAAGAACGCGCACCAGAAGATCGAACGTAGTGCCGGGTGGCAGGAAATAATTCAACATGGTCGAGGCAATGAACAGCAGTGCTATCAACGGTACGCCGCGGATAAATTCGATAAAAACCACACACAGGATTTTGATTATCGGCAGCCGCGATGCGCGGCCCAACGCCAGGATAATTCCAGCCGGAAGCGAAAAGGCGATTCCCGTTACACCAATCAGCAGCGTCAATGCCAACCCGCCAATATCAAGCGAATTGACCGGCGGCAGTAAAAACCATCCAAACACCAGCCATCCCCCAACAAACGGGTAAATGGCGGTACACCAGAACAGATATTTCCGTCCGGGAACACGGTCAAACAGGACCGGTGCCAGTGCTACAATCAACAACACACAGGCAAGGTTGATCCGCCAAATTTCCGAATTTGGATAAAAACCATACAGCAACTGCTTCATCCGAACCGAGACAAAGGCCCAACACGCACCGCCGGCCGGGGTTTCCATAGCTGCCCAGCATTCGTCGCGGCTATTCGCGCTCCAGACAGCATTGACGAATGACCATTCAATCAGGCCCGGAAGCAGGCTGTAGATAATGTAAAACCCCAGCAAGGTCAGAATGGTATCGGTCGGCGTTGCAAACAGATTGCGGCGCAACCAGCCAATAACCCCCACCTCGGTTGGAGGGGGCGGCAGATCAGGGTGCGTGCCGGGCGTATAAGATTTACGCTGTGCCATCCTAGCGCCCTTTCAACTTCAATTTGAGGTTGAGCAAATTCATCCCGGTCGAAATCATCAACGACATCACCAGATACATGGCAAGAACGATGAACATTGTCTCAACCTCTTTGCCGGTCTGCATCAACGAAATGCCGCCAATCGTGGCAACAATATCGAAATAGCCAATAGCAATGGCAAGGGACGAGTTCTTGGTGAGGTTCAGATAATTGCTGGTCAACGGCGGAATGATCAACGGTAGTGCCTGCGGAATAATCGCCAACTGCAAGGTGCGGTTTGACGACAGCCCCAACGCATAAGCAGCCTCGCGCTGGCCCTTATGAATCGCCAGAATGCCGCCGCGAACAATCTCGGCAATGAAACAGGCGGTGTAATAAGACAGGGCCAGCCACAGCGCCAGATATTCGGGCTTTAGCGCTACCCCGCCCTTAAAGTTAAACCCTTTTAACGCGGGGTAATTTAACGTGATCGGGCCGCCCATGATAAAAAATGCCACTACAGGCGCGGCGATGATCAACCCCACCGAAGTCCAGAAAACGGGGAAAATCTGTCCGGTTTCACGCTGGCGCTTCTTTGCCCAACGGTAAACCAGATAGCTGGCAATAATGGCGGCAAAAAAGGCCCCGATGACAATGCCGGACCCCTCACCTAGAACAGGTTTTGGCACATATAATCCGCGATTGCTCAAAAACACCGAGCCCATAAATTCTATGGATTGCTTGGGCCGCGGTAGAATATGAATAATCACCCCATACAGAAAAAGGATGTGCAGCAAAACCGGGATATTCCGGTTGAATTCAACGAAAATTTGCGACAGACGGCTGATCAGAAAATTGCGCGATAACCGCATCACCCCAAGGGTAAATCCCAAAATGGTGGCCAGAATAACACCGCTGACGGCAACAAGAAGCGTGTTCGTGAGGCCAACCATTGCAGCCCTGAAATGCGTCTTCGTCGGGTCATAATCCACAAAGGGCTGGAAGGTAATGTCGTAATTGGCAGGTGCCAGAAGGAAATTAAAGGACACTTCCTTGCCAATCGCATGAAGATTTTCCAGCAGGTTCACGCCAATCTGAAACACCAGAAAACAAATAAGAAGCACCACAGTAATCTGCGTGACCACCGAACGAATTCCCCGGTTATATAAGATCCGGCGAGCCAGACTACGGTCGCGCGGCGCGCCATCGGCCGTGGTGGTATCTGATATTTGAGAGGCGTCAGACGACATAATTTTAAGTACCGATTACAATTACTTATTAAGCAGTTCCCACCCAACTTATGAGGCTAATATGTGCGGCTGGAAAGAAAGGGAGTCCTGATATAAATCGGCACTGCGAGACCCCCCGCAGTGCCTGTTTTTGATATTCAAAGTGCGCCTAGTTGAATGGCGGTGAGTACATCAGTCCACCGTCGGTCCACTGCGCATTCAGACCACGATCAAGTGCCAGCGGTGTTTCTGAGCCGATGTGGCGTGCGAAGATTTCGCCATAGTTACCAACCTGCTTGATCACGCGCTTTGCCCAATCAGCGTCAAGGCCGAGTTCTGCACCCTGATTGCCTTCAATACCAAGCAGACGCTTGATTTGCGGGTTCTTCGTGTCGGCGTTGAACGACTCAACATTGGCAGACGTAATCCCCATTTCTTCAGCGGCGATTGTTGCATAAAGGATCCAGCGAACAACGTCGGCCCATGCGTCATCACCCTGACGAACTGCCGGTCCAAGCGGCTCTTTAGAGATGATCTCTGGCAAAATTACGAATTCTGCCGGATTGGTCAGACCTGTACGCTGGGCTGCAAGCGCAGAAGCGTCAGTTGTCAGCGCATCACAGCGACCTGCGTCAAGACCTTCACGTGTCTCATCGGATGTGCTGCCCGGGATTGCTTCGTATGTCATGCCGTTTGACCGGAAATAGTCAGCCATGTTCAACTCGGTAGTTGTACCGGTCTGCACACAAATTGACGCCCCATCAAGATCAAGGACGGAATCGACACCCAGTGATTTATTCACCATAAAGCCCTGACCGTCATAATAGTTCACGCCAAGGAACGTCAGCTTAATGCCGACGTCACGGCTGAAGGTAATGGTGGTCACGCGATACAGCAGATCACCTTCACCTGAATTCAGCAGTGTGAAGCGGTTTGACCCTGTTGCCGGAACGGCCCGCCACTTTTCTGAATCACCCAGAACTGCGGCAGCTGTAGCACGGCAAAAGTCAACGTCAAAGCCGGTCCAAACAGCGTTATCATCAGGGTTTGAAAACCCTGCGAGGCCTGTTGTTACGATGCAATTAAGCGAACCACGCGCTTGTACATCTTCTAAAGTGCCAGCCTGTGCTGAGCCGACCAGTGCGGCTGTAGCAAGACCAACGAATGCATAGACGAATTTTTTCATCTCAATATTCCCTACTTTATAAAAGTCATGATTAGCCGTGTTTGGCTGCCTGCTTGCGCGCGGCAACCCTACACACCTCAAAAAGTCGAAAAGGTCAACAAATGGATAACAACATTCTAGGGTAATTGAAAGTTCTATATGATTATTAATGTCTAAAATGATCAATTCTGGCGGAGCTAGGACATTATATTTCAAAGTATGGTGTTTTTTACACATAAAAATACAAAAATGAAAAAAA
>CALLKZ010000070.1:0-6990 GCA_938082345.1 uncultured Alphaproteobacteria bacterium
GCCTGCTGGAAGGCGAAGGCACGCGCTTTGATTGGGGCGAGGCAATGTTTGAAAATCGCGGTTCCAAAATCCGGCTTACCCAGGTCACCGGTCAGGGCCAGGCGGTGTCGGTTGCCTTTGTTGGTGAATATGACCGCGAAACGCGGATTGTTGATGTCAGCGGTAATCTGGTTCCGGCCAGCTTGTTCAGCCGGGTTATCGGCAAAATCCCACTTGTTGGTGAAATTTTGACGGGGATTGATAATGCTGGCCTGTTTGTCACGCAGTTCAGTATGAAAGGCGATGTTGATGATCCCGTGACATCGGTGACGCCGGCCTCAATTGTTCCGGGGTTGCTGCGCGATCTGTTTAGTCCGGCTTGGTTGCAGCGCGAGGGCGACCGCATTCTAGGCCCGACTGACGATGATGTTGGCGCTGGCGATTAACCGATGAAATAGGCTATTCCAGAACTAATAGGGCGTGGCGCTTTTTGCCCGCCGAGATTTTTGCCCGCCCATCCTTGAAATCAGCGGTACTTAGCGCGTGTTCTTCTTCGCTGATTGCAACGTCATTCAGCCGCGCACCGCCGCCTCTAATTAGCCGCCGTGCTTCACCGTTAGACTTGGCAAATCCGGCCACTGTCAGGGCTGCAATCATGCTCATCCCGTCAGCCTCACCGGCCGCAATGCTGGTTTGCGGTAGCCCCTCAGAAACGCCGTCCCCGGCAAAGGTTTGCTGGGCTGTCTGCATGGCCTCGGCTGCGGCTTGGGCGCCGTGGCATAGGCTGGTTGCCTCATTAGCGAGGATGATTTTGGCATCGTTGATTTCGGCGCCTTGCAGCGCGCTCAAACGGCTAACTTCGGCCATGGGCAATTCGGTAAACAGCGCCAGAAAGCGGCCAACATCGGCATCTTCGGTGTTGCGCCAGAACTGCCAGAAATTAAAGGCTGACTGGCGTTCGGCGTTGAGCCAGACAGCGCCATCTGCGGTTTTGCCCATTTTTGCGCCCGATGCGGTGGTGATCAGCGGGGAAGTCAGGCCAAAAACCTCTTGCGCGTCGACGCGGCGGGTAAGGTCGATACCGCTGACGATGTTGCCCCACTGATCGGATCCGCCCATCTGCAAAAGACAGCCGTATCGGCGACGAAGCTCCATAAAATCATAGGCTTGCAAAATGGCATAATTGAATTCGAGGAAAGACATCGGCTGTTCACGGTCAAGCCGCGCTTTAACCGATTCCATTCCCAGCATTCGATTGACCGAAAAATGTGGGCCGTAATCGCGCAGAAACTTGATATATTCAAGATTATCCAGCCATTCGGCATTATCGGCCATAACCGCATCGGTTGGGCCATCGCCAAAGGTCAGATATTTTTCAAAAATCTTGCGGATGCCTAGCTTGTTGTTCTCGATATCCTGATCCGACAATAGTGGGCGCGCCGTATCCTTGCCCGAAGGATCGCCTACCTTGGTAGTGCCGCCGCCCATCAGAACAATTGGTTTATGGCCAGTTTTCTGCAACAAACGCAGCATCATTATCTGCACAAGCGAGCCTACATGCAGGCTGTCAGCGGTGCAATCAAACCCGATATAGGCAGGAATTGCTTGCTGCATTGCTTTTGCGTCCAGCGCCTCGGCATTCGTGGTCTGGTGGATATACCCACGATCGAAATAATGCTGGATAAGATCAGATTTATAGCGCATTGCGATGCCGCCCATTTTCGTTCCCTAAAGGGGGATTAGAGATATGTTTATCGGGCAAGCGGGTCAATTTCCGCCGGAGTGAGCTTGTCATCCAGATAGCCCGAAACCCGCTCAATCAGGGTATCAAGATGATCGGTGAAGAAATGATTTGCCCCTGGAACTACATCAATATCGATCGTTACGCCCTTTTGAATGGAAAGTCGTTCAACGAGTTTATGAACTGTGTCCGGGGGCACGTCTGTGTCGTTCTCACCATGCACAATCAGCCCCGATGCAGGGCAGGGCGCAAGGAAGGTAAAGTCGTGCGTTACCGCCGGCGGCGTTACCGAAATGAAGCCCTGAATTTCCGGACGGCGCATCATCAGCTGCATGCCGACCCACGATCCAAAGGAAAATCCGGCTATCCAGCATTGAGTTGACGCCGGATTCTGCGATTGCAGCCAGTCCATCGCCGTTGCTGCATCTGACAATTCGCCCTCGCCATTGTCATATGAGCCCTGACTGCGGCCAACTCCGCGGAAATTAAACCGCATCACAGCAAAGCCGCGTTCCTGAAAATGCTGGTACAGCGCAAAGGTCACACGATTGTTCATCGTGCCGCCCTTATTGGGCTCAGGATGCAGAATAAGCGCCGTTGGCGCATCCGGTGCTTCTGCTGGCATGTAACGGCACTCGATGCGACCTTCCGGTCCGTTGATGATCACCTCTGGCATTGTCGGTTCGCTTTACTTGTGATTTTGTGGAAAGCGCTTATATCTTAATAACATCCGCAGGCCAAGTCGGCTTGCGAAAGATCGGTGTCAAAATCAATCACTAAACCGTAATTGCGCAGAAATAGCGCGCAAGGGGTCTTGCAAGATGTTCGCAAAACTAAACCGTGACCTGAATGCCATTCGTGAACGTGATCCAGCTGCTGGCAACAAACTGGCGGCGATGTTTCTTTATCCCAGCTTTCAGGTGATGCTGGCTTATCGAATTGCGAATCCGCTGTGGAATGCCGAACTAAAATTTATTGCGCGATTCATTATGCAACTGGCGCGCTGGTTTACCGGCATCGAAGTGCATCCGGGCGCAACCATCGGATGCGGCTTTTTTGTTGATCATGGATCGGGTGTGGTGATTGGTGAGACGGCGGTGATTGGACAGAATGTCACCTTGTATCAGGGGGTCACTCTTGGCGGTGTTTTGCCTGCGGTTGATGCCGATGCACAGCGGTCAATTAAGCGTCACCCAACGCTGGAGGATGATGTGATTGTTGGCTCTGGCGCGCAGATTCTGGGCAATATTACTATTCATAGCGGCGCGCGTGTCGGTGGAAATTCCGTTGTAACCCGCGAAGTTCCGGCGGGTGTAACCGTTGTTGGCGTTCCCGCGCGTCAACTTCCCAGCAAGGTAAAGCCCGCACCGGATGATGCGCCGTTTGCCGCCTATGCGGTGACGGGTTCGGACGATTTTGACCCGCGGGCGCGCACGATCGCAGCGCTGGTTGATGAAGTGCAGAGCCTTCGTGCCCGCCTGAATGATATGGAGGACCGGCTGGCCCCAACAAAGATTCATGACGATGCTGGCAAGAGCCAATTTGGTGATGTTGATACCAAATCACCCCCTCATCGCAAGAGCTGAGAAGGCATCATGATGGGCGCCGCCCTTTATCTTGATAATAACGCGACAGCACCTTTGCGGCCGGCGGCGGTGTCGGCGATGCAGGCCGCAATGGGTCCTCCGGCCAATCCATCCTCGGTTCATTTCTATGGACGTCAGGCGCGGTTGCAGGTTGAATCAGCGCGCGCTGATGTCGCCATGCTGGCCGGAAGTCGGCCTAGCGATATTGTTTTTACCAGCGGCGGGACTGAGGCCAATAATCTGGCACTTTCGGGGTTTCGGCATGTAATCACCAGCGCGGTCGAACATGATTCGGTACTTGGTATCGCCCATAATTTCTCTAATGCCGGTAATTCTGGGGCCGGTAATCCTAGGGCCAGTAATCCTAGGGCCCGTAAAATGACTGTCATTGATGTTGATCCTGATGGCCGCATCAATCTAGCCCATCTGGAGGCGATTCTGGGGGGGCTTGAGGACACTTCCAACACCCCCCTTGGACAGACCATCGTCTCGGTAATGGCGGCGAATAATGAGACCGGTGTTATCCAGCCTCTTGAGGCGATTGTCGCATTGGCGCGCAAAGCCGGTGTGGCCGTCCACAGCGATATGGTTCAGGTGCTTGGCAAGTCGCATCTTGATTTCGCGGCTAGTGGTCTGGATTTTGCCAGCCTGTCAGCGCATAAAATTGGCGGCCCCACGGGTGTTGGTGCGCTGATTGTTCGTCCGGGTCAGGCTTTGAGCAGCCTTCTTCGCGGCGGTGGTCAGGAAGGCGGACGGCGCTCAGGGACTGAAAATTTTCTAGGGATTGCCGGTTTTGGCGCGGCGGCTAAGGCGGCGTTTGAAGATGTGGGGCATTATCGCCAGATGGGCGGGTGGCGTGATGCGTTGGAAGCGCAGGTGATGCAAGCACGCCAAGATGTAACGATTTTCGGGCGTGGCGTGGACCGAATCCCCAATACATCATGTCTTGCGGTTGGCAGTAAATCATCTGAGACGATGGTAATGGCACTGGACCTTGCCGGATTTGCCGTCAGCGCTGGATCGGCATGCTCATCAGGCAAGGTTCACGAAAGCCATGTTTTGAAGGCTATGCAGGCCGGTGAGGGCGCGGCGCGCGCGATCAGAGTTTCGGGCGGTTGGCAAACCCGGGCCCAAGATTTCGAAAAGCTTGCGGAAGTGCTGGCCGAACTGTAAAAGCGGATGGCCGTTTTTATCTGGCCATTTTAGAATGTGCTTGATGGAATTCTGGCTTTAATTTTATCTCCGACACGAAATGGAGGGCAGGTGACATGCCAACTATTATTTTTATAACGCCCGATGGCAAAACACATGATGTATCCGTTGATGAGGGTGTGACCGTTATGGAAGCAGGCCGCGATGCCAATCTGGGCATTGAGGGAACCTGCGGTGGATGTTTGTCATGTGCAACTTGTCATGTCATTGTTGAGCCGGACTGGTTTGAAAAAACCGGCGGGCCCAGTGAAGATGAAGAAGATATGCTCGACCTTGCCTTTGGTTTGTCGGAAACATCGCGCCTTGGATGCCAGATCGCCATGTCGGCTGAACTGGATGGTCTACGGGTCAAAGTCCCCGAAGATATGTAAAAAACCGAAGATATGTAAAAACCCCGAAGATATGTAACAACCTTGTGGAAATCAGAAAGCAAATGACCACAGCAGCACATCGCCCGAACGCCAATTCGGCCAAGACTCTGGAAATGGGTGCTGCCGGGGTGAATCAGGCCGGGGTGAATTCGCTAGGATTTGCCAAAACGCCAGCTGATACGCGCGTTGTGGTTGCCATGTCGGGCGGTGTTGACAGTTCGGTAACGGCGGCGTTGTTGCATGATCAGGGGTATGATGTCGTTGGCATTACCTTGCAGCTTTATGATCATGGCGTGGCTATCCAGACCAAGGGCGCGTGCTGCGCTGGGGCTGATATCCATGATGCGCGCACGGTTGCTGGTCGGCTGGGCATTCCGCATTATGTTCTAGATTATGAAAACCGGTTCCATGATCAGGTGATGCAGGATTTCGCCGATAGCTATCTTCGCGGCGAGACCCCCATTCCATGTGTGCGGTGTAATCAGACTGTTAAATTTACCGATTTGCTAACCACCGCGCGTGAGTTGAAAGCCGATTGCCTCGCCACCGGACATTATGTTCAGCGGGTTGATGGGGCAAGCGGGACTGAACTTCACCGCGGCGCTGATCCGGCCAAAGATCAGTCCTATTTTCTGTTTGCCAC
The DNA here is from genome assembly GCA_938082345.1 of uncultured Alphaproteobacteria bacterium. GTDB lineage: Bacteria > Pseudomonadota > Alphaproteobacteria > Puniceispirillales > Puniceispirillaceae > UBA8309. The sequence continues at coordinate 5,533 of CALLKZ010000070.1, forward strand.
CACGCCAGACCAGCTGGATTATCTGCGCTTTCCGCTTGGCGCGCTTAGCAAGGATGAAACCCGCGCTTTGGCTCATAAATTCGGGCTGGAAGTGGCCGACAAGCCGGACAGTCAGGATATCTGTTTCGTGCCGAACGGTCGGTACGCAGATGTCGTGCGCCGACTGCGCCCGGGCGCGGTTGAGGCGGGCGAGATTATCCATCTCGATGGCACCGTTCTGGGCCAGCATAACGGCGTGATTGATTATACAATCGGGCAGCGGCGCGGGCTGGGCATTGGGGGGCGTAAGGACGCTGATGAGGCGGATGGCCCGCTTTATGTGGTTGGCATTGACGCCGAACATCACCGGGTTATCGTCGGCCCGCAAAGCGCGCTTGCCTGCCATGAAATCATGCTGGGTGAGGCCAGTTGGGTGGCGCGTACCGGTGCGCCGCAAACCGGGGCTAAGGTCATGGCGCGGCTTCGCAATACCGCGCCAGCACTGCCCGCAACGCTGGTTGCAATCAGGGACGATGAAATTACCTTGCGCTTGGATGAACCGCAATTCGGAATTGCGGCAGGCCAAGCGGCGGTGCTTTATGATACCGTCGATCCGCACCGCCTCATTGGCGGCGGATGGATACAGCGTGCCCCATCGGCAGGGATGGTCTGAAACCGGCATATCAGGGAGAGCCAAATGGTCGATCCACATTCATCAGCACATTCATCTGCAAATTTTCCGTTGCTCATCAAAAGCCTTCTTGTGACGCCGCTTCAAATTGCGCCGGACGTTGAAATCGTCAGCGACGGGTTGATGCGCTACAGCTACCGTGATTTTGACGCGCGTTTGAAACGGCTTGGCAATGGTCTTGGTGCGCTTGGTGTTGGCAAGGGCAGTGTTGTGGCGGTGATGGATTGGGACACGCACCGGTATTTTGAATGTTTCTTTGCAGTACCGATGCTTGGCGCCGTATTGCACACGGTGAATATCCGTCTTGCTCCCGCACAAATTGCCTATACTATCGATCATGCCGAGGATGATGTCATTCTGGTGCATGCCGATTTCGTGGCGTTGCTGGCAGATGTAATGCCGCTGGTTAAGCGCAGGGTAAAGCTGGTCCTTCTTCGCGACGATGCTGCGCAAACTCCGGCCAGTGATTTTGATTTTGTGACCAGCTATGATGCGATGCTGGATACGCCAGCCGATGATTTCACCTTTCCCGATTTTGATGAAAACACGCGGGCCACAACCTTTTACACAACCGGTACCACGGGTGACCCAAAGGCAGTGGCCTATTCGCACCGCCAGTTGGTGCTTCACACGATGGGATTGCTGGCCGGGCTGGGCCCGCTAGAGACATCAAACCGGCTGCATCGCGGCGACGTCTATATGCCAATCACGCCGATGTTTCATGTCCATGCGTGGGGGTTCCCCTATGCAGCAACTTTGTTGGGAATAAAGCAGGTCTATGCCGGGCG
>CALLKZ010000071.1:0-8875 GCA_938082345.1 uncultured Alphaproteobacteria bacterium
CATGACGCGCCGATCTTTCTTCATGGAGCCCAGCAAAAACTGTGCAGCTATTATGCGCATGAAGGCATTGATCTTGGTGATTTAAGAGGCGCACTGGACAAGGATAAGGATAGTTTTCGGGGGCACATAGTGGTGGCCCCTCCCTCAGCGCTTCGTGATCGTTGGTCACGTCGCCTTGGAGATGCGGTAATTGCGCAAGCGTCCGGCTGGATGACGATCAAACAGCGCGCCAAACAAAGCGGAGTGGAACTGCCGCTGGTGATTTCCGACCATGCCGACTGGACTGAGTTGACCGATACCATTGCCGCTTGTGGTGCCGAGAGCATCTGGGTAACGCATGGGCGTGAGGATGCACTGGTTTACTGGTGCCGTCAGCGCGGGCTGAACGCCGATCCGCTGTATATTCATGGCCGAGAAGAGGATAGCGGCGAATGAGAGCGTTTGCAAAGCTGATGGAGACCCTGATCGTCACCCCATCGCGGAATGCCAAAATTAATGCGATGGCTGCCTATTTCGCGAATACGCCCGACCCTGACCGCGGTTTTGCGCTAGCGGCGACTACCGGGGACCTGCGCCTGACCAATCTGAAACCGGCTTTTATTCGCCAATTGGTGATGGAGCGCGTCGATCCCGAGCTTTTCATGATGTCGTACGATTATGTTGGCGATCTGGCAGAAACGATTGCGCTGATCTGGCCGACAAAACATGAGGTGCTTTCGAACAGCCTGCCCGGCGTTGGTGATTTTATCGCCGCGGTTGAAACCACTCCGAAAACGCAACTGGCGGAGCAATTCGCCGCCTTTATGGACAGCGCTACTGCCAATGAACGTTGGGCGATGATCAAGCTTGCCACCGGCGGACTTCGTGTTGGGGTTTCGGCGCGTCTGGCAAAGACTGCTCTTGCTGCCTATAGCGGGCAGAATCTGGATGAAATTGAAAAGATATGGCACGGGCTGACAATGCCCTATGCGAGGCTGTTCGCATGGCTGGATGGCACGGGCGACAAGCCGGTGATCCAGCCCGGGCGCACCTTTCATCCGATGATGCTGGCATGCCCGATTGACCCGGCCCAAGATTTTGGACGGCTGTCGCCAGCCGATTACACCGCCGAATGGAAATGGGATGGCATCCGTGTCCAACTGGTCTTTGATGGCACTCAAAGCCGCATGTTCTCGCGCAATGGTGATGATATTTCCGCGGCTTTTCCGGATATTGTAGACACGTTGAACGGGCATAGCGTGCTGGATGGCGAATTGCTGGTCGGACAAGATTTTACCCCCCTGCCCTTTAACAATCTGCAAGCACGGTTGAATCGGAAAACCGCAACAAAACCTCATCTCGCCAATTACCCGGCTTTCGTGCGGGTGTATGACATGCTGTTTGACGGCAATCAGGATATTCGTGATTTGCCGCTGGCGGACCGCCGGAGGCGGCTGGAAGACTGGTTCGCCAAAACGCCAAATTCGCGCCTTGATCTATCTGAAATTATGCCCTTCGAAGACTGGGATGCTCTGGCCAAGCTGCGGGATCAGGGGGTTGAAATTCACGGCTATGAAGGGATGATGATCAAACAGCTTGCCAGCACCTATGTTGCCGGACGGCCAAAGGGTCCCTGGTTCAAATGGAAACGTGATCCGCGCCTTATCGACACGGTGATGATGTATGCCCAGCGCGGTCATGGCAGGCGCAGCTCATTTTATTCCGACTTCACCTTTGGTATCTGGAAGGATGGCCAAATCGTTCCCGTCGGCAAAGCCTATTCCGGCTTTAGCGATGCCGAGTTAATGCGGCTGGACAAATGGGTTCGTGCCAATACCACCAACCGTTTCGGGCCAGTGCGCGAAGTCCAGAAAGACCTTGTTGTCGAGCTTGCCTTTGACAGCGCACATGAAAGCCCGCGACACAAGTCCGGCGTCGCGTTACGCTTTCCACGGGTGCACCGCGTTCGATGGGACAAGCCAGCCGATGAGGCCGACACCATCGAGACAGTTTTAACCCTATTGGCCTAACGTGGTTGGCCTAACAATACAGAATATTTTAAGCATTGCGGACGATACATAATACTGATGATATATAGATATGATAGGAATGATATCTTTGGCCGGATAGGTGTTTGCGGCTACCATCGAAGGATCATTGAGGGGGGATAACATGGCGGATCTAAACCTGAGCGGGCTGGTCAAAGATTATGACAAAACGCGCGTGTTATTCGGCATTGACCTGTCCATCAAATCAGGTGAGTTCGTTGTTTTCGTGGGTCCATCTGGATGCGGCAAATCAACCTTGCTGAGGATGATTGCCGGTCTGGAAGAAATCACCGCCGGCACACTAAGCATTGATGATGAAATCGTGAATGATGTCGTTCCTGCCGAGCGCGGCGTATCCATGGTGTTTCAATCCTACGCGCTGTACCCGCATATGACGGTTTACGACAATATGGCCTTTGGTCTTCGCCAAAACAAAACGCCGAAGGCTGAAATTGATAGCCGGGTTCGCTCTACCGCCGATATTTTGCAGATTGCGCCCTATCTCCAGCGACTTCCAAAGCATCTGTCGGGCGGCCAACGACAGCGGGTTGCGATTGGCCGCGCCATTGTTCGTGATCCAAAAGTATTTTTGTTTGACGAGCCGCTATCAAACCTCGATGCGGCGCTACGCGTTCAAACGCGCATCGAAATTGCCAAGCTTCACGAACAGCTGGACGCCACGATGATTTATGTAACGCATGATCAGGTAGAGGCAATGACGCTGGCCGACAGGATTGTCGTTCTGAATGAGGGACGTATTGAACAAGTTGGTAGTCCGTTAGAGCTTTATAACGCGCCGATAAACCGCTTTGTGGCCGAATTTATCGGCAGTCCAAAGATGAATGTTCTGCCCCTAAATGCCAGTATTAGTGCCAGTATTAATGCAAGTATTAGGGGCGCTGGAATGGCGAAAACATCAGCGAAGAAAAACGCCTCGTTCATTGGCGTCCGGCCCGAGCATTTTGAACAGAGCACCAAAGCAAAATCACTGGTCAGTGGCAAAGTGCGGCATATCGAACAGCTTGGCGAGTATGCGCTTGCCTATATTGGTCTTGGTGACGGTGCAGAGATAACGGCAAAACTGGATAGCGCAGCCGACCTTGATCTTGGCAGTGCCATCCACCTCGCCGCAACGCCGGACAGCATTCATCTGTTTGACGCCAATAGCCAAGCGCTATGATCTTACAATGAATTGGGACGGGGCGATGATTTTGGCCGATATCACTCAAAACCCCCAGCTTGGGGTTTGCTATTACCCCGAACACTGGCCCGAGGATCAATGGCAGACAGACGCTGCCAATATGGTTGCGGCCGGGCTGAAATGGGTTCGTATTGCCGAATTCGCTTGGTCACGCATAGAACCTGGCCCGGGCCGATTTGACTGGGGCTGGCTTGATCGTGCGGTCGATATTCTTGGCAATGCCGGCCTGTCTATCGTGATGTGTACCCCAACCGCCACCCCGCCAAAATGGTTGGTCGATAAAATGCCGGACATGGTCGCGGTTGATGCGATGGGGCGGCCCCGAAAATTTGGATCGCGCCGTCATTACAGCTTTGCGCATCAGGGTTATCGCCTTGAATGCGCGCGGATCAGCGCGCTGATTGCCCAGCGTTATGGCGAACATTCTGCGGTTGCTGCGTGGCAAACTGACAATGAATATGGATGCCATGATACCGCCATTTCCTATTGCGCAACAGCGATGCGCGGATTTCGGGAATGGCTTGCGGCGCGGTATGGCACCCCGGAAAAGCTGAATGCGGCTTGGGGTAACGTATTCTGGTCAATGGAATATCGCAGCTTTGATGAAATTGACTTGCCAAACCTGACAGTTACCGAGGCAAACCCATCGCATGCCCTGGATTTCTTTCGCTATAGCAGTGATATGATTGCCGAATTCAACCGCATTCAAAGCGACATCATCCGCAAGCACAGCCCAGGGCGACCCATAGCCCATAATTTCATGGGCAACTTTAACCAGTTTGATCATCGCCCGCTGGCAAAGGATCTGGACATCGCGGCTTGGGATTCCTATCCCTTGGGAATGCTGCAAGATATGCACCTAAAAGCGCGAAGCGATAAGGTTTTGAACCGTGATTGCCTGCGTACAGGTGACCCTGATTTTCAGGCATTTCACCATGATCTTTATCGGGGAATGGGTAGATTATGGGTAATGGAACAGCAGCCCGGACCGGTAAACTGGGCGCGGGTTAATGTTATTCCAGCCAACGGGGCGGTCCGGCTCTGGAGCTGGGAGGCTATCGCGCATGGGGCCGAGATTGTCAGCTATTTCCGGTGGCGTCAGGCACCATTTGCGCAGGAACAGATGCACGCCGGATTGCGGCTTCGCAACGATGATGCGGCGGCGGGCCTTGCCGAAGTAAGCAAGGTGGCGGGCGAGCTGGCCAGTTTGACTATGACCGCACCCCAGCAGGCAGAAATTGCGCTGGTTCATGATTATGAAGCCGATAGAATGAGCCAGCTGGACGGGCAAACCGAAGATTTCCATTATCTGCGGCTGTTGCTCGATATATATCGAGGCGCGCGCCAGAATGGCGGCAGTCTTGATGTCATTGGTCCTGATGCACCGCTGGACGGGTATAAGCTGATCCTGCTGCCTTCGCTGATCCATGTTAGTCAGGAACTGGCAGACCGTCTTCAGGCTAGCGGTGCCCGCATTCTTGCAGGTCCGAGAACAGCCGCAAAGACCGAAGATTTTCAACTACCGGAAAAGCTTGCGGGAAGTATTCTTGCCGATTTGACCGGGTTTGTTGCGACGCGGATTGATGCGCTGCCAGCCGAATTTCCCCTGCCCGTCGAATGGAACGGCCAGCGCGGTGAAGTTTCCGTTTGGCATGAACGCGGCGAGGTCAGTAGTCAAGTCGGTGGTCAAGTCGGTGGTCAGGTCGGTGGTCAGGTCGAAACTGGCGAGCCGCTGTTGGTCAGCGGCAATCGCGGGGGTTATCTGACTGGATGGGCCGATGCGGAATTACTGCGACAGATCATCGGCACCGAGATGCAAAAGGCAGGCATCGAATGCCACGACATTCCTGATTATCTGCGGATCAGGGCGCGCGGTGACCTGATTATCGCCACCAATTACGGACCAGAGCCAGCGTCATTACCGGCCAGTGTGGATGGTGAATTTCTGATTGGCGAGCGGTGCGTGCCATCCGCCGGAGTAACGGTAATCAGAAGAGCCCAAGCGACCAAGTAAATAGCGCGCTAGGCGGTAACGCAATCAACGAGATAGGATTGCGGACACCTAGTCGCGGCGGCGTTCACAAGGGCGTCAATTTGCGGCGTCTCACATAAAGCAACACAGCATCCCCCAAATCCTGCCCCAGTCAGACGCGCGCCAAGCGCACCAGCATCCAAAACTGCCTGAACCAGATTATCCAGATGCGGGCTGGATACCTCATAATCATCACGAAGCGAGACATGGCTGGCAGTCATCAACGCACCAAACCGACCAACATCCGCAAGGCGCAGCGCATGGCTTGCATCAATCACCCGCTGGTTTTCACCAATCACATGACGCGCGCGTGCCTGCGTGGTTTGATCCATATCCGCGCTAATATCCTGCAGCACAGCATCACGCAGCATCGGTACCGACAATGTTTTTGCCGCATTCTGACATTCGGCAAGCCGCGCATTATAAAGCCCTTCGGATAATTTCCGGCTGCTGCCCGAATGGATCACGACGAAACTATGCCCGGCGAACAATGGCAGACATTCAAAGGTCAAAGACCGACAATCCAGCAACATGGCCTCGCCCGGTTGGGCGGCGGCGCATACCATCTGGTCCATGATACCGCATTGCGTGCCAATAAAATCATGCTCAATCCGCTGCGCCGCTCGCGCCAGATCGCCCGCCTCTATAGGAGCAAGCTGTTGCGCCGTCATCAACGCCCTTAACAGCGCAAGTTCCAACGCCGCTGATGATGATACCCCGGCCCCGCTGGGCACATCCGAGCGGACCATCACATTCACCCCGCAAAGCGCCCCGCCGAAAGGGCGCAGTACACTGAGCGCGCCACTGATGAAATCTAGCCAACTGCCATCACAAGGCGCATCTAGCGGGCGTTGCTGCGTGGGAAAAGCATCAGAGCGTCCGCAAATCTGGTCATCATCACGAAACCCGACCGCCACTTGCGTTTTGCACCCTAGCAAGACAGGCATCACAAACCCGTCATTATAATCCGTGTGATCGCCAATCAGGTTGGCACGGCCATGTGCAAAGCCGCAAGCATCTGGCACACCCGAATATTCAGCGTTGAAAATATTCTCTATTTCGTCCGGCGTTATTTCTTTCTCCGGCGTTATTTGTTTCATTATCCGGTAGCCTTAATCATCGGGCTGTTCTAACCCGTTCAGAATACGCGCCGCCTTTTCCGGGGCCATATCCAGCAGGAAAAATCCGGTGAACTGTTCAACTGATGCCAGATATTTCAACTTGCTGCGGCTTCGCTGAACAGGCTGAAAAAGACAATGAAAGTGAAAGCAATCCGCATAACCGCGCGGCGCTAACTGCCAGCTCATTGTATAGGGCATTGGCGCATCAAACACATCGTCCAGCTTGACTGCCACCGCCTCAAGAAGCGCGCCAAACTCGGCTAGCTCATCGGAGGCAAGGCCTGTTGGCGAGTCAACACGGCGATGTGGAACGACCCATGTCTCAAACGGATAGCGCGCCCATTCCGGCACAAAGGCAATGCCGGTGTCATTCTGCGCCACGATCTGCGCACGGGGCACCTGATCGATTAAATTTGCCAGCGGATTAGCTGCTACGAAACTCTGTGCCATCTGTTTAACCCGCATGGTCAGATGATCAAGCGCATACATCTGACCATGCGGATGGTCCAGCGTTGCCCCGACGGCGCGGCCACGATTCTCGAATGGCAGCACATATTGAATACGCCCATCCTCCATCATCTCCCGGGCGCGGCTGCCGATTGCTGCCGCTAGCAGCGCAATCCGCGCAGCGCCAATATCGGAAAAGCTGGCATTATGGTCGGCGCTATAGGAAATCACCTCACACAACCCGGCTCCTGGGGCAGTCTTAATAAAAAGATCAGGCGGGTCGGCGGGAGCATCGGTCAGCGCGGCAAAGCGATTGCTGAAAATAGCGACCTCATAATCATCCACGGGAATATCGGTCAGCGCGCCCCCTTGCTGCATTGGACAGAACGGACAATCGGCAGCGTTTGGCAGAAAAGTGCGGGTCTGGCGCGCACTGGAAAGCCCGATCCACTCACCGCTAAGCGGATGACGACGCAAATGCGCATTGCTGGAATCAACCGCCGGAAGACCTTCAAAAATCTCATAATCTCGCGGCGCAAGGCTGTAAAGCCGCAGATGCTTTTTACCGCTCCGCTCAATGAGCTTGCAATGCAATCCGTCGTGCATCAATGAAACTCCGGTATCCAGCCTTTATGCGCCGCCAGCAATTCATCAACCATCTGCCAGATTTGATCAAGGCTGAGTTCGGCAGCGGTGTGCGGATCCATCATCGCGGCATGGTAAATGGACTCGCGGCGGCCAGATGTCAGCGCCTCAACGGTCAATTGTTGCACCGTTAAATTGCTCTGGATCAAGGCAATTAGATGCATCGGCAAATGGGGGACCGCTTGCGGGCGCACCCCGGCGGCTTCGACAATGCACGGCACCTCAACACACGCATTCGCTGGCAAATTGGGGATCAGCGGGGTGCCTGCGACATTATTCAGAACATTGCCGTAAATGATATCCTGCTTGCCGGTAACGCTAGCCGAAATAATCCGCGCTGCATATTCAACCGATTTTTCACACACCGGAATGCCGTCACCCAACAATTCGTCCTCTTGGGCCTGCCATTCCTCAATTTGACGTTCACAGCGGCGGATATACTCATTAATCGGAATGTCGAATTCCTCGATTAAATCCGGGCGATCACGCTTCATGAACCACGGCGTATATTCGGCAAAATGCTCGGAAGACTCGGTCACGAAATAGCCAAGTCGCCGCAACATTTCATACCGAACATGATTCGTGCAGCCATCATAATTCACCCCATATTCGCGCCCGGCACCTAGCTGATGCAGGCGGGGATAAAGATCCTCGCGCGAGCCATCGGCAAGCCGCTTTTCAAACCGCGTATAAAAGGCCATATGATTGATGCCAGCACAGTCATATTCGATATCGTCAATGGACTCGCCAATATCCCTCGCAAGATCAGCTGCGGTTCCCTGAACCGAATGACACAGCCCTACATATTTTAAGTCCGGAACAATGTGGGAGAGCGCCAAACAATTAATCGCCATCGGATTTGCATATTGCAGCATCAACGCATTCGGGCATAGCCGGGCCATGTCATTAGCAATGTCAACCAGCACAGGAACCGTGCGAAGCCCCCGCATAATTCCGCCAATACCTATGGTATCGCCAATTGTCTGCTGCAATCCGAACTTTGCGGGAATTTCAAAATCAATGCGTGTTGCCGGACGATAACCGCCTACCTGAATCATGATTATCACGAAATCAGCATCCCGAAGTGCCTCGCTGCGGTCGGTTGTTGCCACTATCTTCGGCGTTACGTTCAGCGTTACGGCGATTTTCTCGGCAACAAGGTGCGATGTTTCCAGTCTGCTGCTGTCGATATCCTGCAAGGCAATATGACATCTGGCAAAGGCAGGCTCGAGCAGAATATCCGTCAGAATATTCTTCATAAAAACAGTGCTGCCAGCACCGATCAGCGTCACCTTGATCATCTCAAATTTGCCTTCTTATTTCTTTCAGGGCTTATTTCTTTCAGGGCTTATTTCTTTCAGGGCTTATTTCTTTCAGGGCTTATTTCTTTCTGGTCTTATTT
>CALLKZ010000072.1:0-14039 GCA_938082345.1 uncultured Alphaproteobacteria bacterium
GTTCGAGTCCTGCCGGGCCCACCACCCTTCGCATCTGAATACCGATCACCGACCGTTGCGCTGACGATTTCCATATTTTTTGGAAAGTTAGCAAGAAACGGGTCGAGTTGGCGTAAATTGGCGCATAATCTGGTTGAAGAACTTCTAATTACCCGAGCCAGCCCGCGACTTTACCGAGCCAGCCCGCGACTTCACCCAGCCAGAGGGAGCCAGAGATGATTATACATTCAGAGCAGACTAACCCAAAAGGGCAGGTATTTCCTGACGATTTCGGGCTAGAATGTCCCTCGTCGGCGGCGACATCTCGGCAATCATTGGCACAGGCGCAACTGGATTATAGACGCATTGAAAGCGCCATTAATTTCATTGCCACGAATTTTCGTGACCAGCCGTCCTTGAATGAAATTGCCGCTGCCAGTCATGTCAGCCCCTACCATTTCCAGCGACTATTTTCGAAATGGGTCGGGATTAGCCCAAAGAAATTCATGCAGTTTATCTCGATCAACTATGCCAAAGATGCGCTGGCTGGGCAGGGCGCAACTTTGCTGGATGCGGCCTATCATTCGGGTTTGTCAGGCCCCGGGCGGTTGCATGATCTGTTCGTCAAAATTGAGGGTATGACCCCCGGTGCGTTCAAGCAGGGTGGGGCGGGATTATCGATCAAATATAGTTTTGCCGACAGCCCGTTTGGCACTTTGCTGATCGCCTCTACCCCTACCGGCGTTTGCCATATGGCGTTTGAAGATGTTTTTGAGGTCGGCCTTGAAAGGCTGCGCAGCAAATTTCCAAACGCCAGCATGCAGCGTGCCAGTGATCAAATGCAACAGGACGCGCTGTTCATTTTTCAACATGACGGATCGCCCCCGAAAGCTATTAAACTGCATCTTAGCGGCACCCCGTTTCAGGTAAAAGTTTGGGAGGCGCTGTTGAAAATTCCGATGGGGTCGCTGGCAACCTATGGCGACATCGCCGCACAAATCGGTGCGCCGGCTGCATCGCGTGCGGTCGGAACTGCAACTGGCAGTAATCCCATAGCTTTTCTGATTCCATGCCATCGTGTGATTAAGAAAACAGGCCAAATTGGCGGCTATATGTGGGGGGCATCCCGCAAACAGACGATGATTGCGTGGGAGGGGGCAAAAGTGCATGCGTGACCATCCGCGCATGATTTTGCGAGAGAAAATGATCCGGCATGTGGCAATAGTCGATACCCGGCTGCTCCAGATGATCGCGGCGGGTAAGATCACCTTGGCCGGTAATGCCAAGTTGAAAATCTATGGGCTTTTGAATTGCAGGTCCGGGCGGCGGATGCGTCGCGAAAATCGGGTTTTTTTCAGCAATGAAGACGCGGCCCTGTCGCACGGGTTCCGTCCTTGCGGTGCTTGCCTAAAACCCGCCTATAATGCGTTCAAAGCCGCTCAGAAAAATCCCTCAAAAACCAGTCAATCCTTCTGTACCGCGATCAATTCAGGTCAATAATCGGCTTCTTTTTGTGGTATTGTTTCCTGTTTCCAGCCAACACCGCAATCAGCAACCGCACCGGGGTAGTCAACTCTGCCTTGGGCCGTTTTGGGCCAGGTATCTCCAAAAAGCTCATTCGTTTCCATGTCTGTAAACAGACTTCTCGCATCGGTTCCGGAGCAATTTTTGTTAGGTATCTGGCAATGCGGCGAGTGGCAACTAGCACCGCAATCAACTTTGTAGGTGTCAATCCGGATGGCTGCATGTTTTAGCGGGCAATATGATCCGCTGACGCTCATACCATGAAGAACCTTGTAGCAGGTGATGCGGAGTTTGCCGCGCTTTTGCATGGTTCTCCAGCCCGGCCACAACGTAATTAAAGGCGAGCCATCAAAGGGGTTGCGAAAATGTTCATATTTCTTTTGCAGCGCACGAACAAAATCATCACAAGTTGACTCGTCCGTTAGAGCCTCTCCCGTATCAATGCTGGTTAGCCCGGACTTCAACCCTTTACCCAAAAAGGATACCTCGCGGTTAATTTGCTTTTCAAGGTCAGCTGATACGGTTTGCAAAAGCTGTGATCGTGAGGTTTCAACATAACCTACATATCTGTCTATTCCGACCGCAGCTAGAATCGTGACGATAGCAATCACAGCCAAAATTTCAACGAGGGAGAACCCTTTGATCGACGTCATGTTAAAGTGACCCGCACTAATAAAGAGAATCATAATTTAACTGGATTGTAGTTCCGATTCAGCTTTTCCAAGAAACGGATATTAAAAACAAATAATTCTACGCAGCTTGTTCGCTCAAAACGGGGGTTTTGTTTTTTGGGAATAGCGGCAGCGTATCTTTTTATGATAGGTTTTTAAGGATCAAATCAGACGTGTTCGCTGGCGCCGATTGACCGGCATTGGCAGTATATTTCAGCAGGGAAACTTCATTATGCGCGACGCCGTTATTGTATCTACCGCCCGAACTCCAGTCGGTAAGGCCTATCGCGGTGCCTTTAACGATACTCAGGCGCAAACCCTTGCTGGACATGCCATTTCGCACGCCGTTGATCGTGCCGGTGTAGATAAGGAAGAAGTTGAAGATGTGGTTCTAGGGGCAGCCTTGCAACAAGGATCAACGCATATGAATGTTGCGCGCCAAGCACTGCTTCGCGCCGGACTGCCAGCCTCGGTACCGGGGATGAGTGTTGATCGCCAATGTTCATCAGGCCTGATGTCGATCTCGATTATCTCAAACCGCATCCAGCTTGGTGAGATAGGTGTTGGTGTGGCTGGCGGCGTTGAATCTGTCTCGTTAGTGCAGAACGAAAAAATGAATCTTTTCAGGATGGCTGATCCGTGGCTAGAGGAATATCGGCCCGACGTTTATATGACGATGCTGGAGACGGCAGAAATCGTCGCTGACCGTTACGGTGTTACGCGTGAGGCGCAGGATGAATATGCGGTTGAATCGCACTTGCGCACTGCCAAGGCGCAGCAAGATGGCCGGTTTGATCAAGAGATTGTGCCGCTGCCCACGGTTATGAAAGTTAAAGACCGTGAGACTGGTGACATCAGCGATGCGTCGGTAACGCTGGCGGCTGACGAGGGTGTCAGGGCGGGAACGACTTTTGAAGGATTGCAAGCGCTGCAACCGGTTTTCAAAGATGGCCAAAAGGTGCCGGTTGGTAAATTCATCACCGCCGGAAATGCCTCACAACTTTCCGATGGAGCTTCGGCGTTGGTGTTGATGGCGGGCGAAGAGGCAGAGCGACGCGGGCTAGCTCCGCTGGGTAGGCTTCGCGGCATGGCCGTTGCCGGTTGCGATCCTGAGGAAATGGGCATTGGTCCGGTATTTGCCATCCCCAAACTTTTACAATCGCATGGGCTGAAAATGGATGATATTGGCATTTGGGAATTGAATGAAGCCTTTGCGTCGCAAGTGATCTACTGCCGCGATAAGCTGGGAATTGATCCCGAAAAATACAATGTCTCTGGTGGCTCGATTGCCGTCGGGCACCCTTACGGTATGACAGGTGCGCGCCTGTCCGGCCATTTGCTGATCGAAGGCAAGCGCCGCGGTGCAAAGCTGGGTGTGGTGTCGATGTGTATTGGCGGCGGAATGGGGGCGGCTGGTCTGTTCGAAATTTTCTGATCGGGGCACAACAAAGCGCGTCCAAGCTGAGCCGTGATTTATAGGCGGTGATTTGTTACATAAATGTCTGCAGAAGCACTTCAGACAACCTGATCAAGATGACTAATTGCGTCTAAATTAAAAAAAAAAACAAATTTTAAACTTAAAGTAATATACAGGCTCAGAAGAATTCTATAGAAGCATGTTTACCGTTTGTTAATACCTATCGATTATATCAACTTTTCCCAGTTTGCATTTATGTCATGATTGACCAAAGAGACTACCAACTGCTTCGCACCGTTCTAGAACAAGGTTCAGTGCAACGCGCTGCAAGTGCTATTGGCGTTTCCTGGCCATCTGTATCAAAGCGCCTTGGCAAAATTGAAGACAAATTAAACATCCAACTGTTTGAGCGCCGCCGCGGTCGCAGCGGCGTAGTTCCATTGCCAGTTTTGCAGCGTTTATTGTCAGAATATGAAGATTTTGCTGCAAATCTAACACGCTCAATTGTCGAAGAATCCTCGTCTTCATCCTCGATGGACAGTGAGATTATAAAGCTTGGCATTGCCACAACAATTGGCAAGACTGCGATCGAACGCTCGCTTGCCATTCTGTCCCGTTTGGGCGCGGTTGTTGTTTCTGACATGTCCGCCGACGATGCATTGAAGCAGGTGGAAGAGGGCGAGTTGGATCTTTGTCTTACGGCTGAGCCTAGTTATGATACACTTTTTAAGGCTTATCTGATTGGCGTTGATCCGTTTCAGGTTGCGTTTCCTGCCGGGCATCGCTTTGAAAGCCAGAATTCAGTTCAGCTTCAGGATCTTGATGACGAGCGCTATGTTAATCGGGTTCTTTGTGAATTTCCGCGCTACTATCAGGCGCAGACAGGCGAAGAGCTAAGTGACGACGAGGATGATGATGGGCCGCACTCTATCAGCAACGAGGTCGTGGCACAGGTGGTCATTCAGCAGGGATACGGTGTTGCCATTATTCCGGAATCTTTGATTGTTTATCAGAGCCTTAAGCGGCGAGCATTGGTGCGGCCATCAATTTATCGAAAAATCATGCTTGTATCGCGCGCAGATTCAAGGATGAATGAGATATTGAAATCGACGGGCGATGCGCATTTGGAGTCCTCTAGCTGACCGGCATGTTAAGCTGACCGGGGGGCCAATCCAACCAGCGGCGCGATAAGGGTCTGGTGCCGCATTATGCCTCGCAATTTAATTCTCGCCATCGCTATCATTCTGTTAGGCATCCTGTCCTTTGATCTTATGGGCGTTTTGGTTCGTATGCTTGGCGGCACCTATCCAATTTTTCAAATTTCAGTTTTGCGGAATTTTTTTGGACTTCTACCATCGGCATTTTTGTTATGGCAGGCCAAGAAATTTACCAGTCTTAAAGGCCTGAACACACGCCGGTTCCATCTTATCAATCTTTGCCGTTCCTTGTCTGTCGTAACCGCGCAGTTCTCGTTCTACACCTCGCTGACAAAGATCGAATTTGCTACTGCCAGTGCGCTGTGTTTTGCCGGACCGATGTTCATCACCGCGCTTTCGGTGCCGATATTGCAGCATAAAATCGGGGTTTGGCGTTGGGGGGCAGTGATCATCGGGTTTGCCGGGGTGCTGACCATTTTACAGCCCTTTGATCAGGGGTTTTCTCCTTATATGCTGCTGCCGGTCCTTGCGGCTTTTTGCTATGCCACATCCAGCGTTCTGGTTCGGCTATATCCGGCTGAGATGCCGTCTGCAGCGATCCAGTTCGGCCAGCAGATTGGCACCTGCTTGCTGGCGATTATTTTACTGTTTATCTTTGCTGAACCGGTGGCAATCACCTCGTTTAGCGATGTGTCCCTGTTTGTTTTGCTGGGTATTTTTGGCGGAACTGGTGTGATGTGCCTAGTCATTGCCTACCGGTTGGTTGACCCAAGCAGCATCTCGCCCTTTGAATATTTTGGCATTCCTGTCTCGTTTTTTCTTGGCTGGCTGTTTTTTGCCGAAGCGCCGTTTGGTGACCTGTTCCCGGGGATTTTGTTCCTTGTGGCTGCCGGAATAATTATTATGCTTCGGGAACGCCGCCTCTCACGCCGTCCGGCGGTCCAGAAAGTTGGTGACTAAAAAGGGCGGCGACTAAAAAGACTGGCGATTAACGGGGAAGACTAAAATGTATAAATTTCAGCTTTTGGAAGATGGTGCGATATTGGCGCTGAGCAATGATACCAACGGAGTGACGGCGCGGTTTCATGCCATCTGGCTTCGCGATAACGCCTATGATGAAGGCACCCGGTCATCTGGAAATGGCCAACGTCTAATTACCCTTGGCGATATTCCGACTGATTTGTTTATTGCGCGCGCTGACATTGATGGGGCCGCGCTTGATCTAACATTTGGGCCGGCGGGCGACACTATAAGTTATGATGCCAAGTGGTTGATGCAGCGCCGTTATGACCGTGCTTCTAATGCTGAAATATCGGGTGAGCCTGCCCGTGGTTGGCTGGCGGAAGGGATGCAGACCTGGAATGCGGCTTTGACCTCATCGATCCCCACCGCCCAATTTGATACGGTGGCGGCGGATGAAACTGCGCTTTATGGCTGGCTTGATGATCTGCTGCGTTATGGGTTTGTGCATCTTTCTGGCGGACCGATTGAAGACGGCGCATTGATGCGGGTTATTGAGCTTTTCGGCTATGTTCGGGAGACTAATTATGGTCGGCAGTTTGAGGTCCGCACAGAAGTTAACCCGAGCAACCTTGCTTTTACCGGACTTGCTTTGCAGGCGCATACTGACAATCCTTACCGCGATCCGGTGCCAACGCTTCAGGTTCTATATTGTCTGGAAAGCTCGGCTGCGGGCGGCGATAGTATTGTCGTGGATGGATTTGCTGCGGCCCAGCGGTTGCGCGCAGAAAACACGGCATGGTTCGATGTGTTGGCGGATCATTGTGCGCGATTTGAATATGCGGGGGACGGTACAACAAATCTGTCTGCCCGCCGCCCGATGATTGACCTACAACCCGATGGTGAGCTGGTTGGTGTGCGCTTTAACAACCGGTCATCGGCGGCGATAACTGACGTTCCCTTCGACAAGATGCAATTATATTATGACGCGTATCGACGGTTTGGTGAAATTATCGATGATACGGCGATGCAGGTTAGGTTCAGACTAGACCCGGGTGAATGTTTCATCGTTGACAATACCCGCGTGCTACATGCCCGAAGCGGATATTCCGGGGCTGGTCATCGGTGGCTTCAAGGGGCGTATGCTGACCGTGATTCATTACAGTCGCGTTGGCGGGTTCTGGGCCGCCGCCTCCAGATCGCTTAGGCCATATCATTTCGGTCAGACCATTTGCCTCAAATCGGCATTCACATTGATCAACATGACAGCACGCGTTAGCATGATTCAGTGTTTTTTAGGATATAGATGAGGGATGCATGCCTGAACGCAGAAATGATCCGGCGGTTAGCGCGCTTCGCGACCTCCTTGGCGACAAGCTATCGACCGGAGTGTCTGTTCTGGAACTGCATTCGCGCGATGAGGCGTACACCCGGCCCGTCCTTCCCGATGCAGTCGCCTTTCCCGAAACCAGCGAAGATGTTGCCGAGATTATCCGTATTTGCGCGGCGCATAATTGTCCAATTATCCCCTTTGGCATTGGCACCTCGCTGGAAGGTCATGTTGTTCCAGTGCATGGCGGCGTCAGCGTCGATATGAGCCGGATGAACAAGGTTTTAGATATTAACGTCAAGGATCTTACCGCAACGGTCGAGCCGGGGGTGACGCGCACCCAACTGAATGATGAGCTTCGTGCCACCGGCCTGATGTTTACCGTTGATCCCGGGGCAAATGCGACAATTGGCGGAATGGCTTCGACGCGAGCGTCCGGAACCAATGCCGTGCGCTATGGCACAATGCGTGAAAATGTGTTGGCACTACAGGTCGTTCTTGTTGATGGGCGGATTATTGAAACCGGGAGCCATACCCGCAAATCATCGGCCGGGTATGATCTGACGCATTTGTTTGTTGGCGCGGAGGGGACACTTGGCATCATCACCCGGGTAACGGTACGCCTGTTCGGTCAGCCCGAACAAATCCTTGCCGCGACTTGTGCCTTTGAGAGCGTTGAGGGTGCGGTTGATGCCTCAATGCTGGCCATCCAGTCGGGGCTGCCAATGGCGCGAATAGAGCTGTTGGATGAGGTGCAGATGCGCGGGATGAACGTTAAAAATCCAGAGTTGGAGCTTCCCGAAAAGCCCCATCTTTTTCTTGAATTTCATGGCAGTCAAGCGGGAGTGGCGGGCCAGGTTGAGGGCTTTACTGAGATAGCCCATGAATTTGGTGGCTCGGCGCTGGCATGGGCCACAAAAACCGAAGATCGCAACGCCTTGTGGAAGGCACGCCATGAGGCCTATTACGCTGCCAAAGCTTTGCGTCCGGGCGCTGAAGGTTTTGTTACTGATTGCTGTGTTCCGATATCCCAATTGGCTACAGCGATTGCCCGAGCCAAGAGGGAAATTGCTAAGTCAGGGTTAATCGCCCCAATCCTTGGCCATGTCGGCGATGGTAATTTCCATCTGATTATCCTGATTGATCCGGCGAAAAAGAATGAAGTTGATGCGGCGAATATGCTGGCCGAGGCGATTAATCTTTTGTCGATTGAGCTTGGCGGAACGATCACTGGCGAGCATGGGGTGGGCATTGGCAAAAAGAAATATATGCAAGCCGAACATGGTGATGCCTATGCGGTGATGGGGGTTATTAAGAAATCAATGGATCCACAAAACATTATGAACCCGGGTAAGATCGTCAGCGTAAATTAAAGATCATTCGGGTTTAGAAAAACTAGGCTGGGTTAGGAAAACCAGGCAGGGTTAGGAAAATCAGGCAGGGTCGGGGGAATTAAGTGATGCGCACACACGCACAGGCAGTGGTGATTGGCGGCGGTCTTGCGGGGTGTTCAATCCTTTATCATCTGGCGAAACTTGGGTGGCGCGATGTTATTCTTCTTGAACGCGATGAGCTGACCAGCGGATCCACATGGCATGCAGCGGCTGGAATTCACGGCCTGCATGACAACAACAACATCACCCGTATCCAGCACTATACGATGAACCTTTATAAACAGCTGGAAAAGGAAACCGGGCAGGGGTGCGGCGTTTTTCAACCGGGATCACTGTATTTGGCGCAGACCGAAGAGCGCGAGCATCAGCTTCGTTTGCAAGAGGCAAAGGCTCGTTTTTATGGGCTGGCATTTCATGAGGTCAGCCGCGAGCAAGCTGGTGAGCTTCATCCTCTAGCGCAGTTTGATGATGTGCGTTGCATCATGTTTGAACCTGATGGCGGCAATGTTGACCCGTCCGGCGTGACCATGGCCTATGCCGCTGGGGCCCGCCAGCTTGGCGCTGAGATCGAACGGTTTTGCCCCGTAATTGGCACCGATCAACAGGCTGATGGCAGCTGGATGGTCCGCACCGAAAAAGGCGATATCCATACCGAGTGGGTGGTCAATGCCGCTGGATTATGGGGGCGTGAAGTTGCGGCGATGGTCGGTCTTAGCTTGCCGTTGCAGCCAACCGAACACCAGTATTTTGTGACCGAAACTATTGATCAGGTGGCGGCAGTTGGCCGGCGTCTTCCGTCAATCGCCGATCGCGATGGCGAATATTATCTTCGCCAAGAAGGCAATGGGTTATTAATTGGGGCCTATGAAGAAGATATGCGTTTTTGGGCCGAGGATGGCACGCCGCTGGATTTTGGGCACGAGCTGTTTGACGATGATCTTGACCGGATCATGGACAATGTCATGCGCGCGATTGACCGTATCCCGATTGCCGCCGAAGCCGGTATTAAGCGCGTGATCAACGGCCCGATGATCTGGAGTCCGGATGCAAGCGCCCTGTTTGGACCGGTTCCTGAGATAAAGAATTATTTCTGCTGCGGCGGAATTATCCCGGGCTTCAGCCAGTCTGGCGGGCTAGGGCTGCTGGCGGCGCAATGGATGATCGAGGGCGAACCTGAATATGATATGTTCGCCTGGGATCTGGCCCGCTTTGGTGACTGGGCTGATAAGGCATTTACAAAGGCGCGTGTTCGCGATCAGTATATGCACCGGTTCAAAATTCATTTTCCGAATGAGGAACGCAGCGCTGGCCGTCCGGCGCGCACCCGTCCCGTTTATGAAATGCAGGCGGAAATGGGCGCGGTGTTCGGGCTGAACGCCGGGTGGGAGCATCCGCTTTGGTTTGCCGATACCCCCGGAATACAAGATACCAACGGGTTCAAGCGGCAGAACTGGTTCGATCCTGTTGGCGCTGAGGCGGTGATGCTGCGGCGCAATGTCGGGGTGATTGATATCTCAAATTTTGCCAATTATGAAATTATCGGACCGGGCGCCCATGACTGGCTGGAAGCGTTGGTGGCAAACCATATTCCGCGTGAAATTGGCCGGACATGCTTGGCGCCTTTGATCGGCGTTCGCGGGGGAGTGGCGGGCGATTTTACCATCACCAAAACCGGGGATGACGCCTATATGATGGTCGGGTCAGGAGCGGCGGAACGCTATCATCAGCGGTTTTTCAATATGGTGGCGATGCCGGATGCCACGGTGCTAGAAAACGTCACCTCGCGCATTGCCGGTTTTAATGTCGCCGGTCCAAAGGCAAGGGAGATGCTGCAACGTCTCAGCAATGTTGATCTGTCGAACGCCGCTTGGCCCTTTATGCACTCGCGCAGGATCGATGTTGGCGGTATTGCATGCCTTGCGATCCGGGTCAGCTTTACTGGCGATCTGGGGTGGGAGTTACATTGCGCCGAAGGCGATCAGAGTGATCTTTATTCAGTGCTATTGCAAGCGGCGGCGGCTGTTGAGGGGGGGCCGGTTGGGGGGCGGGCGCTTGGCGCGCTTCGCATCGAAAAGGGGTATGGATCATGGGGGCGTGAATATTCGCCCGAATACTGGCCGCATGAATCCGGAATGGACAGGCTGATCAAGCTGGATAAGGATTTTCTGCATAAGGACGCTTACCTGAAAATCAAAGATAAGCCCGCGCGCGAAAAGCTGACAATGTTTGAGATAGACATAACAGATAATGCCGATGCCAGTGGCGGAGAGCCAATTTTCCGTGCTGACGGAACCCCCGTTGGCCGCGTCACATCGGGCGCTTTTGGCTATTCGGTCGGCAAGTCTCTGGCCATCGGATATGCTGGTAGTGGGTTAGTGCAGGCCGGTGATGAGGTGGAGATTTATATTCTGGGCAAACCGCATGTCGCCCGCGTTCTGGATGCACCGCCGTTCGATGCGCGTGGAGAAAAGCTGCGAAATTAAAACAGTTCCAATATACCCGTTTTTACGCAGATTCCGACTGGCGGCGCGGCATTACCAGTGTTAGCCCGATCATCATCATGACCAGCGAGCCCCAAACCCATGATGAATGCGTCTCGTCGAACAACCAAATTCCCCAAAACACCCCGGCAAGCGTTACCACATAGCCGGTCTGGCTGGCAAAGACCGGCCCGGCCATTTTGATCAGCATTACATAGGTCGAATAGGCAAAGGCAGTAATCAGACCAAGCCCCAAGACCGTCCATTCCAAGGTGCCAAACGGAAATGCCGGAACAAACAAATGTCCGCTTGCATAGGCAACCGGCGCCATAATCACTGCCGAAATCAGGTTCATCCCGCATGCGGTGCGCACCGGCCCAATATTCTGCAGGCTGTGCCTAGATAGATATATGTTTTCCAGCGCATAGCAGATCGAACTAACGCAAGCCAGCAGAACCCATGGAATGGCGGCGCGGTCCGGCAGGCTGTTCTGCGGCAGAACCAACAGTAAAATAGCAATCGCCCCGCAGATAACGCCGGTCATGCGAACAGCTGATCTGATCTCGCTACCCAAAGCCAGAGCCAGACCATAAGTTACAATAGGCACCAGCGTTACGGTGATTGCCAACACCCCGGAATCGACATATATGGCAGCAAAAAAAAGACAGCTACTGGGGATCGAAGCACCAAGCAGTGCAACAACGATATAAACACGGATATGCGCGCGCGAAAATGATAGAGGGCGCTTGCGAAGCGTGGTGTAGATTAGCAGCAAGACGCCGCACATAAGTGTCTGCCAAAAGGCAATGCCGAATGGTGCTCCTCCCACCGTAACGGCGATACGCGCCAGCGAAAAAGACAGCCCCCACGCAACCCCCATGAACAGCAGGGCAGCCCAAGGCAGCATTGATTTCATCATACTTTCAGAAATTTGCATCCGATGTTTTCCGTCTCAACAGGGACCGCCCGATGGTTGCTTTATCCGTCAGCCGGCCTCGGTTTTGCCCGGCGCGGCGAGACTAACGATACACCAATAATCATCGTGATCAATGCTGCCCACACCCATGATGAATGCGCCTCATCAAACAGGTACATGCCCCAGAACACCCCGCAAATTGTTACCAGATAGCCGGTTTGGCTGGCAAAAACGGGCCCCGCCTGTTTGATCACCATGATGAAAACTGCATAGGTCATCGAATTAATCACCGCAATCCCCATGATTGCCCATTCCAGTCGGCCAAAGGGTATTGATGGCATGAACATCTGGTCGGTCGCAATCGCAATTGGCGCCAAAATCGCAGCACCCAGCAAATTCCCGCCAAAAATAAGATGCAGCGGCGATATTTTGCTAACCGCAGGGCGCGTCAGATTGATGTTGTTAAGCGCGTGGCAAAGGGGCCCGATACAGGCCACCAAAATCCATGGAATGGCTTCACGGCTTGGCAGGCTAGTCTCTGGAACAACAATCAGCAGAATGGCAACGGCTCCGCAGGCAATGCCCGACATCCGGACCAATGATACTTTCTCTTTGCTAAGGATTACCATAAAGGCATAGGTCAGCATCGGTACAATGGCGATGGTAATCGCGATGATTCCGGCCGGAACCTGCCCCGCAGCAAACATGAAACAGGTGGCAGGGATCGAAGTGGCAAGAATAGAGACCAGCAGATAATTACGAAGATGATGCGGGGTAAAAGGCACGGGGTCTCGCAGCAGATTGGTCAGACAGAAAACCAATATTGTAGCAATCAGTAAATGCCAGAAAGCCACCCCGATTGGCAGACCTCCAGCTTGAAAAGCTATTTTCGCCAGCGAAAAAGCGAGACCCCACGATGTTCCCATCGTGAGGATGATCAGCCATGGAACAATCCGCCCGGAACGACGCTTCTCGAAAAGCGTCCCAAAACCCTCAGTCATGCGGCATACCCCACTTAATTATGACGCGACAGTGCGCCGTAACTGGGGTTGTCGTCAATTAAAGAATATCAGGCAAAACGGCAAAGGGAGTGGCGGTTTAGCGGATTTGATGCGGCTTTTTCATAAGCGGGTAATTTCACCACGTCACATAAATTTGAAATTCTATTAACGAAAAATTATGCAAGGTGAATTCATGCTTTGAGGCATGGTTATTGATCCAAAAAATGCTGCTGGCCCCCACGTTTTTTGGTCGCATCCTTGTTCGACCTTGCGTTTCTTTCTAAACCACACCGGTTCAGGTTTACACCTGTAGTGCTTTTGGTGCTTGCGGCTTGCGGCGGTGGCGGCGGGGGGGGGTGGCTCAGCATTGCAAACAAGCGGATTATCGTCATTGCCAGAGTCAAGTCCAGTTGTCCCAAGCCTGCCAGAAAATCTGGCTGGAGACACGGCAGAGATTCGTTATGACTCCAGCAGGCTCTCTCCATACAGCAGCCATAACGTGCTAAACAAACAGATACAATCATACATGATGGGGAATGTTGGCGCATATGCATCACATACCCTAAATAAAATTGATCGTAACACAAAGGGGCGCGGTGTCACCGTGGGGGTTGTTGATACCGGATTCAATGTTAACCATCCTGACCTTGAAGATGCTTTCGACTGGAGAGGGGTTGCAAATCGGGCGACGGGTAACCCGGTTGGACTAAATCTTTTGTTTGACTCTGATTTGGTGGGAAAGGCGCAGCGAGAGAATGTCAGGGTTCCCCCTAAGGAGAACATTGGGGTTTTAGAAATTTCACATGGAACGCATGTCGCCGGAATTATTGGCGCGCGTGACAATGACAAAGGCTTTATCGGAGTGGCACCGGAATCAACCATCTTGCCAATTCGTGTCATTCGTGGTGGTCCGTCAACAGGGCGTCTTAGATTTCCCAGTGATGTTGGCCCCGAACATGTGAGTTTTAATCAAAATACCGCTCGATTTGTTGAATTGACAAATTTTGCGGCAGCAAATGGAGCATTCGTGCTGAATAATAGCTGGGCTTATCGATGGCGACCGCGTGTTGTTGAAATTGATCTTCAAGAGAGAGGAAAAGGATATATTCTGCAACCACGGGTTGTAAAAGATGGATACGCGAATTTTACCGGTCACTTCGGAAATACAAGCTTTATAGAGTCTGTTAAGAACGCCAATAAAGATCCAAGG
>CALLKZ010000073.1:0-7241 GCA_938082345.1 uncultured Alphaproteobacteria bacterium
TCTGGAACGCGGTGTATCAGCAGTTTTGGCAAAGCGCCGGGAATGCGGGTCAATTGCTGGCGCGCCTGATCAAAATGGTTCGAATAAAGATGCGCATCACCCAGCGTATGAACAAAATCACCCGCTTTCAGCCCGCACACCGCCGCGATCATGTGCGTTAGCAGCGCGTATGAAGCAATGTTGAACGGCACACCCAGAAAAATGTCGGCACTACGTTGATACAGCTGGCAAGACAGCCGCCCATCGGCAACGAAAAACTGAAACAGGCAATGACAAGGCGGCAGCGCCATGTTCGGGATATCGGCAGGATTCCATGCCGACAACATCAACCGGCGCGATTCAGGATTACTCTTGATCATCGAGACAAGATCGGCCAGTTGATCAATTTCACGTCCGTCAGGGGCCTGCCACCGGCGCCATTGTTTGCCATATACCGGGCCCAAATCACCCTCGTCATCGGCCCACTCATCCCAGATCGAAACGCCGTTTTCCTGCAAATAACGAATATTGGTATCACCTTTGATAAACCATAAAAGTTCATGAAAGATTGATCGTGTATGCAGCTTCTTGGTGGTTAACAGAGGAAACCCCTCGCCAAGATCAAAGCGCATCTGATGCCCGAAAACCGCGCGTGTGCCCGTTCCGGTCCGATCACCACGATCAATCCCTTTATCTAGAACATGTGCCAGAAGATCAAGATATTGGCGCATCGGGCGGCTCCTCTTTTTACTGCATTAACCGGACATCACGGCTGGGAGATAATGCGGTAAAAATCGCACGCTGGCGAGGCCGGATCAAGCCGCAATCAAAAAGAATAAACCGGTCTTTTATCCCGTTCATCAAAACAGCGCTTCCAAAGGCGCGCCTACCGGCCTATATTAAGGGTGCTGGCTTGCCAGCTATGGCGATAAACGTGCTGTGAAATAAGCAGAGCGGACCCGGGGGCGGTACCCGGCGCCTCCACCATTTCAGCTGTTGATCCTCTTGATAGGAGGATCTTAATAAAGAAGGGGCAGCTGAAAGATTGGGGGCGAAATAGGATCGACGCATGTAATAAAGGCAGTATTTTCGTTCGGTATGGTACCCACCGTTATCGGGCCATGTAGTAGTTGCAAATGACAACACTGCTCCGGTCGCAATCGCAGCCTAATGGTAGCGTGAGTAACCGATTTTAAGTCCAGTCCGATTGAGCTCGGGTTGGCGGGGTTCCGGAGCGCACCTGGCAACAGAAGCGCTCCACTTTTCCGTATCGAAACCGGATTTGTCCAAAAGGCAGTCTGGATGCGAGGCAAAAAGAGTGAACAGCAAACCTAGCGCAAAATGAACCTAGTCTAAATTTGGAGTCTAAATTTGGCGCTGTATCTGAGATCTGATCTGGATGACTGACCATAACGACATAGTTACCGGCCTGAATTACGAACTTCTTGTCGAGGCTTCATTGCGAATGGTTGTGCGCTCGGCGCTTCATATTGCCGCGAGCGACGGCCTGCCCGGCGATACGCATTTCTATATTGCTTTCAAAACCGGATATCCGGGGGTTGAAATAGAGGATGATCTTCGCGCCAACCACCCCGACAACATCACCATCGTTCTACAACACCAATATGCCGATCTTGTTGTTGAAGACGAAGAATTTAGCGTGACCCTGTTCTTTGGCGGAAAGCCATCGGCTATGACCGTGCCTTTTGCCGCCGTGACCAGCTTTAACGACCCGTCAGTTGGCTTTGGCTTGCAGTTCGAGACCGATGATGATGAAGATGATATCGATGATGCAGATGACGGAAATGTAGATGGCGGAAATACGGGCCGGAACGCCGCCAACCCGCGCGCCGGTGATACTGCTGCGAGGGGCAGCAAGAACGCCGCACGCGGTAAGAATGAGACCGCTGACGTTGTCTCGCTTGATAGTTTTCGCAAGACCCCCTCGTAACTGTTACGATCAGCTGTACTGTTACGATCAGCTGTGGGCCACAACCGCAACCCGATAACGGACCGGACCCCATAATATGACAGATTTTATCTTATGACAGATTTTGTCTATAGCCCGATGTTCCCGCAATCTGCTGATACCACCCCGTATGAGCTGGTTTCAAAAGACCATGTCGAACTGGTTGAACTTGGCGGCGAGACATTTTTGAAAGTTGCCCCGGAGGCGTTAACAGTTCTGGCGGCGCGAGCTTTTACCGACATATCGCATCTTCTTCGCAGCGGCCATCTTAGCCAGCTTGCCGATATTCTGAAAGACCCCGAGGCCAGCCACAATGATCGCTTTGTCGCGCTGGAAATGCTGAAAAACGCGGTGATCGCCGCCGATGGTCTGCTGCCAATGTGCCAAGATACGGGAACGGCGATTATCGCCGGCTATCGCGGGGATAGGGTCTTAATCGATGGTGATGACAGCATGGCCCTGTCACGCGGCGTGTTTGATACTTATCAAACCAGCAACCTGCGCTATTCACAACTTGCCGCAACCAGCATGTTTGAAGAGGTGAACACCGGCACCAACCTGCCAGCTCAGATTGAACTTTATGCTGGCAAGGGTCTGGAATATAAATTTGCCTTTGTGCAAAAAGGCGGCGGTTCGGCCAACAAAACCTTCCTTCACCAGAAAACCAAAGCGGTGCTGAACCCCGAAGGCATGCGGGACTTTATCCGGACCGCAATCGTGGATCTGGGAACATCGGCCTGCCCGCCTTACCATCTTGCTGTTGTGATTGGCGGCACCTCTGCCGAATATAATCTGAAAACTGTTAAACAGGCCTCAATTCGCGCACTGGATGGGCTGCCTACAACCGGTAATGATATCGGCCATGCCTGGCGCGATCTTGACTGGGAAGCAGAAATTCTGCAAATCACCCGCGAGTTAGGCATTGGGGCGCAGTTTGGCGGCAAATATTACTGCCATGATGTGCGCGTTATCCGGTTGCCTCGACACGGTGCCTCCTGTCCGATTGGCATTGGCGTTTCCTGTTCGGCTGACCGTCAGGCGCTGGCGAAAATCACCCCTGACGGTATTTTTATCGAAAAGCTGGAGCGTAATCCGGCGCGTTTTCTTCCCGAAGTTGAAGAGGATGAAGCCGCCGCCGTGCCGATTGACCTGAACCAGCCAATGGCCGATATCTTGCACTCCCTCAGCCAGTATCCGGTCAAAACGCGGCTGTCATTAACCGGTCCGCTGATTGTGGCGCGCGACATTGCCCATGCCAAATTACTGGAACGGATGGAGGCCGAAGGTACCCTGCCAGATTATTTCAAGGATCACCCTGTCTATTATGCCGGACCGGCTAAAACGCCAGACGGAATGGCATCCGGATCGTTTGGGCCTACGACCGCTGGCCGGATGGATAGCTATGTCCCCAGATTTCAGGCCGCTGGCGGATCAATGGTAATGCTGGCAAAAGGCAACCGGTCGCGTCAGGTTCGTGATAGCTGCGAGGCGAATGGCGGATTTTATCTTGGCAGCATTGGCGGTGTTGCAGCAAAGCTGGCGCTGGAATCGATCAAAAATATCAAGGTTCTGGAATATCCCGAGCTTGGTATGGAAGCCATCTGGAAAATTGAGGTTGAAAATTTCCCGGCCTTTATCATCACTGATGACAAGGGCAACGACTTTTTCGATATCGGCTAGGTAGCTGATAAATTTTTTTCAAAACTCAAACCGGCTACGATTCAAACCGGCGGCGGTCCACCGCACGCCCAGTCAATATACTGAATTGTGTGTCGCACCGGCAAATCACCATCAAGCTGCGTGATGCAACCGATGTTTCCCGCCGCCACAAACGGCGCCCCTGCGCGTTTCAGATTATCCAGCTTTCGAGACCGGAGTCCGTCCGCCATTTCGGGCTGAAGAATGTTATAGACCCCCGCCGATCCGCAACATAAATGCGGCTCCTGCGGTTGCCTCACTACAAAGCCAACCTGCCGCAAAAGCTGCATTGGAAGATCGTGGATTTTCTGGCCATGCTGCAGAGAACAGGCGGAATGATAGGTAATCTCGCCGCGACCTTCACGCGCGCGCTCAACAATATCCGCCAGCGGTAGTTCGGCCAGGAATTCACAAATATCCATTGTCATCGCCGAAACCTGCCTCGCTGTTTCGACAAGCTGTTGATTTGTGGGGCACCGATTAGCATCGCCCCCAACATTTGCGGCAAAACTATTGGCGGTGATGTGAGCATAATCCTTTATCATCGTCCCGCAGCCCGACGCATTTACCAAAATCGCATCAACCTTGCGGGATTGTAATTCGTCACGCCACGCACCTAGCGTTGCCCGCATCGCCGCAGCCGCCGCAGCCGCCTCCCCGATGTGATGCGCCAACGCCCCGCAGCAATGCGCTTCAGCACGAACGGTAACCTCAACACCCAGCTTGTTCAGAACGCGCACCGTGCTGGCATTAATCGCCGGATCAAGCGCCCGTTGCGCGCAGCCAGCCAGCAGGATCACATGTTTTTTCGCCTGCACTCCGGGCTTAAACGACATGGTTTTTCCGCCAATCCGGTCAAGCTTGGCGAGCCTTGATGGCACTTTGGTAAGCGCTGCCCGGATGTGGGTCGGCATCAAAGGGGCAAATAGCGCAGCAAGACGCCCGAACCGCAGGAGCAAATGAAACCTTGCGGCATGCGGGATAATGCGCGCCAGCAGACGGCGCCTCACCCTATCGGCAAGCGGGCGCTCTACCTTGCGCTCGATCCGTTCGCGGCCAATGTCCAGTAGATTATTATAATCAACGCCCGACGGACAGGTCGTCATGCAGGACATACAGCCAAGGCACCGATCAAGGTGAAAGCCGGTTTCAGCCGAGACAGTTTCGGGCGATTCCAACAGCTCACGCATCAGCCAAATCCGGCCGCGCGGGCTATCACGCTCATCTCCGGTCAACACGTAGGTGGGACAGGTTGCCACGCAAAAACCACAATGAACGCATTTGCGCAGAATCGCGTCCGCTTCCCTGATTTGCGGATCCAAAAGCTGATCCGGAGTAAAATGCGTTTGCATATCGTTGCCCTTAAATACCGCCCCCTAGATGCCGCCCCCTAAATGCTGGCCCCTAAATGCTGGCGTGCATGCGCCCAAAATTCAACACGCCCAACGGATCAAACGCCGCCTTCACCCGTTTGTGAAGGTCAAACATGCCCGGAGGTAACGGCTGAAAAGGCGCAATCTGACGCCGCGTCGCACCAACATCTCGAACAAGCATAGCAAACCCGCCGTGAAGTCCGCTCAAAGCTTGGCGGAGTGTCAGTCCAAGTTGCTCGGATTTGGGCGATGAGAGCCATAACAGCCCCCCTGCCCAGTCGGCAAAATAGCTGACATCGGAAATGCTGTCCATCGCGGCAATAATTTTGGGGGCATCTGCCGGCGCGACTGATAATTTCCATATATCCTGCGGCAGCTCGGCAAGTGGTTGAACATCCCTTATCTGGCGCCACAAAGTATCGCTAGCGGGTTTGGCCAACATCTCGCCGCCAAACAGCGCCTTAAGGTTGGCCAGCCGGTCATCAACCGACGGGGCAATTCCCTCAAGCCGGATCACCGCGGTAAAGGCGCTGCCTGCACCGGCCTTCGCGCTACAAAGATTTGCCTCGGCAGCGATGGCTTGTGGCAGAATCGCTGCCGAGCCGGGCTCATGCGGGGTTGCAAACACCTCTGCAATAAGCTTTACCGCAGCGTTAAAACTATCGGCATGAAGAAGAAGTGAGATATTCGTTTCTGCAGCGGGAAGCGTTTTCAAAGTGATCTCATCCATCACCGCTAGCGTGCCGAATGATCCGCACATTAATTTTGATAGATCATAGCCAGTGACATTTTTCATCACTTTGCCGCCCGACTTAAACCGCTCACCACGGCCGGAAATAGCTTCAAACCCCAGAAGATAATCGCGTGCAGCCCCTGCCGTCAGGCGCCGCGGCCCGGACAGATTTGTTGCAATAATACCGCCAATACTGCCGCCAGTACCAGTGCTGTGCTGGCCTAGAATATGGCCCATATCTGGCGGCTCAAACGGCAACATCTGATTGGCGGCATTCAATACTGACTCAATTTCGCGCATCGGTGTTGCCGCACGCACCGTCATAACCAACTCTTCGGGCTGATAGTCGATAATACCGGACATGGCGCTGGTATTCAGTGCCGCGTCAGCATTCGTCTCACACCCAAGATGACGCTTGCTGCCGGTGCCAATCACATCCAGCGAAGTTTTATCGGCCATCGCCGTGCGAATGGCGGCCCCTACCTCATCAAGATTTTTGGCATTGATGTCAGTCATTCGCACTGCTCGGCTGGCATTGGGGGGACGATAGATGGATTTCTCAAAATGAACAAAGCTAGAATCGCGGCAAATCGGGGTGCGGCAGCTTGCCTTTATGGACATGCAGCCTGCCAAGCTCGGCGCACCGATGCAAATGCGGGAACACTTTACCCGGGTTCAGCAGATGATCGGGGTCAAAAGCACATTTGAGGCGTTGTTGCTGTTTCAAATCTTCCTCGGTGAACTGGATTGTCATCAGATCCCGCTTTTCGACGCCCACCCCATGCTCGCCGGTCAACACGCCGCCCATCTCAACACAGCTTCGCAGAATATCCGCACCAAATTCCTCGGCGCGGTGCAATTGGCCCGGCGCGTTGGCATCAAACAGGATAAGCGGATGCAGATTTCCGTCACCGGCATGAAAAACATTCGCCACGCGAAGGCCGTATTTCTGACTGAGAGACGCCATTCGCCGCATCATATCGGGAAGCTTGCGGCGCGGAATGGTGCCGTCCATGCACAAATAATCGGGTGAAATCCGGCCCACCGCCGGAAACGCAGATTTACGCCCGGCCCAGAACAGATTGCGCTCTTCCTCGGACTGGCTAATGCGGATCGATGTGGCACCGGCGCTTTGGACAATAGCCTGAACCCGCGCAATCAGGGTATTCACCTCAACTTCCGGACCATCCAGCTCGATAATCAGCAGGGCCGCCGCATCGCGCGGGTATCCGGCATTGGCAAAATCCTCGGCGGCGCTGATCGCCAATCCGTCCATCATTTCCATGCCGGCAGGAATAATTCCGGCGGCAATCACATCCCCAACAGCCTGTCCGGCATCATCGGTATTATCAAAGCCAACCAGCAGCGCGCGTGCCGTCGCCGGTTTTTGCAGAATACGCAAGGTTACTTCACTGACCACGCCAAGCAGCCCCTCAGATCCGGTCATAATCCCCATAAGATCATAGTCACCCGCATCCAGATGTTTGCC
>CALLKZ010000074.1:0-18370 GCA_938082345.1 uncultured Alphaproteobacteria bacterium
AAGTATGCCCCGTCAGTATGTCTTGCTTATTGGCCCCAAAGGAGTGACTCTAAAGATCGAGGACCAGCCGCGGGGTTTTGGCGCGGCTTACACAAATCTGCATGATGTTTCCTGCGGCGCGTTCGTCCTCGGACAATACAACATCGCGATGATCGGGAACGCCGCTGATTACGTCGGTCTGGCAAATTCCGCAATCGCCTCTCCGGCAATCATACATTATGTCCTGCCCGGCGTCCTCCAGAACATCGATGATTGTCTTGTCGGCGGGAATGACAAAAACCTCGCCGGTGGTTTGTATTTCCACCTCAAAGGGCACATCGCTGCTTTGGGTCTGCGGCGCGGAAAATAGCTCAACCCGGATGTTTTTATCTGGCAGGCCAGCTGCGCTGGCAGCATCGCGCGCTGCGTTAATCATTCCCTTAGGCCCGCAAATATAGATCATCACTTCGGCGGGTTGTTTTGCCATCAGCTCGGCCAGATTGAGGGGCGTTTCATCATCGAAATAAAACTTCATCTGTTCTGGAAAGGCATCGGTAAGCGCAGTTTGAAACCCCATCAGTTTTTGGCTGCGCGCAGCGTAATGAAATTCGAACGCGCGTCCGACGGCCAAAAGCGCGGTTGCCATGGAAATCAGCGGCGTAACACCAATGCCGCCACCAAGCAGCATTATTGGTCCCGCGCTGTCTTCCAACTCAAAATCATTTTGGGGTGGATGTGCACTGATCTCCTGACCCACATTAAGGGCGTGCATTGCCTTTGATCCGCCGCCGCCATCATCCTCACGCTGGACCGCTATCCGATAGCTTGTCGGTGGCACATCATCCAAGGCCCACTCAATCAGCGAATATGAGCGGGTGCCAATTCCGCCAAGCTCAAACACAATATGCGCACCGGGCGAATAGCTGGGCAAGGTTGCGCCGGTTTGGCTTGCCAAAACCAGCGTACGAACCTTGTCAGTTTCATCAATTATATCTTTAACCGTAAGCTGCAGCATGATCTGTTTTGCTCGAAAGTTTGGTGAACGAGCTAAATGCCCCGATCCTTGGTGAACGGATTAAAGCAGACAATCGTGTTGGTGTCGCGCACGCCGCTGATCTGTTGGATTGTCTCGCAAACATAAAGTCCGATATCGTCGTTATTTTCCAGTCGGAACATGCTGAAAATATCATAATCACCCGATGTTGAATAAACCGTCGGCGCTTCGGGAAGGTCAGCCAGGGCCGCCGCCACATCATAGGTGCGACCAAGCTCACATTTGACCATGACAATCAGATTGCGCTTGTCCATTTTTTTCTCCCCATATCAATCTTATCATCAAGCCTTGCTAGTATATCATACCCTTAAAGATGAAGCGGCATGAATTCAAATCCGCGAAAGCGAACGCGCGGTGATCGCCGTGCGTCGGTGCCAACCCGAAGGTTGGGCCAGCGCCGGAACAGGCTAGATAACGCGATCTGCCCCTCAATTCGGGCAATGGTGTTGCCAGCGCACACATGAACGCCGCCAGCAAAAGCCAGATGCGGGTTTTCGGTGCGATCAAGGCGAAATTCGTCGGGTGCCTCAAACACTTCGGGATCACGGTTGGCGGCGCCCATCCCCAAGGTAATCAGCGTGCCTTCAGGCCAGTTCTTTCCGTCCATCTCAAACGGGACAACCGCGCGCCGATTGCCTATCTGGTTTGGACTTTCCATCCGCAGAATTTCTTCGACCGCGACCGGCCATAGCGCCGGATTTTCATTCAGCGTTGCGACTGTTTCGGGAAGCTGCGCTAAAAGCCATATGCCCGAACAGATTAGATTGGTAGTCGTCTCATGTCCGGCATTCAAAATGAAAATACAATTCTGCAACAATTCATGCGGTAATAAATTGGCATCCTCGCCAGCCAGTCCGGTCTCTCGGATCAGGCGCGCCATAATGTCGGTTGCCGCATCCAAACGGGCACTTCCCTCGCCGCGGCGCCTATCAACCAGCGCTTGCAGATAGGCCAGAAAATCCCTAACAGCGGCTTCGCCTTCGTCAAATTGCTGGCTCGAGATCTCAGGCTCCAATGCGCCCAGAATGGCAAGCGACCAATCGCGAAGCGGGCCGCGTTCATCGCGCGGAATGGCCAGCAGATTGCCAATCACCTCAATCGGGATGTTTTGCGCGAAATCGGCTACCGCATCGATCGGTTCAGCCGCCGCTACTTTTTCTTCAATCTTGGCAATTAGGCTGCCAACCAGCCGTTCGACGACCACATCCATTCCGGCAATGGCGCGCGGTGCCAGCGCTCCGGCAATGGCTTTGCGGACGCGGGTGTGAAGCGGCGCATCGTTGAACACCAGTGAGGTGGTGTGATGCTCGAACAATAGCGAGTCCCCAAATTTTGGCGTGAACTCAATCTTTTTATCCGATGAAAAAATATGTCGGTCTTTATAAACCCGCTGAAGATCGGCATGGCGCGAGAGAAACAACCCGCCGCCCGGAAGCTCATAAACAGGTGTCTGGCGCCGCAGTTCCGCGTAATGGCGGTGCGGATTTTCAATGAAATCGGACGGAAGGTTGCGAAGGTCAAAAAGACTACTCATGCGGATCATGCACCCTTATTTACCGGTAAAGGCTGGCGGGCGTTTCTCCAGAAAGGCTGTAACCCCTTCGCGGTAATCATCGCTGGCCCCTGCGATTGACTGAAATTTTGCCTCAAGCTGTAATTGTTCCTCCAGTGAATTGGTGCCTGCTGCTAAAATTGCCTGCTTGGTCAGTCCCAACCCCAGCGTAGGGCCGTTGCCAAGGCGCTGGGCCAACGCGCCGGCTTCATCCATCAGCTTGTCATCTTCGACCGCTTGCCAGATCAGTCCCCATTCAGCTGCAGTTTCCGCAGATAGCGGTTCGGCCAGCATCGCCAACCCCCGCGCGCGGACCGGTCCGACAAGGTGGGTCAAATTCCAGCTACCACCAGCGTCGGGAATAAGGCCGATACGGCTAAAAGCCTGCAAAAACTTGGCACTCTTCCCAGCCAGCACAATATCACAGGCAAGGGCAATATTAGCCCCGGCCCCTGCCGCCGCGCCATTCACCGCGGCAATTACCGGTTTTGGAATATCACGGATAAGCCGAATATTGGGATTAAAGAACTTGGCCAGAAGCTGACCAAGATCGGGAAGTTCGCCCTTGCTAGGGTCGCGGTCACCAAGATCCTGGCCCGCACAAAATCCGCGCCCGGCCCCAGTCAGCAAAATAGCGCGGCAGTTCGTATCATCGCGCGCTGCCTCCAGAGCAGCGCGAAAGGCAAGGTGCATCTCATCATTGAAGGCGTTTAATTTGTCCGGCCGGTTCAAGGTAATGTTAACTACCGGACCATCGGTTATGCTGTGAACTGTGTCACTCATCTTTGTTGCTTTCCATTCTGTCTAGGTCAATCTGGCCAATCTTTCTAGGTAAATCTGGCCAATCTTTCTAGGTCAATCTGGTTTGGGCCAATCTGTCTAAGTTTGATTCGCGGGGCCCTAAAATCCTAAGCGGATGGGCCGCAGGCTGGCTAGAAAAAAAGTGTTACCAGGCGATTCATTCTTTACATTAACTGACCGGTCGGTCAATAATACGATTGTATAAGAGGTTAGGAGTTTGCGGGCATGAGTTTGTTGAATGTACATTCCTTTGCGTCGGGCAAATGGATTGCTGCGGGCGCAGATGCAGCGCCGCTCTACAACGCCTTCACCGGCGCACTAATCGGCCATTCCGGAGGCATTGCTTTGGATGTGCTGGCGATGCGTGATCATGCGATTTCGGTAGGCGGACCTTTGCTTCGTGAGATGACTTTTCATGATCGCGCGCGGATGTTGAAAGCGCTGGCGCTATATTTGAAGGAGCGCCGGGACGCGCTGTATGAGCTATCCTACCTGACCGGCGCGACCAAGAATGACAGCCGAATTGATATTGATGGCGGCATTGGCACGTTGCTTGTCTACGCCTCAAAAGGGCGGCGCGAAATGCCGGATGCGCACATCTATCTTGATGGTGAGATTGAGGCACTATCGCGAAAAGGTAGTTTTATTGGCCAACATATATGCAGCCCGATGCATGGTGTTGCCCTGCATATTAATGCCTTTAATTTTCCGGTCTGGGGCATGTTGGAAAAGCTGGCACCCACTTTGTTGGCTGGAATGCCGGCCATTATTAAACCGGCAACGTCCACTGGTTATCTCACCGAGGCGGCGTTTCGAATGATGCTGGAATCGGGTTTGCTGCCAGCGGGATGCATTCAACTAATTTCTGGCGGTATTGGCCCTTTGCTGAATCATCTTGGTCCGCAGGATTCGGTCAGCTTTACCGGGTCGGCAGCCACTGCGCTTCAGCTTCGCGGCACTGAAAATTTGCTCCGTAATTCGGTGCGCTTTGCCGCCGAACAGGACAGTTTGAACGCTTCAATTCTGGGCCCTGACATTGGCGTTGGTGATCCGGAATTCGATCTTTTTGTAAAAGAAGTTTGCACCGAGATTACCGCAAAGGCTGGACAAAAATGTACCGCTGTCCGCCGGATTTTGGTCAATGATAAGATACGGCCTGCGGTGGGTGAGGCATTGGCTGCGCGGTTGCGGAAGGTTACGCTTGGTGATCCGCGTCTTGACGAGGTTCGCATGGGCGCTCTTGCCAGCGCGTCACAAAAGGCTGATGTGCTGGCCAAATCTGCGCTATTTGCAACTGAAGCATCGCGGATTATTGGCGATGATCACCCGGCTCTTCTTGGTGAGGATGTGGGCGAAGGGGCATTTGTTGCCCCGACCATTTTTGAATGCGCTGATCCTGATGCCGCCATCCATCTTCACCAGCAAGAAGCTTTCGGTCCGGTAGCCTGTATGATGGGGTACCAAGATCTGGATCATGCAGCGCGTCTGGCGAATAGGGGCGGCGGGGCGTTGGTGACGTCGGTGATCACAAATGACGGTAAGGTTGCCCATCAATTGGTTGCCGATATTGCCAGCCATCATGGACGGCTGTATTTCAACAATCGCGAGTCAATGGCCGAGTCAACGGGGCACGGCGCGCCGCTGCCGCATATGACTCATGGTGGACCCGGGCGCGCGGGCGGCAGTGAAGAGCTGGGCGGGATCAGGGCAGTAACCCATTTTATGCAACGTACCGCGTTGCAGGGGCCGCCCTCTCTTTTGTCGGCTGCTAGTGAGACATGGCTTGTGGGAAGCGCGCAACATGAAGGTCCGGCACATCCATTCCGGCGCCGTTTTGGTGAGCTGGAGCTTGGTGAGACGCTGGTTACGCCTCCGCGCCGGGTAACCTTGGATGATATAACCAATTTTGCTAATTTTACTGGCGATCAGTTTTACGCCCATACTAATGATGCCGCTGCTGCTGCCAGCCCGTTTTTCCCGGGGATTGTTGCGCATGGGTATCTGGTGCTTAGCTTTGCTGCGGGAATGTTTGTTGACCCTGAACCAGGGCCGGTGCTGGCAAATACCGGGCTTAACCAGCTGACTTTTAGCAAGCCGGTTACGCCGGATACGGACATTACCGTCGCGCTAACAGTGAAACGCAAGACAAAGCGGACTGATGAATATGGCGAGGTTCGGTGGCATGTTGAAATTCGTGACGCCGAAAATGATCTCGTCGCAAGTTATGAGCTTTTGACAATGGTAGCGATTTAACCCAACTGTGATTCCGGGGTAAATCAAGAAATAAAAGGAGACTGGAAAATGTATTCGCAAGGTCTGATTGGCGCCGATGGGCGTACCCAGGAAGATGACGCATTCCTAGAGCGATTTCAGGCGCGCATTGATAGCGAGCAGAAGATTGAGCCTAATGACGAAATGCCCGAAGGCTATCGGCGCACGCTGATCCGTCAGATTGGCCAGCACGCGCATTCGGAAATTGTGGGAATGCTGCCCGAGGGCAACTGGATTACCCGCGCGCCAAGTCTGCGCCGCAAAGCCTCACTCCTCGCCAAAGTTCAAGATGAAGGAGGACACGGGCTGTATCTCTATTCGGCTGCTGAAACGTTGGGGGTCAGCCGTGATCAGATGACCGAAGAGTTGTTGACCGGAAAAGCTAAATATTCGTCGATCTTTAATTACCCGACACTCAGCTGGGCCGATATCGGTACTATTGGCTGGCTGGTTGATGGTGCGGCTATCATGAACCAGATCCCGCTTTGCCGCTGCTCCTACGGGCCGTATGCGCGCGCCATGATCCGTATCTGCAAGGAAGAAAGCTTTCACCAACGTCAAGGCTATGAGATCGTTATGACCTTGGCAAAGGGATCCGCCGAGCAAAAGGCCATGGCGCAAGAATCGCTGAACCGGTTCTGGCAACCTGTGCTGATGATGTTTGGCCCACCCGATACCGAATCACAAAATACCGACCAATCAACCGCATGGAAAATTAAGCGTTTCACCAACGATGAACTACGGCAGAAATTTGTGAATGCCACTGTCCCGCAAGCTGAATTTCTGGGACTTACCCTTCCCGATCCAGATTTGAAATGGAACGAGGAAAAGCAGGGCTATGATTTTGGTCCGATCGACTGGGATGAATTCTGGCGCGTTGTTAAAGGCAAGGGGCCGATGAACAGGCAGCGCGTCGTTGACCGCAAAAAAGCTTGGGATGAAGGTGCATGGGTGCGTGAGGCCGCGTTGGCGCATGCCGCCAAACGTCAGACGCTGGCAGCAGAATAGCGCGTCCCGTACTTTTGGTTTGTACAAAACCTGAAAAAAGGATGATGTGATGACTGATAAGCCAACCGACGAAATGCCGCCCGCCACAATTCCGCCCACCTCAATTCCGCCCACCGCAATTCCGCTATGGGAGGTGTTTCTTCGCCCGCGCACGGGTCTCAGCCATCAGCATGTTGGCTCGGTTCATGCCAGTGATGAGGTGATGGCGGTGCAGGCTGCGCGTGATGTCTATACCCGCCGCGGTGAAGGCGTTTCGATCTGGGTTGTGCCCTCGGCTAGCATTACCGCTTCGGATCCGCAGGAACGTGAGGGTAATTTTGACCCTTCAACATCGAAAATCTATCGCCATCCTTCGTTCTATGACATCCCTGATGATGTAGGGCATATGTGATGCCGGTGATAAACGCTGAATTTGGCCAAGATAAGGGCGCATTGCTGGATCTGCTGATGCGGCTTGGTGACGATCATTTGATTCTGGGACATAGGCTCAGTGAGTGGTGCGGTCATGCTCCGATGCTCGAAGAAGATTTGGCGCTACCCAACATGGCGCTTGATCTGCTTGGCACGGCCCGGCTTTGTTATGGGTATGCAGCTGAAATTGAAGGCGGCGACAAGACCGAGGATGATTACGCGTTTTTGCGCGATGGCACCTCATTTCGTCACGTGCTGATGGCCGAAAGGCCGAACGGTGATTTTGCACATACGATTTTGCGGCAATTTTTTTTCGCTGCTTTCATGCACCCGTTCTGGCAGTCGATGACCGCATCAAAAGATACGAGGCTTGCTGATCATGCCGAAAAGGCGGTCAAGGAAATGGCCTATCACATCCGGCATTGCGGTGAATGGGTGATCCGGCTTGGCGACGGCACCGATGAAAGCGAGCGCCGGATGCTGGCGGCGCTGGATGATCTGTCGCCTTATGTCGGAGAAATGTTCGAGATGGACACTCTTAGCGAAGCACTGACCGACGCCGGCATTCTTATGCCGATGGCCCCCATTCGTACGGCTTTTGATGCCACTGTTTCGCGGACATTTGCCGAGGCAAGGTTGCCGGAATTTGCGCCGGAATTTAGCCATTCGGGGGGACGGCAGGGGCGTCATACCGAAAGTCTGGGTCATCTGCTGGCCGAAATGCAGATCATGCAACGCACATATCCCGGGCAGCAATGGTGAGAGAAGAATGACCACCACTAACACTGAAAACCGAGGCGCTGATCTGGCTACCATTCGCGCGATTGCCGAGGCGGTTCCGGACCCGGAACTGGTGGTTGTGAATGTCGGAGACCTTGGCATCATCCGTGAGGTTCGCGTTGGCGAGAATGGCTTCGAGATTGACGTTACGCCAACCTATTCGGCCTGTCCGGCGACACTGGCGATCGAGCTGGCGATTGAAACTGCGGTCAGTGCGCAGGGGCATCCGGTTCGGGTGCGGCGCGTGCTTTCACCAGCATGGACAACTGACTGGATCAGCAGTGAAGGCCGTGCCAAATTGAAGGCAAGCGGCATTGCGCCGCCTGCGTTACGCGGCCAGAAGGATGATAGTGCTGGCGGCGATGATGCCGGGTATTTCAACCGTCCCAAGGTGGCTTGCCCGCATTGTGATAGCATGAATACATCCGAGTTATCGGGTTTTGGCTCGACCGCTTGCAAAGCGCAATATAGGTGCGAGCATTGCCTCGAACCCTTTGATTATTTCAAATGTCTTTGAGTTGGATAGTATGCCCCCTCGCTTTCATTCTCTTGAAATTAGCTCGATTGAACGATTTGGTGATTTTGCCGTAGCGCTTCGCTTTGCTGTTCCAGATGCGCTGGCTGATGCCTATGCGTTCGTGCCCGGCCAGTATCTGACGCTGCGCGATGAAATTGACGGCATCGAGGTGCGTCGCCCCTATTCGATTTGCACCGCGCCCACTGATGACGGCATAGGCGTTGGCATCAAATATGTTGAAGGCGGGGTGTTTTCATCCCACGCGTTGGCGCATCTGTCGGTTG
This sequence comes from uncultured Alphaproteobacteria bacterium, assembly GCA_938082345.1. Lineage (GTDB taxonomy): Bacteria > Pseudomonadota > Alphaproteobacteria > Puniceispirillales > Puniceispirillaceae > UBA8309. Next base: position 8,658 of record CALLKZ010000074.1, read on the forward strand.
GGGATTGCATCGATGTGATGACCCCGCAAGGCCGCTTTGCCTATTCACGCAATGAAATGACCAAGACACTAATTGAGCGGGGAACAAAGGCGGGGGCGCATATCCTGCTGCTTGCCGCTGGATCGGGTATCACTCCTATTTTGTCGATTGCGAAGACGGCGCTTGCCAATGGACCGGATGACCGGGTGACGCTTATCTATGGCAACCGCAATACTGCATCGATTATGTTTCATGATGCTGTTGAAGATCTGAAGGATTTGTATCTTGACCGGTTTCGCCTGCTTCATGTGCTCTCGCGTGAGGCGCGTGATGTGGAGGTGTTGAATGGCCGGCTTGATCAGGACAAAATCGCTGCATTGCGCATTGCTGGTCTGATTGCCCCCGAGGAATTAGACGGTGCCTTTATTTGTGGCCCTGACAGTATGATTGCAGATTGCCGCGATGCACTGGTTGATGCCGGAATGGCAGCTGATCGGATTGCGTTTGAACGGTTTACACCAGCGGTCCCGCCTAAAGGCTCCATCACAGCCAAAATCTCGTCGAACGGCGTGTCCCCCGCCAAAAACCAAGATCAAGGTGGTGCCGCAGCCGCGTGCGAGGTGACTATTCACATTAACGGAATTACCCGGCAGATATCGATGGATCCGGCCAGCCAAACAGTGTTGAGCGCAGGGCAGAGCGCCGGTCTTGAAATGCCGTTTTCTTGCGAGGCCGGAATGTGTTGCACCTGCCGGTGTAAGCTGGTCGAGGGTGATATCGCGATGGATGCGAATTATTCTCTGGAACCTTGGGAAATGGAAAGCGGCTTTATTCTTTCTTGTCAGGCGCGTCCGCTCACCAAAAAAATCAGCATTGATTTTGACGCGGTTTAATCTGTCTTACGTGCCTATTACCGAAAAGTGGGCTATTTGGCAGAGGCCACCTTCCAGCGATCGTAAAATTGTGACAGTGCCAGACCGCATAAAATAATTATGAGGGCCGTCACAAAATGCCCGGGCAATGCTTCGCCAAGAATAATCACGCCTATTAAAACTGCCCAGATCGGCACCTGATAATTCACCAAAGACAAGAAGGGCGGCCCGGCCCGTTTGATCAAAATTGTCAGCAAAATTGTGGCAAGACCTGTCGGGAACAATCCCAGATAAAAGATGCCCATCATCGAAGTTGTGCTTACCGCCTGCGGAACGCCATCAATTATCAGCGCCAATGGTACCAGCACCACAGCCGCACACAGCAGGCCAGCGGCAGCGAACGACAATGTGCTGACAGGGGGACAAAGCCGCGTGATGATTGATCCGCATGCATAACAGCAACTGGCTAACGCGCAGGCAAGTTGGGCGGTGAACATCATCGGCCCCGGGGCCATTCCGGTGAACAGTTTTTCGCCGCCAATCAGCAATATAACGCCACCAAACCCGATCAGGAATCCAACCATTTTTGCGCGCGTCAGCCTCTCGCCCGGAACCAGATAATGGCTCAATGGCAAAACTAGCAACGGCACAACCGCCATAGTAATTCCCGCAAATCCAGATGTGACAAGCTGTTGTCCCCACGACAGTAGGCTGAAGGGGATGGCATTGGTAAACATGCCCATGCCAAAGCAATGCAGCCAGATGCGCCGGTCAGTCGGGGTGGCCGTAGCAGGAAGCCCGTCCCCCATCGCATAGGCAACGCCGACCAACAGCACCGCGGCAAAGACAATCCGCCCGGCGGCGATGGACAACGGCGGTAGACTGTCGAGCGAAAGCTCCACCCCGAAAAACGAGGTTCCCCAGATCAGACCGAGAAAGGCAAGTAACCCCCAGTCAAAGGCGGCTGGCAATTGTTTTGAGCTAGTCATTAAGTGACTTTTTTACGGGTATGAAATTCGGGATTGTCCCAGCGGCGATCCACCAGAATACCAGCAAGCCGGTCAACCGCGTTCCAGACATCAGCAAAGCTAACGTAAAGCGGGGTAAAGCCAAAGCGCAGGATATCAGGCGCGCGAAAATCTCCGATCACCCCTTCGGCAATCAGCGCGCTGACGATTGCATAACCCGCATCGGGATGGCTGAATGATACTTGTGAGCCGCGCGCCTTGGCATCGCGCGGCGAGACCAGGGTCAAGCCATGCCCGTTGCACCGTCCCTCAACCAGAGCGATGAAATAATCGGTCAACGCCTCAGACTTTGCCCGCAATGCGGCTAGGTCAACATCGCTCCACACGTCCAGCGCACAATCCAGCGCGACAAGGCTGAGTACCGGCGGCGTTCCGCATAAAAACTGGTTAATATCTGTTGCCGCTTCGTATTGCGGGGTGAATGCGAACGGGTTTTTATGCGCAAACCAGCCTGTCAGTGGCTGGCGATGGCCCCCAAGATGGCGTTTTGCAGCATACAGAAAAGCCGGAGCGCCCGGCCCTCCATTCAAATATTTATAGCCGCAACCAACAGCAAAATCGACGTCACATCCTGCCAAATCAACTGGCATGGCGCCTGCCGAATGTGCCAAATCCCAGATTACCAGCGCCCCGCAATCATGGGCGGCCTCGGTCAGCGCCGCCATGTCATGCATCCTTCCATCACGAAAATTAACGTGCGTCAGCATCAATATCGCCACATCATCATCCAGCGCTGCCGGAATATCAGCGGGTGATGCAACATGAACCAGCTGGTGGCGATCACCGCATTGTTTGATCACACCCTCGGCGATATAATTGTCAGTTGGAAAATTAGCTGCTTCGGTGACAATCTTTGTGCGGTCAGCGCGAAGGGACAGCGCCGCTGAAATTACCTTGAACAGATTGATCGAAGTGCTGTCGGCAACAATCAGGCAATCAGGATCGGCGCCAACAAGACGGGCAATTTTTGCTCCGATTGTACCCGGCAAATCCGTCCAACCCGCGCTGTTCCAGCTGCGGATTAGACCCTGTCCCCATTCGGCATCAACAGCGCGGCTTATACGCTCGCCAACAGCAACCGGCAGTACCCCAAGCGAATTTCCATCCAGATAAATAACATCTTCGGGAAGGGAGAATTTGGCCCGATGCCGCGCTAGTACGTCGCTAGAATCGCGTTCTACGGCAGCATCAAAACTTAGATCAATTGTCATATCTGAGAGCATTCACTTTTTCCTAGGATAACGGTGCCAATCAACAGTTGGGATAGCATGATTATAATGATAGGCCCATAAGGTAATGCCCATTAGGTAATTCCCATAAGGTAAAGATAGCCCAGAAATTCCGGCAAATAAAAACGGAGAGAGATATGACCGATAGAATTGGTGAGGAAACCGGCGTCATGACAGCAAGCTCAGCTGGATATGCTATGGCAGCGAGCTGTCCGGGCGGAGTTGAGGTTATTCGGCGCGTTGAGATTGGCGAAATCCAGCCTGCAGCAGGTGAGGTTGTCATTCGGCATCAGGCGATTGGTATTAATTTTATTGATATTTATATCCGCAGCGGGGCCTATCCATGGCCGGTTGAAAGCGATCTTATTCTGGGCAGTGAAGGTGCCGGAATTGTCGAGTCGGTGGGCCGCGGCGTTACCCATTTGGCGACGGGAGACCGGGTTGGCTATGCCATGGCGAACGGAGCTTATGCAACGCATCGCGCGATTAATGCCGATCATGTGGTCAAGTTGCCTGATAGCATTTCGTGCGAAGTGGCGGCGGCAATCATGCTGAAAGGTCTAACGGCTGCCTTTCTTGTTCGTGACAGTTATGCAGTGCAGGCGGGGGATAAAATCCTGTTTCACGCCGCTGCTGGCGGGGTTGGATTGCTGGCCGGTCAGTGGTTGAAGTCACTGGGCGCGGTTACGATTGGAACAGCTGGCGGGCCCCGGAAATCTGAATTGGCACGCGCCAGTGGCTATGATCATGTGATTGATTATTCCAGCGCTGATGTCTTGGCGCAGATTATGGAGCTGACCGATGGAAAAGGCGTTGACGCCGCCTATGATTCTGTTGGCAGGGACACTATGGCAACAACGCTGGCGGCAACAAGGCGGCATGGCACCATCGTTAATTTCGGACAGGCGTCGGGACCCTATACCGATTTTAAGATTTCCGACTTGGCGGCGGCATCACTGAGATTGACCCGGCCGGTTTTGTTCCATTTCACCGCAGAACGGGCATGGCTTGAGGCCGCATCTTCAGCGTTGTTTGGACTGGTGGTGGACGGAACGCTGAATGTGGCAATCAATCAACGATTTACGTTGCAAGATGTGAGCAAGGCACATTCTGCCCTGGCCAGTCGCAGCACCACAGGATGCAGCATTTTGACAGTTTGATGGTGGTTTCGGGCTGATTGGTGGTTTCGGGAATAGAAAAACCCGCGCCGTGATTTGGCGCGGGTTTGGTGTTTGCGAGGCAAAACTGGTTTAATTTTTAGGCAGTGTTATGCCATGGGTTGCTGGCGCATGTCGTTGCGGCTAATGCCTGCAACAGCAACAGGGGCCTTCATTGCGTCGCGGCGGAAGGGCTCGCCCAGCTCTTGATTTAGCATAACTTCGATGAAGGTGGTTTTGCCTTCCTTCATCTGGGCATCGATGGCGGTATTCAGCATATCGGTTACCTCTTCCATGGTGGTAGCAACCATGCCGTTCAGCCCGCACGCCTTGGCAATGCCAGCATAGGAAACACCGTCATCCAGTTCAGTGCCGACGAAATTGTCATCATACCACAAGGTAGTGTTACGCTTTTCTGCGCCCCACTGATAGTTGCGGAAAATCACCATGGTGATGGCTGGCCATTCTTCCCGGCCAATGGCAGACATTTCATTCATTGAAATACCAAACGCACCGTCGCCGGCAAATCCCACAACCGGCACATCACCACGACCGATTTTGGCCCCAACAATCGATGGAAGACCATAGCCGCACGGTCCAAACAGGCCCGGAGCCAGATATTTGCGGCCTTCTTCAAAAGTAGGATACGCATTGCCGATCGCACAGTTGTTTCCAATGTCCGACGAGATAATTGCATTTTTTGGAAGGGCGCTTTGGATTGCCCGCCACGCCATCCGCGGTGATAGCTTTTTTGGCTCACGGTTGCGCGCACGCTCGTTCCAAGTTGTTCCCGGATCATCCTCTTCATGGTCGATAGAGCTTAGCTCCTGCGCCCAGGCAGATTTTGTCTTGGCGATAATCTCGCGGCGCTGCGTACGGTTATGATCACCAGCCTCTGCTGATAATTTTTCTAAGATACTGTTGGCCACTTGGGCAGCATCACCAACGATACCAACGGTCACCGGCTTAGTCAGGCCAATGCGGTCGGCGTTGATATCAACCTGAATAATTTTTGCATCACCCGGCCAATAATCAATTCCATAGCCCGGAAGTGTTGAAAAGGGGTTCAGACGGGTGCCAAGGCCAAGCACAACATCGGCTTGTTTGATCAACTCCATCGCCGCCTTTGATCCGTTATAGCCAAGCGGTCCGGCAAACAAAGGATGTGATCCGGGAAAGGCGTCATTATGCTGATACCCGCAGCAGACAGGCGCGTCCAAACGTTCGGCAAGCTGCATCGAAATAGGAATAGCACCGCCAATAACAACACCAGCGCCATTCAGAATGACCGGGAATTTCGCCTCGGACAGCATCGCAGCCGCAGTTTCAATTGCCTCAGCACCTCCAGCCGGAAGCTCAAATTCAACAATGGCGGGAAGTTCGATATCAATCACCTGTGTCCAGAAATCACGCGGCACGTTGATTTGGGCAGGGGCTGAGGCGCGCTTGGCCTGCAAGATCACCCGGTTCAGCGTTTCGGCAATCCGGCTAGGGTCACGAACTTCTTCCTGATAGGCGACCATATCTTTGAACAGTGCCATCTGCTCGACTTCCTGAAACCCGCCCTGACCAAGCGTCTTATTCGCCGCCTGCGGTGTTACCAGCAATAAAGGAGTGTGGTTCCAGTAAGCGGTTTTCACCGGCGTTACGAAATTGGTAATGCCCGGGCCGTTCTGCGCCACCATCATTGACATCTGGCCGGTTGAACGGGTGAACCCGTCCGCCATCATGCCAGCGTTGCATTCATGTGCGGCGTCCCAAAAGGTTATGCCCGCCTGCGGGAACAGATCAGAAATTGGCATCATTGCCGAACCAATAATTCCAAAAGCATTTTCGATGCCATGCATCTGTAGAACTTTCACAAAGGCTTCTTCTGTTGTCATTTTCATGATGCGTTATCCCTATTCCTGAATGTTGCTGGTTATCGCAAAAGAGTAAAATTACCGGGTATGGTACCAAAAACACCCCCAATATTTTTAGAGGGTACCGATATCTGTTTTTGCATACTATCAATTGCAGACCTTGCCAACTTGCATTAGGGCCAGATATTTGGAAAATTAGGTCCAAAAAAGTGCGGCATCGTGGAAAACCTGCTGAATGTTACGCATCATGTGACGCAGTGACAGGTTTGACGGCGATTTGTTCAGGGAAATAAATGTCTATTTGGATTTGGTTTACGATTGTCGCTGCTGTCGCGCAAACGGTCCGTGGTGCTTATCAGAAGAAGCTGAAAGATGACCTTGGTGATCTGGGGGCAAGCTATGTTCGTTTTTCCTATGCCATTCCCTTTTCTTGGGCATTTGTGCTTGCCTATGCAGGGTGGAGCGCCGTTCCGCTTCCACCGCTGAACCTGAAATTTTTGCTATGGGTCACCGTTGCCGGCGTAACGCAGATTATTTTCACCATCCTGCTGGTAAGGATGTTTTCGCATCGCTCTTTTGCCGCCGGAACGGCGTTTTCAAAAACCGAGGTGATTCAGGCGGCCATCTTTGAGGCGGTGATTCTGGGGCATCTGGTCAATCTTCAAGTGGGGTTAGCCATCATCATTGGCGTGATCGCGGTTTTTATTCTCTCGCTTGCCAAAAGTGCAATGACTTTTGACAATTTGAAAAAATCTCTGTTTACAAAACAAACAGCGATCGGTCTTGCTAGCGGTGCTTTTCTAGGATTTTGTACGGTTGCTTATCGCGCCGCTACTGATTCGCTAGATAGTCCTGATCTGATGATGCGCGCCGGATTTACCGGCGGGGTGGCGGTGTTGATCCAGTCGGCTCTGATGGGGATTTGGATGGTCCGCCGGACGCCGGATCAGCTAAAGGCCACATTTATACATTGGCGTGAAAGTATTATTGTTGGTTTTTCTGGTGCTATTTCGACGATCACTTGGTTCGCTGCCTTTTCTCTTTATGCGGTGGCACCAGTGCGCGCCGTTGGCCAGATCGAACTGGTGTTTGTTCTTTGTATTTCATTTTTCTATTTCAAAGAAAAACCGACATTCAAGGAATTATTCGCGATGGCATTGCTGGCACTTTCCATCGTTATGGTTTTGCTGGCCTGAGTCCGCTCTAATTTTTTGACACTCTCGCCCCACTTCCCGTTTACATCCTGTTTCTGGGAAAGAATTTCTGGATGACCTCTCCTCTAAAGATGGTAGAAATAAGGTTTAGTGCATGACAAAGCACCGATAAAGGAATTGGTTCTTGGGATCGTTAAAGTCGTCTGAGAAGTATAAAAGCAGGGGTGTAATTGCTGGAGATCGGCCAATTATACTGATCATGGTGACATGTATTGCTGCAGTTCTCGCCATGCTTGGTTATGCTATTTGGCCCGTTTTTCTGGTCCAGCTTGGCGATAGCTGGGGGTTGACCAACACCCAGGTTGGCTGGATCAGTGGTGCTTATTTCGCCGGGTATGTGTTGGCAACACCCATCCTTGTCGGTTTGACGGATACTGTTGACGCCAAGCGGGTTTTTATCGGGGGAGCGCTTGCTACTTTCATTGGGGCGAGTAGTTTTGCCACTTTTGCTAATGGGTTCTGGAGTGCTGTGCTGACATGGGCGATTGTTGGAGCCGGTCTCGCTGGTACCTATATGCCCGGGCTGCAAATTTTGAACGCGCGACTGTCTGACCGACACCGGCTTCATGCCGTACCGATTTATACATCATGTTTTGGTATTGGCACCGGTAGTTCGTTCTTCATCAATGGTAATCTGCTGATTTATTTCGACTATCGGATGGCGGCTTGGCTTGGCGCGGCAGGCGCTCTTGTCGCGGTACTTGGGATGCTGTTTTTGGTTCGTGCTGAAGCGCCGCCTGAGCCGGTTCGGCGGCGTCATCCACTGGACCTTCGCCCGGCCTTTCGCAATCCGCAGGCGATGAGCTATATTGTTGCTTACGGTGCCCATACCTATGAGTTGTTTGCCTTTCGTAGCTGGAGTTTTGCTCTTTTCGTCTTTCTTGGTACGCGCGCTCAACCAGCTCTATCGCTTCCGCTTATTACGACAATTGTCACACTGATGACGCTAAGCGGAATGGTGGCCTCGATTATTGGTGCGCGTTTTTGCCTGACCTATAATCGACACCGGGTAATCACCCTTTTTGGAGCAGCATCGGCGGGCATGGCTGTTTTGTCGGCTTTCACTCTTGCCGCGCCAATCTGGGTCGCGATTGCCGTGTTGTGCGTCTATAATGTTTTTATCATGATGGATTCCGGTGCGTTAACCACGGGGACCGTATCCGCCGCTGCACCACATGACCGCGGGGCATTACTGGCGGTTCATTCGATGATTGGATTTAGTGGCGGGGCGCTTGGCGGCCCGGCTGTTGGGGTAATGCTGGATTTTACCGGCGGCGCGGAATCATTGGATGGATGGTTCTGGGCGATGTTTGTCATGGGAATTGGATCGGTGATAGTGGCGATTATCCAATGGCGTTTCTGGCGCCGCAGTCGCGCCAATCTACCTTGAATAGAGACCAAACGCGGAATTGAGACCAGACGCGGAGACCTGTTTAGTGAATGAAATGGCAGAAGATTCTTACGCGGCTTTTACCGTAATTGGCGGGTGTCATCTGGATCGGCATTTGATGTTTGGCGATGCGTTAGTCATGCGGCGCACCAATCCTGCGCGACTTACCGAATCTCTGGGCGGTGTTGCGGCGAATATCGCGCGTCATCTGGCGGCAACTGGACTGAATGTCAGGTTTATCGGTGTTCAGCCGGCTGCGCATGCCCCAGCCATGCAGGACCGTCTTGCCCGCTGCGGGATTGATGCTGTTTTTGTTAATCCTGCCGCCGCAGAAATTGCAAAAAATGCGCCAGAAGATGAACTGGCGGCTGACATGCCTGTTTATACGGCCCTGCTTGATGCGGATGGCGAGTTGGTGATTGGCGCTGCCAGCCTGTCTATCTATGATCAAGTGACACCGGAAATTATTTTAACCCTTCCCGATTTGGCACGCACTAGTCCAGAGGGGCCGGTGGTGATCGATGCTAATTTTCCGGCAGAGGTTCTGGCAGCGCTCGCAGACAGGGTTGCCGACACAATCCCGCTTTACGCTGCGGGAACGTCGCTGCAAAAAATTGACCGGCTGGCGGCAATTCTGGGAAATGTTGATGCGCTGGTCCTGAACCGCGCCGAGGCGGGTGCCTTGTTAATGCACCTAGCCAACGCGTCTATAGTAACTGGTTCATCCATAGTAAAATCCGGACAAGATGCAGATGCCGCGTCGATGGCGGCCACTTTATCGCGGTGCCTACGCAATAATGGCGGGGTTCTGGTCAGTGATGGGGGTGCGTTGGCGGCATATTCTTTCGCCGGAGATACGGTCACGGCCATTCCGCCGGAGATTAATCTGGTCAATGCCAACGGCGCTGGCGATGCTATGGCGGCAGCATTCTTTGCGGCATTCTTTGCTGATGCGCAAAACGGTAATTCATCTTCGGGTGCA
>CALLKZ010000075.1:0-8733 GCA_938082345.1 uncultured Alphaproteobacteria bacterium
GCAATATCATGAAAATGCAGACCCGTGGTCGGTTCATCCAGAATATAGATGGTGCGACCGGTGGCCCTGCGTGATAGTTCTTTTGACAGCTTTACACGCTGTGCCTCACCGCCAGACAAGGTGGTGGCTTGCTGGCCAATACGAACATAGCCCAACCCGACCCGGAACATCGTCTCCAGCTTTTCCCTAATGGCGGGAACAGCTTTGAAAAATTCGACGCCTTCTTCAACTGTCATATCAAGAACATCGGCTATCGACTTGCCTCTAAACGTTATTTCTAACGTTTCACGATTATATCTGCGGCCCTTACAGGTATCGCAGGTCACATAGACATCGGGAAGAAAATGCATCTCGATCTTAATCAGCCCATCGCCCTGACACGCCTCACAGCGCCCGCCCTTAACATTAAAGGAAAAGCGCCCCGGTGCGTATCCGCGTGTTTTTGCCTCGGGCAGGCCGGCAAACCATTCCCGAATGGGGGTAAAGGCACCGGTATAAGTAGCCGGGTTTGACCGCGGTGTACGGCCGATTGGTGATTGGTTGATATCAACGACCTTATCCAGAAACTCCGCGCCAATCAGCGCTTTATGCGGCGCCGGTATTTCGCGCGCCTTGTGCAGCCGCTTGGAAAGCGCCTTCCACAGCGTTTCCAGAACCAGCGTAGATTTACCGCCGCCCGAAACGCCGGTAACGCAGGTGAGCACGCCAAGCGGAAATTCTACATCAATATTATCGAGGTTATTTCCGGTTGCCCCCTCAATTTTAACGCGGCGATTCTTGGTGAGTTTTCGGCGTTTCTTAGGAATTGCGATCGACTGCTTGCCCGACAAATACTGTCCGGTCAGCGAGACATCACTTTCGATGATCTGATCTGGCGTACCAGCAGCGACAACAATACCGCCATGAACTCCAGCGCCCGGACCCATATCGACGACATAATCCGCCAGACGAATTGAATCCTCGTCATGCTCGACAACCAGAACGGTGTTGCCAAGATCACGAAGGCGAACCAGCGTTGCCAGCAAGCGGTCATTATCGCGTTGGTGCAGTCCGATTGAAGGCTCATCCAAAACATATAGAACGCCGGTCAACCCTGACCCGATTTGCGAGGCCAGCCGAATGCGTTGCGATTCGCCTCCAGACAAGGTTCCAGAATTACGCGACATCGAAAGATAGCTAAGTCCGACATTCACCAGAAAACCGAGTCGCTCGTTAATTTCCTTCAGGATACGGGCGGCGATTTCAGATTCCTGCCCGCGTAATTTATCGCCAAGCGCGCCAAACCAGTCGCGCGCATCGCCAATGGACAGCCGGGCAATGTCCGAGATGTCATGATCGGCAATTTTCACCGCCAGTGCTTCGGCCTTCAGGCGCTTACCGCCGCAGGAATCACAGGCAAGATTGGCGCGGAATTTTTCCATCTCTTCGCGAACCCACGCGGAATCAGTCTCGCGGTAGCGGCGCTTTAGATTGGGCATGATGCCTTCAAACGGCCGCTTCGTTTTGTACGACCGGTTGCCGTCATCAAATTCCATCAGCACATCAACTTTGCCCGAACCGTGAAGGATAATCGAGACCACATCCGCCTCCAGCTCACCAAACGGCTTATCAAGGGAAAAGTTGAACTGGCGCGCCAGCGATTCAAGGGTCTGGATGTAATAGCGCGAACTGGTTGTCGCCCAAGGTGCCAGCGCCCCACCGCGCAATGTCTGGCGGTGGTCGGGAACAACAAGCTGCTCATCAAAATGGCTGCTGACGCCAAGACCATCACATGACGGACAGGCTCCATAGGGATTGTTGAATGAAAACAGCCTTGGCTCAATTTCATCAATGGTGAAGCCGGATACAGGACAGGCAAAATTGGCTGAAAACACCGTGCGCTCGCCATTATCTGCATTGTCGGCAAAGGCCAGACCATCTGTCAGCGCAAGCGCGGTTTCCAGCGAGTCGGCAAGGCGCGTTGCCATCTCGTCAACATCGCCTTTGATAACAAGCCTATCAACGACAACTTCGATATCATGCTTGCGCTTTTTATCGAGGGTTGGCGTTTCATCCAAATCGTAAATTTCACCATCGATTCGCACCCGGCTAAAGCCCTTGCGGTGATATTCGGATAGCTCTTTACGGTATTCACCTTTGCGCCCGCGAACCACTGGTGCCAGCAGATAGAGCCGCGTTCCGTCTTCCATTCCCAGTAAAATATCGACCATCTGACTAACAGTCTGGCTGCGGATGGGAAGCCCGGTCGCCGGCGAATAGGGGATACCAACGCGTGCCCACAACAGCCGCATATAATCGTAAATCTCGGTCACGGTGCCAACCGTTGATCGCGGATTGCGCGAGGTGGTTTTTTGCTCAATCGAGATTGCCGGAGACAAACCCTCAATCAGATCCACATCGGGCTTTTGCATCATCTCCAGAAATTGGCGCGCATAGGCTGAGAGCGATTCTACATAGCGTCGCTGCCCCTCGGCGTAAATCGTATCAAAGGCCAGCGACGACTTGCCGGACCCTGACAGGCCGGTTAGCACCACCAGCTGGTCGCGCGGAAGGTCGATATTCACATTATCCAGATTATGTTCACGCGCGCCGCGAACGGAAATCATCCGCGGTTCAGCACGAACAGTGGCAATATCACCGGTCGGCGGATGAATGGCGGATGCCCCGTTGGCAGGTGATTTATCGGAGGCGGCATTGCTGTTCAGATTCTGATTGGCAACGGCAGGGGATTTTTTTGTCTCGTTTGGCATGGCTCAACTATAGTCAGGACGGCGGACTACGGCGAGTCAAATAAGGACAAAGCTGAGCCGGGACCGAGAGTTTTATTTGACTTGTAAAATGTGTACTCGACTGGCTAATCTAAACCCCTAACAATGCTTTTTTCTGCATTTCTTCAAGATAATCCTTCAAAGGAGACATATCGCCATGGCAGGCAGTGTGAATAAGGTAATTCTGGTTGGAAATTTGGGCCGTGATCCCGAAGTCAGGAGTACCCAGGACGGCGCAAAAATCGTCACCCTGTCAATCGCAACATCAGAACGCTGGAAAGACAAAAACTCCGGCGAGCCAAAGGAAAAAACCGAATGGCACCGCGTTGTGATCTTCAACGAAAATTTGGGCCGTGTTGCCGAACAATATCTTCGTAAAGGCTCTAACGTCTATATCGAAGGCCAGCTCCAGACGCGTAAATGGACCGATCAGCAGGGTGTTGAAAAATACACAACCGAAGTTGTGCTGCAACGCTATCGCGGGGAAATGACGCTTCTTGGCGGCCGCGGCGATAGTTCTGGCGGCGGTTATAGCGATGCCGCCAGTAGCGGCGGTTATGGCAGCGGTTCAATAGGCGATAGTGGCAGTGCTGCACCGCGTCAAACGGGAGGTCAAATGGGGGGCCAGATGGGGGGCGCAGCATCGTCGCCGGCCAGCCCGCCACCAATGCATGGCGGCGACGCTTTGGATGATGATATTCCGTTCTAAATCAGCGCGCTAAATGTTGATCTTATGAATATTTTTAACCCGCCAGTCATTTATCTTGGCGGGTTATCTTTTTTTGTCACAAAACAACAATATTTTGGGGTTTTTTACCTACATGTGCTATACATATAGCGTTTTATGCGGCGGCGTAGCCGCGCTATTTGAGAGAACTTTGTGACTGAAACTTCACCACCACCTATCGGACCGATTAGCCCTACGATTTCGATCTCTGACGAGATGCGGAAATCCTATCTAGATTACGCGATGAGTGTGATCGTCTCGCGCGCTCTTCCTGATGTGCGCGACGGATTAAAGCCGGTTCATCGCCGTATCTTGTATGCGATGATGGAGGGCAATTACGACTGGTCGAAGCCGCCACGCAAATCGGCGCGTGTTGTTGGTGATGTCATGGGCAATTATCACCCGCACGGGGATAGCTCTATTTATGAAGCTATGGTTCGCATGGCACAAAGCTTCTCGATGCGGCTTCCCTTGGTTGATGGACAGGGAAATTTTGGATCGGTTGACGGCGACCCGGCGGCGGCTATGCGCTATACGGAATCGCGGCTGGCCCGCGCGGCTGAAAGCCTGCTTCGTGACATCGATAAGGAAACGGTTGAATTTACCGCCAACTATGACGAAACCCAGCTAGAACCCACAGTTCTGCCGGCTGAATATCCCAATCTTTTGGTGAATGGTGCGAACGGTATTGCCGTTGGTATGGCAACCAACATTCCGCCGCATAATCCGGGCGAAGTGATTGCCGCGTGTGAGGCCTATATTCGCAATCCCGAAATCACCGTTGAGGAGTTGATCGAGATTGTTCCGGGACCGGATTTTCCAACCGGCGCCCTGATTATGGGGCGGGCAGGTATCCGGGACGCCTATCATACGGGGCGCGGCTCGGTGATTATGCGGGCAAAGGGTGAGGTGATCACCGATGCGCGTGACCGTGAGACGATCATCATCGACGAAATTCCCTATCAGGTGAACAAAGCCCAATTGCTGGAGCGGGTTGGCGAGTTGGTGCGCGATAAGGTGATTGAGGGCATTTCTGACATTCGCGACGAATCCGATCGCAACGGAATGCGGATTGTCATTGAGGTCAGGCGCGATTCCTCAGGTGATGTCGTGCTGAACCAGCTTTATCGACATACGCGTTTGCAAACCAGTTTTCCGGTAAATATGCTGGCGATGAATGCTGGCCGCCCCATGCAGATGGGGCTGAAAGACGTGATCGCCGCTTTTTGTGAATTCCGCAAAGATGTGGTCACGCGCCGGTCAATTTACCTTCTGGGCAAGGCGCGTGAACGTGCGCATGTGTTGGCCGGCCTTATGGTTGCGCTTTCATCGATTGACGAGATTATTGAATTGATAAAACGCGCCCCCGATACCGAAACCGCGCGTAATCAGCTATGTGCCAACGCCTGGCCAGCGGCTGAGGTTGAGGCGTTTATTACGCTGATTGATGATCCGGGACATGAGGTGGTAGGCGGCGAATACCGGTTGTCCGAAACCCAAGCAAGGGCGATTCTTGAATTGCGTTTGCAACGGTTGACCGGAATGGAGCGCGAAAAGCTTGCCGATGAAACGCGTGAGCTTGCCGATAAAATTTCCAATTATCTGAACATCTTGAGCTCTCTGTCACATGTTGATGACGTTGTCTTGGAAGAACTGGCAGCAACGCGTGAACGTCTGGCGGATAAACGCCGCACAGAAATTTCCGATCAGCTGGTGGATCAGGATGACGAAGATTTAATCCAGCAAGAAGATATGGTCGTTACCGTTAGTCACCGGGGATATATTAAACGCGTTCCGCTGTCGGTTTACCGTGCCCAACGCCGCGGCGGTAAGGGTCGTGCCGGCATGAAAACGCGTGATGAAGATTTTGTAACGCGTCTATTCGTTGCCAATACGCACACGCCGATTCTGTTTTTCACGTCTAAGGGCATGGTTTATCAGCTGAAATGCTATCGCTTGCCCGAATCAGCGCCGCAGGCGCTTGGCAAGGCAATGGTAAATCTGTTGCCGATTGAGCCTGACGAGACCATCAATACCGTGATGCCAATGCCCGACGATGAAACCAGCTGGGATGACAAGCATGTGATGTTCGCCACCGCGTCCGGCACCATTCGCCGTAATCGGTTGAGCGATTTCACCAATATTAAACGCAACGGCAAGATTGCCATGAAACTGGCCGAAAATGATGAGTTGGTCGGCGTTGCTCCCTGTAACGAAAGCGATGATTTGCTGATGGCGACACGCGATGGCAAGGCGATTCGGTTTGCCGTGAACGCCGTTCGCGTTTTCAAAGGGCGCGACAGCACGGGTGTTCGCGGGATCAGGCTGTTGGGTAAGGATTCAGTTGTTTCGATGTCTATCATCACCGATCAGGATCAGGAATTCGTTCTGTCGGTGACTGAAAATGGGTATGGCAAGCGCACCCCCGTTGCTGATTACCGCCGAACGGGCCGCGGCGGGCAGGGTGTCGCCAATATTGAAACGAGTGACCGGAATGGCCGGGTGATGGCCAGCTTTACCGTGGTTGAAGAAGACCAGCTGATGCTGGTGACAAACCACGGTCAGGTGATCAGAATCCGGGTGCATGGCAGCGAGCATGATTCTATTCGTATCACCAGCCGGAAAACCCAGGGTGTGCGGCTGTTTGATGTCGCCAAGGATGATGAAGAAAAGGTCGTTTCAGCCGGGTTAATCCGTGATGCTGATGATGATGACGACGACCATGCAAACGATCATGCAGACGATCATAGTGATGCCGGTAAGGATGAGGCGGGGAACGTGATTGAATCCCCGGTTGGCGAGGGACCTGAAGCTGAGAGTATAGAGCCCGAAAATGAAGCTGAGTCCAAAGATGGAACCGGTCCGGCCGGCGATACAGGTGATGCCCCGGAGGAGCGGGAATGAGCCCGCGGATTGTCATTTATCCCGGCACTTTTGATCCGCTGACCTTTGGTCATGTTGATATTATTGAGCGTGCAGCAAAGCTTGGCGACGAGTTGATCGTTGCGGTTGCAGAAAATGCTGGTAAAGGGCCGCTTTTATCGGTTGAAGAACGTACTGAGCTGGTTGCGCTAGAGGCGCAGCGGTTGAATGAAGATGGGACGATCAAAACGCCGATTCGTGTTTTGAATTTTTCCAGTCTGCTAACAGATTTTGCCCGTGTGCAAAATGCATCATTGATCGTTCGCGGATTACGCGCCGTATCAGACTTTGAAATTGAGTTTCAAATGGCCAGTATTAACAAACGCTTACACGGTGATCTTGAGACGGTATTTTTAATGGCAGCCGAAAATCAGCATTTTGTGGCGTCACGCTTCGTCAAAGAGGTCAGCCGTTTTGGTGGTGACATTTCGAGCTTTGTTCCCGCCAGTGTCGTTCGCAAAATGGAAAGCCTCAAAAAATCCTAACCGCATAAATCCCCGAAACATCACAATAAAGTCTTGCGGGCACGGGGCTTGCGGGCACGGGGGCTTGCGGGCACGGGGGCTTCGGGGGGTCAGGTTTGCAAATGCATAATCTGCTTGCCCGAGAAGGTCAGCGTTTTTGGAGATAGGGTTTTCGTAAAGCGTGATATATGCTCTTCTATAAGGGCTTCGATCTGCTTTTGTGTCGTTTCATCGGGAAATTCCCAAACCACGGTTGAGATATGCGGTGCCTGCGCATTACGAAAGGCCTGAAATTTAATCCCGGACGTTCCAGCCAACAGGCTGGGCCACTTTGTCTGCAAAATGGATTCGAAAAGTTCACACTCCTCTGCCGAAGGAAAAGTTCGGATAAAAATCTTCGTAATCATAATAACCACCGGTGTCATAAAATGTCTGATATCAACTTTGCATTATCTGTATTTTTTAGCAAGAAAGTCGCCAAGAGATCAGCAATCGTTGCGATCATAGTCGGCGTTATTCTAGCATTTATCAACCATGGAGATGCGATCATCAACGCGTCCTTAACGCCAACCTGCTGGCTCAAGATGATTGCATCCTGTATCGTGCCCTTTACTGTATCATCGGTAACTGCGGTTTTGGCCGCGATAGAAGCCCGGAATTCAGTCCAGTCATAATTTTACGCCACAAGATTAGATGAAATGCTGCCCGGCACGCCAACCTGCCAGAAGGCGCTTTCATTTACCGCGAAGCAAACGCCAAAGACAAATCGAAACCGCGTTTGCTGTCGGCTTTCCGCTGACCTGTGGTGCGGCTATTTGCGGCTTAATGGTAAGATATTCCCTCAGATAAAAGCAGATATCATGAGCGCCGCATTACTACCAGCCGTACTACCAACCGTCATACATCAAAGATTAGTACCTTGTTCTCAAGGAAGACTGCTCCGACTGGCAAGCGTTGGGGAATACTGGCGTCGATAGCCGCAGCTCTTTGCGAGAGTGCCGGTGGTAAACTTGTTGGAATGTTTGGTGTCATGGGACAAGACCATCATGTGATGGCCATTTGTGATATGCCATCGCTTCAGGCCTATATGTCGGCGTATATGAAAATCATTCAGTCGGGTGCTTTTGAGATGACACGCACGGTAAACCTGTACACAGGTGCTGATGTCGCCGCGGCTGCAGACATGGTTGGTAACACAGCCTATAAAGCGCCAAATCAATAAAGCTGATGTAAAACGTCCCGCGTTCAGGGACGCCGGGGTCACCGGAAACGCATAACCGGTGATCCTTTTTGCGGTGCTGGGCGAGGGGGGCTGCGTCGTAACGATGAAACGAGAGAACAGGTTTAGGACCTTTTAGTCATTTGACCCGCTGAAATGGGGAATGATATCTAATTTTCCTAAAATAAAAATACTGGCACTTGCCCTAAATCTTCATGTCTTTAGGCCAGTTTTCAGTCTCTTAAAGCGACACACCAACTACACGCCAACACACGGTTCCCTATAGGAAAATACGGTTTGACACCGAATCCCGAGGTCACTATAAGGGGGCGAGTGTCTGGATGTGTAAGTCAGTCACTTGTCCTGAAGTCAAACGATTTTGTGGGCGCGTAGCTCAGTTGGTAGAGCAAGTGACTTTTAATCACTGGGTCACAGGTTCGAATCCTGTCGCGCTCACCATTCTCCTGTTTGTTGAAAGCTATATCCTACAACAAATAGGAGGGTGGCCTTATGGTTTTAAGTGGACTGTGTAGGACAGTGTTGGACACTCTACAGCCCAATTTGGGCCATACAGCGCAAAATGGGCTGCTTTTCAGCGCAAAATTAATCGACCCCAAGTTGATCGAGAAGGGA
>CALLKZ010000076.1:0-20540 GCA_938082345.1 uncultured Alphaproteobacteria bacterium
ACAATGGCCGATAAAATTGTCGTCATGAATCAGGGGAACATAGAGCAGGTGGGGAACCCTCTGGACCTTTACAACAAGCCAAGCAATATGTTTGTCGCGGGGTTTATTGGGTCACCGCGAATGAATTTCTTTACGCTGAAGACAATGGATAAGAGCTTTGAGAAAATTGCACCACCGAAGGCGGTTACGCTGGGGGTGCGGCCTGAACATTTCGATTTTGAGCACGGGAACGCGATAGATTTTACGGTGCTAAATGTCGAGCAACTTGGCGCTGATAGTTTTATTTATGGTGAGACTACTGACAAGCAATCTTTCTCAATTAAACTGAATCAGCAGACCGATATCAGCGCTGGCCAACAATTACGGGCAGGGTTTGATTTGGAGAAAGCGCATTGGTTTGATGAAAATGGTGCAGCTATCGTCTGATTTTGTTACGCCGATTTATCGTTCGGCAACGATCCATCAAGATAACCGGGCCACATAGCGGCTGGTTTCTGGGTCAAACCAGTTTCGTGAAAACTCAATTGGCTCTTGTCCATTGCCCCAGGCAAAGCGTTCAACGAATCCCATGATTTGGCCGGGCTCGCACGCCAACTCTGCTGGGCACCAATCGGGCAGGGGTGATACTGATATCCGGTCCTCCACCCGTCTTATCCAAATGCCAAGAGACTCGCGATAAAACTGATAGAGTGATTCGGTCACCGTATCGGCGGTGATGTTGGTTGCCGAATCCCCATCCAACCAAATTTCCTCTAGAACGCACACCATGTCATCCAAACTTCGCAACCGACGAATTCTGAAGGCATGGTCACTGGTCCCAAAATTTGGCAGTTGATGGTCGCTCTTTCGCAGCCTTTCAACGTCAAGCAGCTGGGATTTTGGATGCCCGGGACCAGACAGTTTTTCGATTCTGAAAAGGGCATAACGGTTTTGAGGATCGCCGCGCGCATTCACATAATTCCCCGACCCCTGCCGTCGGATAAGCATCCCGTCATCCTCTAAAAGCCTGAGTGCCTTGCGCAACGTCGTCACAGAAATTTCCATTTCTGTCGCCATCACTCTTTCAGGGGGTAGCCGTTCGCCGTCAACAAGCTGGCCGGAGTGGATGTTCTTTATCAACATCTTCGCTACTAGCATGTATTTATGCGTCGTATTTGGCTGGGTTGACACGTGGATTTTGCCTCGGAGATATCAATTTTCAGAATTGATATTACGGCGAATGGTGATCTGTTCAACTAAAAAATTGATATGCCATTGATAGGGTCATTGGTTGATGCTATTATTTTAACTGGGTAAAAGCTATATTAGCAGATTAAAGGGGTAAATCCCGATGAGTATTGTGCCAATCACCTCAGCTGATCTGAATGGGGCAGAATATGCATGGTTTTCTGCACTTTGTTCGGATGATTTTCGTTATTTAGGGGTTCCGGACTCCCGTCTCAAATCATCTTGGGCGCATTGCTCCAACATCGTCAAATCTGCTGAAAAACAGGGCTTTGGTAATATTTTATGCCCGTCTTCCTATCAAGTTGGTCAGGATACGCTTTCATTCGTGGCTGGCTGTGCGCCGTTAACCAGCAAAATTAATCTGCTGGCGGCGGTGCGGTGCGGCGAGATGCAGCCTTTGATGTTGGCGCGCACACTGGCGACGCTGGATCATATGCTGGAAGGTCGGTTGACGGTAAATATTATATCGTCTGATTTTCCGGGACAGGTTGAGGCGAGTGCATACCGCTATAAGCGTTCGCGCGAGGTGGTTCAGATTCTCAGAAAAGCATGGTCGCAGGAAAATCTCACCCATAAGGGTGACATCTATGATTTTGAAAATATCACCACGGATCCAATCAAGCCGTATCAGCAAAATGGCGGCCCATTGCTATATTTTGGAGGTTACTCACCGGCTGCTTTGGATCTTTGTGCGGAATTTTGCGATGTTTATCTGATGTGGCCGGAGCCAAAAGAAATGATTGCAGACCGGATGAAAGCCATAGCCGCGCTTGCCGAAAATTATGGTCGTACTCTGGATTATGGGTTGCGGTGTCATGTTATTGTCCGCGACACCGAGGCCGAAGCGCGTGAATATGCCGACGAGCTGGCCTCAAAACTGGATGACGCTAAGGGCCGGGAAATTCGGTCCCGCGCCTTGGACAGCACTTCTCTGGGCGTGTCTCATCAGGCAAAAAACCGCAACGATGCCGATGATGATGGCTATGTAGAACGCCATCTTTGGACCGGTGTGGGGCGGGCGCGTTCAGGTTGTGGAGCTGCGATGGTGGGATCAACAGACCAGATATTGTCTGAGCTGGAGACCTACCGCAAAATGGGAATCCGTGCGTTTATTTTATCGGGATACCCGCATATTGATGAATGTGAGCATTTTGGTACGCGCGTTATGCCGCAACTGGAAACCGCATCCCTGCCACATGTTCATGGGCGGGTGCCAGCCAGTACGCCTGCCACACCGCTTGCTGGCGGGGAACGTGTTTGATGGCGTGTACCGACCTTTGCCCAAGGTCAATTTAGAGATCATACATAGGTACGGTTTTTTACGCATAGGGGAGTGTGAATATGCATCTTAGATACGGAATAATCGGGTGCGGAATGATGGGTCATGAGCACCTGCGTAACCTCGGATTGTTTTCCGATTGTGCGGTCACGGCCATCTATGAGCCTGATAAAGACATGCAAGAATCGGCGTCTCAGCTTTGCCCTGATGCCAAGTTTTATGACAGCGTGTCCAGTTTGTTGGATCATCAGGAAATGGATTGCCTGCTGATTGCTAGTCCAAATTTCTGCCATGCAGCCCAAATTGTTGAAATTTCCCAAAAGCGGCCATTGCCGATGCTTGTGGAAAAGCCCCTTTTTACCGATCCTAGGCAAGCGGGCGATCTGATCGCCGCGTGTAAGGCATACCCGGCTCCGATCTGGGTGGGGATGGAATATCGTTACATGCCTCCAATGGCGAAATTCATCGATGAGGCGCCCGGCGCCACCGGAGGCATTACAATGCTTACGATCTGTGAGCACCGATTCCCATTTTTGCAGAAGGTGGGAAACTGGAACCGCTTTAATCGGAATAGTGGCGGAACCTTTGTTGAAAAATGCTGTCATTTCTTTGATCTGATGCGGTTAATTTTGAACTCAGAACCCAGACAAATCATGGCCAGTGCAGGGCAATCCCATAATCATCTGGATGAGACCTATGTCGGGGAGCGCTCTGATATATGGGACAATGGATATGTTATTGTTGATTTTGAAAATGGCGCGCGTGCGCTATTGGAATTATGCATGTTTGCTGAAGGGTCAGAATTTCAAGAATCTGTCTCTGCCGTTGGCCCGATGGGAAAGATAGAATGTTTTGTCCCGGGACCTTCGCGTTTCTGGCCTGAGGATTTGCAACCTGAACCATTATCGAAAATTGTGCTTAGCCCGCGCCATCCCAAACGCCCGGTTTCCATTGATGTGTCGATCAACACGCCGTTGTTGAAGGTGGGTGATCACCATGGCTCAACCTATTACCAGCACATCAGATTCCAGGAAGTTTTGCGCGGCAAGGCTGATGTAGAGGTCAGCTGGCACGATGGATTGATGGCGGTGGCGATGGGGATGGCCGCCCAACAATCGGCCAGCAGCGGACAGGTAATTAATATGTCCGAATTTTTGCATGATTTGACGAAACCCAGCTAGCCGATTAGCGCAATCTAGCTGATACATCCTCCCTCATCTGATCAAGGCTCATTGGGGCCAGCCCCATCTGGTTACTTCCATCTGGTTATTTCCATCGGGGTCCAGAGAACCAGGCGACTAGGGATCTTCTTATCCCTGACGTGACGGGGCTAACCCGGTGACGAAGATATGATGGAAACACCAGCACGGTTCCTTTTGATCTGAAATCGGCGTTGGTTTTGACTTCATCAAATTCAAAATCGCCGCCTTCATAATCACCCGCATCGGTGAGCTGCACGGTAATCGAGATTTTCCTGTCAAAATCCGCTTGTCCATTCCAGTGAACATCGTGATGCCAGTCATAATGGCCGCCTTGCGCGGCGTGATATTCGGTGAACTGAATCTCGGCGTGATTGTCGACATTCACGTCAAAACCGTCAGCATTGGCCTGTTTGACATAGTCCCAAAGCAAATCCGCCACCCACGCATCAGGCACCCAGCGGACCGTACTATTGCGGATGCTGCTCATTGCCTCGGCGGATGAAAAAATGGTTGCGTCCGCTGCCGTCTGATCAAGGGCGGCTTGGATAATATCATCGATTTGTGTGGCATTCAGGGCCGACGAGTAAAGCTGATAAAGCTCACGCATAAATAAGGTCCATCTAAAAAATTGCTATCCCCATCGGATCTTTGCCTTTTCTTCAGCTATAGTCGGATTGAAGGGACCCAAAGGATGAGTTGGAAATATTAACTATGCTGAAACATTGTGTCTTCGTAAAATTTGCCGCACACCATCCCAGTGCTGAACGTACCCGTGTACTTGGCGGCTTTGGTGAAGTGGCGAGAGACGTTCCCGGAATGCTCGATTTTTGCTTTGGGGAAAATCTCGATTTTGAAAATAAATCGGATGAATATGGCGATGGATTTATTGTGACGTTTCAGGATCGCAGCGCGCATCTCGCGTATGAGCGCCACCCCCTGCACCTTGCGTTAGGCGCCGAGCTGGTTGCCATGTGCGAAGGCGGCCATGATGGGATTATGGTGTTCGATCTGGAAATCGAACCGCCTAGAGGTTAGAGGTGAGAGGTGAGAGGTAAATGGTGCCCCAAGACGGACTTGAACCGCCGACCTACTATTTACGAAACAGTTGCTCTACCGACTGAGCTATTGGGGCACACACCAAAATCCTTAACATAAAAACCCAAATGGAAACAATGCAGCATTGGTGACCGTAGGTTTCAGGGTGATGAGAGATAAGAGCAGCTATGGAAGAAAAGATCAGATATTTGGAAGAGCAATTGGCCATCATGCGCCGAGAATTGACGCAGATGAGCGAAGAGGCGTACGCCCAGCAAAAGGAAATATCGCGTCTGACTGCCGCCTTTGAAGAGTTAAAGAACAGGCTAAAATCAATGCCTGACGACAGTGGCATTCTTAAACCCGAAGAAGATATCCCGCCTCCGCACTATTAGGAGCCGGTCATCGAGCTATAATTTAGCCCTGTTTTTATGACCGCATGATCGCCTCACCCCAGCTATTCAGGGTGCGCGGATCCTGCGGCCAGTCGGCTACTTCGCGGTCATAAAGCGTCTCAATCTCGCCCGAAATTTCGATCCAGTTACCGTCAGGATCGGTATAGAAAACGAACAGATTATTGCCAGGTCCATGCCGCCCGGGCCCCCATGTCAGCAACACATCATTGGCGGCGAATCTGTCACAATATTTCTTGATATTCTCAAAGGTGCCAGCTTCATATGAATGATGGTCAACACCAGTATGGTTCGATTTAAACGCGGCAATGGTGTGATGTTCGTGGTTTGATGAGGTAAAGACAGTTGCCAGATCACCATTGGCGTGAACAACCCTGTCGGCGACGAAAAACCCCATCTGTTCAATATAAAACCGCACAAAACCAGGTAAATCCTGCGTGGCAAAGGTCAGATGCTGGGTCGGGGCGTGCAGGCCCTGGACGGCGGGGCGACAAGCATCACTTCGCTGGCGCGCGACACCAAAACAAATCAGATGCCCGTCATAGTCGCGTACGCCAAATGCTTCCTGCTCAAAATAGGGTGAGATATTTTCCAGAATCTCGACACCATTGTTTGCAGCATGATCGCGTAGCTTATCCACAATTTCGCTGGTACGGCAGGCAAGTCCGGCATAGGCCAGTTTCCGGTCCTGGCCCTTCACCGCCACAAACCGGCGTAACGGGCCTTCACAGCGGAATTCATCGGCAGAAATTTTGCTCATCTCCATGTCCATGTTGGCAGCATAAAAGGCGGCCAGCTTTTCCGGATCAGAACTTTCAAGGGCAACGTGGTGCAAAAAGGCACCGGACTGGGCGGCGTTAAGCGACATGGAATCCTCTTGAAAAATCTAAAAATTAGCTTCAGAACGGAGCCCAAAGCCGACCATTGAGAAATAGATATATTATTGAGCTATTTCAATAATAGATTAGCGCCTACGTCTGAACAGCTTTCATAAAGCGGTCACGAATGACAACTGGATCTATGGTGATCACAGGCATCACGGCATTGCCGCTTTCACATTTGGCGACAATCACCGTCATCTCGCCCGCATCCAGCGCATTTTGAAGAACGCTGCCGGTATCTTCGGCGCGGCATTCGACTACGCGTTCACATCCGCATGCCTCGGCGACTTTTGCCAGCGATGTTTTGCGCCCGGCATAGGTCGGCTGGTCACCCGTTGATCCATATGATCCATTATCGATAATCAGCAGAATAAAGTTGTTTGCACAGTTGTTGGCGATGGTCGGCAATGTTCCCATATTGGTCAGAATTGATCCGTCACCGTCAATGGCAATCACCGGTTTTGGCTGGGCCAGCGCCAGACCAAGCCCGATTGAAGAGGCAAGTCCCATCGTTCCCAACATATAAAAATTCGTCGGCTGATCATCAATTGCATAAAGCTCTTGGCTGGGAATACCGATGTTGCAGATAATCAACTGGTCGCGAAGAATAGGGGCGATTTCGGCCAAGACTTCTGAACGAATCATATCAATACCCTCCCCAGAATGAGGCATCGGTGAGCACGGCCACCGGCTTGTTGCACATGAAGGTGTATTTCAGAATTTTGTCAAAATCCTGAACATCTTCACGGCGATGGAAATGATAGGTCGGGATCTGCAGTTGCGTCAAAAGCGCCTTGGTATGTACTGCCATTTCAACCTGACACGCGACCGGTTCACCAAGCTCGCCGCGGTAGGAAATCAACATCGGCAAGGGCATCCGATAAAATTGGGTTAGCGTTGCCAGCGTGTTGATGGTCACACCAATAGCGGTGTTTTGCATGATGATGGCCGGACGCTTGCCGCCCATAAAAGCGCCTGCGCACAGCCCCATGCCTTCATCTTCCTTGTTTGAGGGAATGTGAAAAATCTCGTCGCGCCGTTCAATCTCGTCAATCACTCCGGCCAGTTGTTTACAGGGTACGGTGGTGATGAAAGAAATGTCATTGGCGACGAAATCATCAGCAATTTTCTTATTAATATCTTCGTGTCCGTTAGACATGTTTTCTCCCAAACTAATGCCGATCATTCTAACGGGAACAGTCTACAATAACTACAAATTCAGACCAGAAAAATAACTGCCTAATGGCAAATGACTGGGCTTAAAACTTACCCTTATCGAGATAGTGACGTGTGCAATCTTGAATCCGCCGGAACCGGTCACCGCCAAGCTTGGTCCCCCCAAACCAGCGCGTAACAATTATTATGTGATCGTAAAGTTCAGCGCGCTCCAGCATTCGCAGAATGATCATACCGGCACCGGCTTCGCCATCATCATTTTTTATCGGACCATCTGTTGACGATAAAACCGCCCAGCTATTATGCGTGGCCCGGACAAATCGCTTAACGCGCTTCAGCTCTTTCAGGATTTGTTGCGCCTCTGCACGGGTGCTCGCCGCGGATCCGGATACGGTGTATTTTGATCCGCGGTCATTGATGATGTTATCGAAACTGGTGATCATCTGGCCCGTTGGCGGGTTTTCGCCGTATCATCAGTTGTTTGATTTGTAGATGTCGATAATATCGGACAGCAGTTCCAAAGCCTCATTGCGCGGCCTTTGAAAGGTGTTGCGGCCGATGATAGATCCGTTGGCCCCGCCATCGCGAAGCGCCCGGATTTCATCTAACAGCCCGTCACGATCCTTTGATACGCCGCCAGAAAAAACAACAATGCGCCGCCCAGCAAAAGAGCTTTGGATAATATGACGAATACGGTCCGCCAACGCATCCATAGCCATGGTGTTCGCCTTATAAACGCTTGCGGCTTCGGGAAGTTCCAGCTCGGCTGTTGGTGGTTTTACTTTGATTATATGCGCCCCCAACAGCGCCGCCATGTGTGCGGCATAGGCGGCAACATCCAGCGCGGTCTCGCCGGTCTTACTCAGCTCACCACCGCGAGGATAGGACCACAACACAACCGCCAGCCCCAGCGCTTTTGCCTCGGCGGCAATATCCTGAAATTGGCCCATCATTTCAAACGCGTCATCTGACCCGGGATAGATGGTAAAGCCGACCGCGCTGCATCCAAGGCGGAGCGCTTCGGCAACCGATCCGGTGATTGCTTGGCTTGGCGCTGGCCCTCCTCTGGCAAGTGAGTTTGATGAATTCAGCTTCATGATGGTAGGAATCTGGCCGGCGAATTTATCGGCGCCTGCTTCGATCATTCCTAACGGCGCCGCATAGGCCGAAAGGCCGGCATCGATTGCCAACTGGAAATGATAATGCGGATCATAGGCGTCAGGATTGACGGCAAAGGATCGCGCTGGCCCGTGCTCAAAGCCCTGATCAACCGGCAGGATTACCAATTTGCCGGAACCACCAAGGCGTCCTTGCATTAAAATGCGCGCTAGATTGACCTTAACCCCTGGGCTGTCAGCACCATAATTATCGAGAATGGCTTTGACTTTGCGGGTGATTTTCATGGGGCTACCTCATGGAAGATTTAGGAATAGTGATGGCAGTGCTTCTGATACAGGGCCGTCTATGCTCGCGTTGCCGGACATTTATCTAAATAAAAATGTCAATGATCAGAACTATAATCCGATCAATACGGGGGTACCAGATGAAAATGGGCATCAGGCGGCAAGGCTCCTAAATTCGGCAGGCCCATATCTTGGAGGAGAAGGATGGCCCGAACTAACAAATGGCCCGAACTAGCAGATAGCCCGAACTAGCAGATAGATTCCAGGCCCGCTTCGAGCGCATTCAGAATTTTGTTGGTCTCTTCTTCGGTGATAATCAGCGATGGTGAGATGATTGCATTAGGCCCGGACACGCGGATCATCACGCCCGCTTTATAGGTTGCCTTTTGCATTTCAATTGCCTTTTTGGGGTCGAGCGGGGTTTTTGTGGAACGCTCGCTAACCAGCTCGATTGCCGTCATCAACCCCTTCCCGCCGCGCACGTCGCCGATAACCTCAAATCTTTTGGCAAGCGCTTGCATTCCGGCGAATAGCTGATCCCCGCGCGCGGCTGCGTTTTCGGTCACATTCAATCGCTTTGTCTCGGCAATCGCGGCAATCGCGGCGGCCGCGCCCACCGGATGTCCAGAATATGTATAGCCATGGCCGATTGATGCAGTTCCGGACTTATCTGCCTCAAACGCGTCAGCAATCTTGTCATTGATCATCACCGCACCCAGCGGGAAATATCCGCTGGTGATCGCCTTTGCGATGCACATCATGTCGGGTTGAACCCCCCAGAGCCGTGATCCGCTCCAAGCACCGGTGCGTCCAAATCCGGCGATCACCTCATCGGCAATTAGCAAAATTCCGTTTGCGTCACAGATTTTGCGGACTTTCGGCATAAAGCTTTTATGCGGCACGATAACCCCGCCCGCGCCCAGTATAGGCTCCATGATAAAGGCAGCAATTGTGGACGGCCCCTGAAATCTGATTTCATCTTCCAGCGCGGCGATACAGGCATTGGCCAGCGCCTCGGGATCACTTTCGTTAAAGGGGTTACGATAGGTGTAGGGCGCTGGAATATGAAAACATCCGGGAAGAAGTGGCTCGTACTGGATACGGAAATTGGCGTTGCCATTCACACTTGCACCGCCAAAATGTGTGCCGTGATAGCCCTTTTTCAGGCTGATAAATTTGGTCCGCGATGGCTCGTTAACTACCTTGTGGTATTGGCGGGCAAGGCGCAACGCGGTCTCGACACTGTCCGAACCGCCGGAGGTAAAAAAGGCGCGGGACTGGCCGTCAGGGGCGAAGAAATCCACCACATCATGGGCAAGTTGGATGACCTTATCATTTGTCGTTCCGCGGAAAATCGAATAATAGGGAAGTGTGGCAAGCTGCTCGGCAATTGCAGCTTTGATCGGCTCGCACGAATAGCCAAGATTGACATTCCACAGCCCGCCAACGGCATCAATCACTTCATTGCCGTCAATATCGGATACATAAACGCCCCGCCCACTGGTGATGATAACTGGCAGATCAGCCTGACTGTCAGCCGGATGTGCCATCGGATGCCAGACTTGTCTTGCATTCATTTCACGAAGAAAATTATCATCAAAAGTTAGATTTTGCTGCATCTTGATTTTCCCAAAATTTAGCGGGCAACATTTATGAATTTTATGTCCGCACATAAGCTTTCTCCCAGCTTGGAGATTCTGAATAGCCAGTCAAGAAGATTTTGAAACATCGGTTTAATATGTGAACCATTCATGGCTGAATGCCCATGGTTTAACCCCGATCTTTTCCAGAAGCCCAATATTTTCCAAAAAATGTTGAGTCCGAAATTTATCTTGATGATATTTACTGGCCAGCGTGATAGCTGTCCTTATTGGGTCGATGGGGTCACTTTCTTGGGGCCGGAAGTCTGAAACCCCTCTAGGAGACTTCATGCCATCTGACGACCAGCAAGCTAATCAGAATCTTCAGGATCAGAATCCTGTGGGTCAGGATATCCTTCGTCAAACCCTTCGAAGCCAGAATCTTCGGGGTATTTTTCTGATGATTGCCGGAATGGCATGTTTTACCGTCAGCGATCTGTTTCTAAAGCTTACGGTGCGCCAACTGCCTGTGGGGCAGACCATGATTATTCTTGGAATCGGCAGCAGCATTGTATTTTGGAGTCTGATGCGTCGCCGAGGGATATCTGTCGATTATGCGCCGCTTTTGCTCCGGCCGGTGATCATCCGGAATATTGGTGACATAGTGTGCGTGTCGGCGATGTGTCTTGCGCTGGCCTATGTTCCGCTTTCCACGGTTGGCGCGGTGATACAAACGGTGCCGTTGATCATCACCATTGCTGCAGCGCTGTTCCTTGGTGAAAAGGTTGGGGTGCGGCGGCTTACTGCGGTTATTGTCGGATTTCTGGGCGTAATGTTCATTATCCGGCCTAGCGCTGATGGGTTTGACGCGGTTGTGACTCTAGCGCTGCTGGCGGCGTTCGGAATGGCCGTCAGGGACATTGGGACAAGACTGACAGGCGCCGAGGTATCTACGTTGTTGTTATCATTATACTCGTCGGTGTTGATGGTGATCAGCGGCGCGGTAATGCTGGCAATTACCGGCGGTGCGGCGGTGCCAAGCCTTGATATTATGACAATCTGTGCAGCGATGATCCTTATCGGGTCGGTCGGCTATATCGCTGTGACAAACGCGGTTCGTATTGGCGAGATGTCGGTGATCAGCCCGTTCCGCTACAGTCGATTGCTGTTCTCGCTTATCATTGGCGTGGTTATTCTTGGCGAAAATATTGACGGCTGGATGTTGCTCGGCTCGGCACTAACGATCGGCGCCGGGCTTTATATCTGGCATCGTGAACTGCGTCTCAGAGCCTAGAAGCAGGTAAGATAGCGGTCGGTTTCAAACGGCGTTACCTGTGCATTGAAAAAGCTTAGCTCGCGCTGTGCTTGCTGCAACCATAATTCATGTTGATCAGCCCCTAAAACTCCGTGCAGCCAGTCAGATGCGCGCGCCGCCGCAATGGCGGTGCCAAGGTCTGTCGGAATCGGCTGAATGTTGGCGGCGTTATAGGCATCGCCAACGGTCATTGGCGTTGGCTCAATTGCCTGCTCAATACCGTCAAGACCGGCGGCAATATCAGCTGCCAGCGAAAGATACGGGTTGCAGTCAGCACCGGCATCGCGCTTTTCAACGCGCGTGGCTGTGGGGTTTCCCTCAATCACACGAAGCGCGACGGTGCGATTATCCATCCCCCAGCTGGCATTGACCGGGCAAAAACTATAAGGCGTGCGCCGCCGATAGGCATTAACCGTTGCGGCTCCACAAATTGACGCCTCGGTCATCCGTTTTTGCATCCCACCCACAAAATGCCGCCCAAGGTCACTCAGCTTGCCGTTGTTTGAGAAAAGGTTCTTGCCCTCAGACCAAAGTGAATAATGGACATGAAATCCATTGCCGCTGCTGCGGTGAAAGGGCTTGGCCATAAAGCTGGCGCGATAACCATGATGGGCCGCCAGCTGTTTAACCAGCGAGCGGAACATCACCACCCGGTCAGCAGCCAGCAAAGCTGTATCAAAACGGATATTCACCTCAACCTGTCCGGCGGCATATTCTGGATTCGACTGTTCGATAGGAATGCCAAATTCATCAATCTGGCGGCGAATGGGGCCTAGCACATGCTCCATTTCAGCGGCGCGTGTCAGTCCATAACAGTCATTGCCGATATCGCGCGGCAGATTGGTCTCCGGGTCCAGCAGATAAAATTCCAGCTCGGTTCCGGTCTGAACATCAAAGCCCATTTCGCGGGCACGCTCAACCTGACGGATCAACGCTTGGCGCGGGTCTATCGGAATTGGCAGATGGTCGGTGCCCTCGGCGCGCCCAAAACTCATCACCGCCCCCGGCTCCCACGGGATTGGTGTTGGCGCGGTCATCGGCATGATGTGAAAATCAGGAAATCCGTTGTCAAAATTCACATAAGGTGTGTCCCAGACATCACAGGTCATATCCATGGTGAAAAGTGACAACGAGCATGCATTGCCAGAATCACAAATCCGATTCCAATGGCTGGCAGGAATTCGTTTGCCCCGCATGATGCCGTTCAGATCGCCAAGGCCAAGAACGACGGTATGAGTGTTTTCTGGCAAGGTCGATATACTCATCACCATCTCCGTATTTCGCATTCACGCATGATTGCTTTGTGCAATTTTACCGGGCACGGTCAGACTAGCTGTAACGAGGGTGCGGCAAAAGAAAATTCTAGAAAATATGTATAGCTTGTCCCGCCTATATGGTTAAGCCTATATGCTTCAGCCCGGATGGTTCATCCCGGATTTGCGCGGAAAAATTCTGCCGCCGAGGCCGTACCTAAATCACAGCGAACATTGGCGTTTTTCATACTGTTCATCGCCTCGGTTGCGCTGGCCTCATCAATTAGAACATTGCGCCCTTTTTCGAACAGATCAATAAGATGCGCTGCATCAAATTCGGGATGATATTGCACCGACCTTGCAGGAAAGCTGTAATCCAGCGCCGCCACAAGGCAGTAATCTGCGGTTGCCGTCACGCGCGCTTGCGGGGGAATGCGTGTCACTTGATCCTGATGCCAGACATGCGCATTAAAATCTCCGTCGGCAGAGGTGAAATGCCGCGCGCCAACGACGCGGCCACACGCTGCCTTTTGTGCTTTTCCGCCAAAAGTGTCGGCCATAATCTGATGGCCAAAGCAGATGCCATAAATCGGTTTGGCATTCTGCCGCGCTGCCAAAAGCAAGTGGCGCAATGGCTGCATCCACGCAGTATCATCATAGACACCACATTCTGATCCGCTGATGATAAACCCGCTAAATTCATCTGATTGCGGCAGAGCCTCGCCGCCTTCGGCAATATCAAAGACTGTCATTTCGGCATCAGGCAGTGCGGGTGCCAGCCAATCCCGGATTGCAGTACTAGCGCGCGAAGACCCGGTTAAAAGGGGTTCGGGATGGCTGGTAAGGTCAAGAATGGCAAGACGCATTTCTAAATTCCTCCAGTGAGGTAGCATTTCTATCGCTTTTGGAAACTTTACTTGGACGGGTCAAGCGTGAACAGACCGGGGATACTCCCACCCAGCGATTTCGTGACGTCGCGTGTTGCGGTAAACAGGGCGTCAATAATTCGCGTCTTGGCCACGGTATCTATTCGCAAAGCGGGGCTGGCAACGGCAATCGCGCCGCGCGCAACACCGCTATCATCGAAAAACGGCGTTGCGATACCGATGGTTTCATCCTCAAAAGTCTGGTTGGCAATGGCAAAACCAGACTCACGGGCACTCTCAATCAAGCCGGAAACCACTTCTTTGCAGGTTGGAGTGTAACCGGTAAAGGCTGGCAGACTAATCTCGCGTTCTAAGCCGCGGTAAGCAGATGCTGGACCAAACGCCATAAAGATTATGCCCGACGCGGTGGCATGAAAGGGCAGCTTGTCGGCCGGATCAAGATGAACCCGGGTGGCGCGCGCTGGTTCAACAACCGCCACCGTTCGCAAGAAATCGTCGCCGCCAAGTGCTGCATGTGCGGTCTCACCGGTAATTTCGGCAAGCCAACGCATTTTCTCCTGCAGAATTGTGGCAAGCGGAAAGCTAGCCTCACGCACCCGCGCCAAAGTTAAAAATGCAGTGCCAAGCTGATATTTTCGTGTCTCGGCGTGCTGCTCGATCATCTGGTGGCGGATCAGGGCGCGAAGCAGACGCAGCGTTGTTGCCTTGTCATATCCAGCGGCACGCGCCAGCTCGCTTAACCCCCACCGCGTTTGGTTAAGTGAAAAAAACTCCAGAAGTGTTAAAGCTTTGTCTATTGTATTGGCCGAGGTGCCTGAGTGATCAGATGAATCAACTACGGAATTCATCGAGTGCGTCTCCTGAAATGATAAAATTGGGGTGAGACAATTACTGTTGCACCAATGGTTCAATTAATGAACCATACAAACACCATGGACGCAAGCTGGCGCAAATGAAGAGGCGATGCACCTTGAGGGGTAAAAGGAGGCAAGCAATGACAGATCAGATAACAGTGCTCATTATTGGAACTTATGACACCAAGTCGGATGAGTTGCGCTACCTTGAAGAGCGTATCCAAAGTCAGGGAGCGATGACCATTAGCATGGATGTCAGCGTGCTAGGCAACCCCGCAAAGCCCACCAATATATCAAAGCATGACGTTGCCGATGCGGCGCAAAGCTCGATCGCTGCGGCAATAGAATCAGGCGATGAAAATAGCGCGATGCAGATCATGGCACGCGGAAGTGCAGTGCTTACCGCCAGCCTTTATAAAGCCAGTAAAATTGATGCGATGATTGCCATGGGTGGAACGATGGGGACCGATCTAGCACTTGATTGCGCGCGTGAACTGCCGATGGGCGTTCCAAAATTCATCATTTCCACCGTTGCATTCTCGCCGTTGATCCCACCTGACCGTCTGTCAGCAGATATTCAGATGATCCTATGGGCTGGCGGTCTTTATGGCTTGAACTCATTGTGCAAATCATCGCTCAGTCAGGCTGCTGGCAGTGTTGTTGGCGCGGCCCGCGCGGTTGAGCCGCCAAATACCAGCTTGCCGGTGATTGGTATGACCAGCCTTGGAAGTTCGTGTCTGTCCTATATGAAGCTTTTGAAACCGGCCTTAGAGCAACGTGGTTTCGAAGTGGCAATTTTTCATGCTACCGGAATGGGCGGAATGGCATTTGAGAAAATTGTGAGTGAAGGCGGCTTCGTTGCGGTGATGGATTTCGGACTGTCCGAAATTGGTAATTTGTTCGCTGGTTCGCTGATTAATAGTGGCGAGAGCCGTCTTCGCAGCGCCGCTGCCGCCGGAGTTCCGCAGATTGTCGCGCCCGGGTGTCTTGATCTGGTTGATTTTGCTGGCTGGCAGGATATCCCTGACCGGTTCGCTGATCGGCCTTTTCATGCACATAACCGGCTGGTGAAATGTGCTGCCTTCAATGATGATGAGCGGCGGCAGACGGCGCGTTTTGTTGCTGAGAGGTTGGCTGATGCGGTGGGCCCGACGCATTTCATACTACCCAATAAGGGCATAGAGGCGTGGGATGTTGAGGGCGAGCCCGCCTATGATCCTGAAGGTCTGGCAGCTTTTTGTGATGAAATTCGCAAGGTGATGGTGCCGCCCATTACGCTGCATGACCTTGACGCGCATATCAATGATCAGCAGTTTGCCGATACCGCGGTGGCCATTCTGGATAGCTGGATTGCCGACGGTACTGTCTCCATGACCCCGCACCAACACCCCCAATCATTTCAGATAAAGGCTTAAAAGGATGACTCAATCATATCTTGCTCTGCTGGGAACGAAAGGTGGCCCTGCCATTCGTCCCGGATCAACCATGCCGACCTCCAACCTGTTATGCCTTGGAGGAAGGCGCATTGTGGTTGATTGCGGGCTGGGAGTGGCGCGCGGACTTATCGATCAGGGCATGGAATTAAAAGAGCTGTCGTTGATTTTTATCACGCATTTACATTCGGATCATTATCTGGAACTTGGCCCGCTGATTCACACCGCATGGACCGCTGGATTAAAGCACCGCGTTCGCATTTATGGTCCCGCCGGACTGGAGACATATTGGGCGTCGTTTTTGGCGTCAATGGAAGCTGATATTTCGCTTCGGATTAAAGATGAGGGCCGACCTGACCTGCAGCAGCTTGTCGAAATTCACACCGTTGACTCTGGCCGGGTTTTTGATGAGGAGGGGCTGGTTGTTACCGCAATGCGCACCGAACATCCGCCGCTGATTGACTGTTTTGCCTTTCGGTTCAGCGGGGCCGGGCGTGATGTTGTGATGTCGGGAGATACAGCATATCTGCCGCCGCTGGCCGAGTTTGCCGCCGGGGCAGACTTACTGGTGCATGAGGCGATGTTGGGCGCGGCACTGGAGGCGCTGGTGGCGCGTGTTGGCAACATCGATGATCGCCTGATGACACATCTGATTCGATCGCACACCAAAGCAGGCGATGCGGCAAAAATTGCGGCAAGCGCCGGGGTTGGCGCGCTGGCATTAAATCATCTCATCCCGTCAGATGATCCCGATTATAACGAAGCAGATTGGCAGGCGGCGGTAGCCCCCCATTGGAACGGCACCTTTTATGTGGGGCGTGACGGGCTGCGAATTGATCTTTAGCTGCAAGCTTTGCCTTCGCTCCTCTCTGCCGCCAATCAGGCCTGAATTAGCCAGCCTTAAAGCCGGTGCTTTTGGGGGTGCCATCGATGATCAGCTTTGGTGCGACGCCAACATCAACAAGGGTGGGTCGGCTTTCAAGATAGGCGGCAATTTGTGGGATGCTGCGGAATGCAGCCATGTAGGCGCGCAACTGCGGAAAATCTGCCAGCAGATTTTCATCCAGAAAATGTGCCAGATCTAGATGATGGAAGACGCCAAAATCACAGTAATGCGGTGTTGCTCCAAAGAAGAACGCCTCGCTATGACGGGCCAGAATTCGTTCAAGATCACCCAGCCGTGGCGGCAATGCTTCCAGAACAGTTTTGCGTCTTTCTGTGAAGACATCCCCAACTGAAAGGTTCACTGTTCCGTTCAGTGGAGAGGATAAATCCTGTGACGCCTCAAATACTGCGTCCACCTCTGCGGCCAGATGTGCGTCGTCCGGCATCAGATCCAAATGCTGCGCCAGAAAGCGAATAATCGATCCGCTTTGAGCGATTTCTGTCTTGTCATCGACGATCAATATCGGCAGTTGGCGAAATGGCATCTTGCTTTTCATCTCGCTCCACGGTGCGCCATAATAATCCCAAACCATCTCATAGCTGTAGGCGGCACTGCGATACTGCATCATCATTTGCGGAGCCTCGGCAAGCGCACGTAGGTTGAAATAAAGCAGCGTCAGTTTCGTATCCATCTTATGGTCTCCAGTGCCCGGTGCATGTCACGATTGACACAATCTGTTGATAAGCCGAAGCTAGGGCTATGAAAAGTTCTATTTTTGCCGCACCGCGCGAAGACAAGCCGATGTTGGCGCTGGGGCTTTTGCTGATCGGGGTGTCGTTGCTGGCATTACAGGACTCGCTGATCAAACTGATCGCCCCGGATACCAGTTTCTGGCAGCTCCAGACGATCAGATCGACGCTCAATCTGACGATGATTTTCCTCCTTGCCATTACCACTGGCGGGCTGGGCCTGTTGGTGCCGCGCCGCATCGGACCGGCAATAGCACGCGGGTTGATGCTAGCTATATGCATGGTTTTTTTCTTTGGTGCGTCACAGCAGATCACGATCACGCAGATGGCGGCGGGATTATATACTTATCCATTATTTGTAACGTTGCTTGCCGGGCCATTTCTTGGTGAGCGGATTGGCATCTGGCGGGCAGGTGCGTTGCTACTTGGTGCGCTTGGTAGTTTTACGGTGCTTAATCCGCTTGCTGATCAATTTTCGCTGTTCCAGGTGGCGCCGCTCTTGGCCGGATTTTTTTATGCCTGCAATATTTTGATCCTCCGACGGTATTGCCGGCATGAAAGCCCGTTGGCGCTGATCTTTGTGGTGACTTTTATTTTTCTGATTACCGGATCGGTTGGTGCGATGGTTGTCAGCCATCTGCCGCTTGCTGCTGAAACGCGCGCTACGGTGCCGTTCGTTCTTACAGGCTGGCCGCATCTCACCTCGGCATTATTGATTATGTTTGGTGTTTTTTCGATTTTGAATCTAACCGGCAATCTGTGTCTCAGCCGCGCCTATCAGACCGCTGATAGCAGCCTGCTGGCGCCATTAGATTTTGTCTATCTGCTTTTTGCGGCGATGTGGGGAAGGGTTCTTTTCGAGAAATGGCCAACGTCATGGGCAGTGCTGGGCATAGTGATGATCGCGGCCGCCGGAATTATCACTGCCGTTCGTGAGCAGCACCAAAAAAACAAAGCTTTGGGGACGGTGCCTCAGAATGATGCTGACGGTGCGGCTGACGGTGCGGCTGACAAAGATCGGTAGTTTCGGCTAAAACCCATCTTGAAAAAGAGAACCTGCCACTTGCGTTACAAGAATTTAGCCTGCTTTAGATGTAACCGGGTGTAACCGGGTGCAGATTTGATGATGATGATTTTGGAGAATAAGAATGAAGATAAGGGTTGGGGTGTCCCCCATTCATGGTCTAGGCGTTTTCGCAACGCAAGATCTGGCGGCTGGTGATACGCTTGAGCGCGCGCCCTATATTGTCATTGATGATGATGATCTTCAGGAGGTGAACCGCCTGAATGATTATCTGTTTACCAGCCCGGATGATCCGGGTGACTATCTGGTCGTGATGGGGTACGGCATGCTCTACAACCACAGCGCCAATGCCAATGCCAAATGGGAAGTTGATGATGAGGATAACCGGTTTCTGCGGTTCTACGCTGATTGTGCGATTAAATCCGGTGAAGAAATTTTCCACGATTATGGTGAGGAATACTGGACTACGCGCGCCGAGGATTAACCGCTAGCCGATCAGCGATATAGTCTCGTAGGTAGTGCCAATTGCCAGATACACAAATGCCAGCGCGCAGATGCGGTAGGTCCAAATCCGCCAAGTATCACCGCGCCCGCTAAACAAATGGTGAACCGCACCGGCGCAGACAAAACACCACAGAATTGATGACACCATAAAACCGGTAAAAAAGACCGCGTAATCACCCCCCGTCGGAGCACTGATCCCCAGCGCGCCAAAGGCACTGCCGAGCGCAGCCCAATAGGCGACATTTTGTGGGTTGGACAGCGATAGAATCATCCCGGACCGTAAGGCGCTACCTGTGTTTGTGATGTTGACGGTGGCCGGAGTGCTGGCGGGTCTGATATCACTGGCCTGCCAGGAATCCCATGCCAGCCAAGCCAGATAGCCCGCCCCGCCGATGCCAACAGGAACTTTCAGAAATTCGGATTGAAGTAAAATGCCAACGCCGGCAAGACCAAGGATTGCCCATGTCGCATCGCCGACCAGCGAGCCAAACTGCACCTCTAGCGCTTCACGAAACCCGCCATTGACGCTGCGCCGGATGGTCTCGGCAAAAATTGCCCCGGGCGCGGCGTTGAAAATCATACCCAGCATGAAGGCGGCGCCAAAAATTGTGATGAATGAAGACATGTTCGATCAACGGCAGGTGCTGCCCCCTATTAAGGCCCGCCCGTTGAGGCCCCCCATTTGATAGGCGCGGTGGTTGATGTTTGAAACAAAAAAATAAGCTGAATGTCATATCCTGTGCTATTAAAAATAAATAATTCAAGTTGATTAACTTAAGGTATCGACGATTAATTCCCCTCGCCAGTTGGCAGAAGCGGCTTCAGGATGTCCTCATGACTGTATCTATACATCAACGCGCTACGAAAATTGTTGCTACGCTAGGTGGTGCCAGCAGTGAGCCGGCGATGTTACGCGCGCTTTTTGATGCTGGCGTTGATGTTTTCCGGCTGAATTTTTCGCACGGAACGCAGGCCGAGCAAGGCGAACGCATTAAGGCGATTCGCGCACTGGAAGATGAAACCGGCAGGCCTACCTGTATTCTGGCCGATATGCAGGGCCCAAAGCACCGGATCGGGTTGGTGACTGACGGCACCATTCTGGTTGCCGGTCAGACGTTGATTTTTGATCAGTCGCCGGACATTGGTGATGCTGTTCGTGTTGGTCTTCCGCATCCTGAAATTTTTGCCGCTCTTCAACCCGGCGCACGCCTGTTGATTGATGATGGCCGGCTGGTGGTTAAGGTGGTGCGAATTGCCAATGATCATTTTGAGGCCGAGATTATCGTTGGCGGGGCGCTCAGCAGTCGCAAAGGTGTCAACCTTCCCGATCTTGTTTTGGACAGCACGCCCCTGACTGAAAAGGATTACGCCGACCTTGATTTTGCCCTTGATGCTGGCGTTGACTGGGTGGCGCTATCTTTTGTTCAACGCGCTAGTGA
>CALLKZ010000077.1:0-29396 GCA_938082345.1 uncultured Alphaproteobacteria bacterium
TTATGCATATCGGCTTCGAAAAACCTACCGAGGAAATCATGGCGGCCTGGAATTCATGGTTTGAAAAGGCAGGCCCCCAGACCGTCGAAAATATCGGTTATTTCATGAAGGGAAAGGAAATTACCCATAGCGGGACAACCGATCTTTCACTAGGGCTCGACGCCATTACCGGCCTGACCGTCATCACCGCCGATAGTTTTGAGGATGCGTGCGCGCTGGCCGCGGAAAATCCGTTTATCTCGGCAATTCGGGTTTACGAAATACAGAGCTGAAGCTAGGCTGGAAATGGACAAGTAACCAACATGACATAAATTTAAGCGACGATGAGAGAACAATCCGATGGAAGAAAGTTTTTCAACCCGCAGGCTGTTATCCGGCGCCGAATTACGGGAACTTAATAGCAAGTCGGACCTTGCCGGAGCATTGCAACTTGGCAGCCATATCGGCGCAATTCTAGTTCTTGGCTATCTGCATTACCTTGCGATGGGAAGCTGGTGGGTATTGGCGACGGGGTTTGCGCTAGGCGTGGTGGTCAATTTTTTATACGCTGGCCAGCATGAACTGTCGCACTGGACGGTGTTTCGCACGCGCCGCCTGAACGAGATTTGTGGCCGTATAATTGGCTTTTTCATGCTGTTCCCACGCGACTATGATCAGGTTATGCATTATGCGCATCATCGCTGGACCCAAGATTGGGAGCGCGATGGCGAGCTAACGCGTGAGCCCTATACGCTGGCCAGCTATCTGATGTTTTTTATCGGTGTCAGCTATTGGAAAAACCGCGTTACCGGGATGATCCGCCGCGCCCGCGGGATTATCATTGAGCCCTATATCGGCAAGCCGCATGAGAAAAAAATCATCCGTGAATCACGCCTGCATCTTGTTGGGTATGCGGGCATTATCGCGGCCTCTATCTATTTTGAGAGTTGGGCCGCAGTGACCTTCTGGATTCTGCCGATGGTGCTGTGTAAGCCAGTTCACCAGTTGCAAAATACGATTGAACATCTTGGCCTGACGCACAGCTCGGATATTTTGATGAACACCCGGTCAACCCGCACCAATTCACTGATGCGCTGGCTATGCTGGCAAATGCCCTATCATACCGCGCATCACAGCTATCCATCTGTGCCCTTCTGGCAACTGGCCAAGCTGAATAACAAGATCGAAGACGTTGCCGGACCCGTTCACCGGATGGGCTGGATAGAGTTTCAGATTACAGTTATTCGCTGCCTGATGCAAAAGGATGAAAGCCGGTGGCCAAGTGACGAAGTTTGGATCGTTCCTACCGATAATGGCCGCCATATAAAGCTTGAGGCGTAGACAGGAATGAGGCAAGCGCGCCAGCTGAAAACCTATACATCATTGTGGTCAATGATGCCGCATGACCAGACTGGCGTCATTTTAGGATATGACGCCATCGCTGAAAAAGTGGCCGAGGCCGGGTATGATGGGCTGGCAATTGACCTTGGCGCAGGCGACGTGGCGCAAGCGCATAAGGTTCGCCCGCATCTGGAGCGTAACAATCTGACCCCGCTGATTGTAGCCTTTCCGCAAACGATTGAATCGCTTCGTGAAACGTTGATCATGGCCAAAGATTTCGGCGCGCCTTTTGTTGATATTATCGGCCAGGTTATGCCGATCAGCGTTGACGGCATGATCCCGGTCGTCCGTAAATGGATCGACATGTCCGACGAAATTGG
The DNA here is from genome assembly GCA_938082345.1 of uncultured Alphaproteobacteria bacterium. Classification (GTDB taxonomy): domain Bacteria; phylum Pseudomonadota; class Alphaproteobacteria; order Puniceispirillales; family Puniceispirillaceae; genus UBA8309. The sequence goes on from CALLKZ010000077.1 coordinate 1,701, forward strand.
GATGCCGGTACAGTTTGAAACACACCGCAACTGCATCACCAATGACCTTTATGCCACCTTATGCTTGCTTGACGCGGTGCCGGAAATGCGGCTTTGCGCCGATCTTTCGCACTTTGTTGTAGACCGTGAATTCAAACTGCCGCTTGCCCCAAGAGATGCCGCGTTGATCCAGCGAATTATTGACCGGTCTGACAGTTTTCAAGGCCGCGTTGCCAGCCGCCAGCAGATTCAAGTCCAACTGGATTTTCCGCAACACTCCGCATGGGTTACACAATTCCGCAGGTGGTGGCGGGACGGTCTGAAGAGCTGGCGCCAACGCAATGAGAACGGTGACTGTATTTTCCTTTGTGAGCTTGGCCCGCCCGAATATGCGATGACCGATGCGACAGGCACCGAGATGTCCAACCGCTGGGAAGAAGCACTGCAAATCCGACGCTGGATTATCGACATGTGGAATGAGTTTGAGAGCGAAGATATTTAGGCGCCAAACCTTTCAAATCCAAGCACAGGTAAGTTTAAGGTTTAAGCGACAGGTTTAAGTGACATTGCCAAATCAAAATCGGCTTCGACCCTCTCAATCATCTCGGCATCAATTCCCGGTTGTGACGGCGCATCCAAAATGGCGCGGACACGTTCATTTGCCCGCTGCCAGATAGACGGCGTTCCGGCATCATGCCATTCGGAAATTGACCGCCGGTCAGCAATTTGCGGATAGAGAAAATCGCTGTTCATCCTAGCCAAAGTTTCCGCCTCGCCAAGAAAATGTCCGGCCCCGGTTGTGGCCGCATGAATGGCGTCAGTGTCCAGCGTTTCGGGCGACACCTCAATTTCGGTATGCGCGCTCAAAATGCTGCCAAGCATATCATTATCGATCACGTAACTTTCCAGCGCGGTTCCCATCAGACTGGCTTGCGCACCGCTGGCCTGAGTGATGAAATGCCCGCCCGCCTGAACCGCGAGTGTAACCGCCAGACATTTCTCATATCCTGATTGCGCATCGGGCGATTTGCTGTCGGTTGCTCCTGCAATGGTCGAACTGGGAAGGCCATAAAACCGCGCCATCTGGATTGCGGCGGCGGTCAGCTTCGCCTGTTCGCCCCCGCCGCCCGACATCGCCCCTGTTCGTAAATCAGTGATCATCGGACGCGGCCCAAAAACCACTTTGGTTTTGGTTTCATTGCCCGTCAACTTATTCGCCCGATTATTGGCAAGATAGGCCAGCACCACGCCGGCCAGCGTTTCAGCGGTAGTTTGCGCAACGCAGCCGGCAATTGTCACCGGACTGGACGCACCAAGCTGGCCAAACGTATTCGCCATAACTGGAATACCGCATTCAACAGCACGGATCAGAACCAGTGCCGAATCAGCATCAAAGCGCAACGGCGGCACCACATGATTGATATTCAGCGACAGGAATGGCGCTTCGCGAAACGCCGCCTCTGATCCTGCCAGCATGTAAACCAGGCGCGCAATTTCATCGACACTGCTGGGCGAAGATGCGCTAACCACCACATGTTTTGTGGTCCCGCCGAGACTGGCCCAAGCGGTGTTTAGTTCAATCGCGGATGGGGCATCGAGATCGCGTGCCACCATCGGGCGACAAAAGAAATGGATGTGAGGCATCTGGTCAACCACGCGCGCCGCAGCGTAGATATCGCCAAGAACAGAAGGGCGATACCGGCGGCTTTCCAAATCCAGAATTTCGGGAGATGCCCCGCCAGTCCCAACATAAACACCGTCACCGCCAAGATACAGATCGGCCCCATCGCGGCGCGCATGCAGCGTTAACTGGCGGGGCAGGTTCGCCAGCGCAGTCGTGACAAGATCATTGGGAAATAACAATCGCCCCGCAGCATTGAGGCCGCCGCCTGCTGCTGTGACAAGGTCAATAACCTCATCCGGAGCCTCGCTAAAACCGGTCTCAGCAAGGATTGTCAGCGCGGCATGATGAATGCTGGAAAGCGCGGCATCATCTAACAGTTTTAACCATCCACCGGTGGCCGAAAGATGTGCCAATGGGGGGGTATTCGCGGCCAGATCAGAAGCACCTCCACTCTGGGCGCGACGTCCTGCTCGGCGGCGGCGGCGCGCATTAGGCGATTCAGGACTGGGCGACTCAGGACTGGGCGACTCAGGATTGGGCGACTCAGGATTGGGCGACATTTGAATTCCGATGTTTGTACCAAGAGACCATTCAAGCATCGCGGAGGCGGCAAGCGGCGGCAAGCCCCTTGTTGCAAATTCATCAAGAATCTTTATCGCGCGGCGTTGCTGCGGCTAGTGTCCTCATTTCCAAGAAGCATCAACAGCGCGAAAATTGTTGCCCCAATGCCGAACAGAATTGGCAAAGGCGGCAAAGCACTGCCAAAGCCAATTTCCCATAAAAGAACCCATGCAGGCGTCAGATAGGAATAGCCCATCACCTTGGCGCTGGGCAGGCGCAGCGTTGCATATTGCAACAGGAAAAAAGATGATGCCGTCGCAAATAAGGTTAAATATGCAATGGCAATCCAGATGATCGGCGGTAAATTCAACCAATCAGTAGCAATGATTTGTTTAAATGCCAAAATGCCCAGCAAAATGGTTCCTGCCACCAAAACGCCGAAGGTAAAAGTTGTTGCGCTTTCCCCCCGGTTCAGCTTGCGCACCATCGGCGTATAAATCGCATGGGCAATGCATCCAACAAAATAAATCAGCTCACCCCGGCCAATATTAAGCGATGATATTGCATTGACATTTCCCCGAAAAATCACCCAAAGCGCACCAACCGCAGCAATCGACAGCGCCGCCGCCATACGCGGCGTTGTCACCTGACGCAGCAACAAATAGCCAAAGCCTGCCGACATTAACGGCATCAAGGTAAACACAGCAGCAGCCGAAACCGGATCAGCAGTTTTCAGACCTTCAAACATCATAACAAAATAGATTGTGAACAACCCGCCAAGAACGAAATAACGCCACGGGCTGGCCAGATGTTCGCGCTTTAGATCGGATTTCAGTACCGCCAACATGCCAAGAATAATGGTCGCAAAGGCAAACCGCGCGGCGGTAATGGCTTGCGGTGCGATGTCATTTGCAACAAGGGAGCCAAGGCTGAACGATCCGGCAACAAGCGCCGAGAAGGCCAACATGGCAACATGGCCCTTAATTTCATCGGGGGAGAGTTTCATCACCGCTACCCTAGCGAGTTATGCGCTTCAAGATCAAGAGAGTCCACTCAAAATGTAAAAAAGCTGCCCACCAAAATGATGGGCAGCTATATTTTTGGTCTATCGCCGAGGTCTGCGCTTACAGCGCTGCATCGGTGATCATGTGTGTCCATGCACCTGAAGGCTCTTTACTGATCACTGGATCAGATCCGCCCTTCATCAAAGTTGATACTGTGCGTGCATAATCCATTGGATCAAGGGCACCGTTCGAGCCTGCTGTCAGTTTGGCAATTTCACGCATCATCCGACGCTGGTGCTTTTCGGTCTGGGCACCAGTTGCATCATTATCAAGAACGATATCGGCAGCTTTATCCGGGTTGTTTTCAGCCCATTTCCAGCCCTTCATCGACGCGCGTACAAAGCGAACCATCTGATCTTTGAACGTTGCATCCTTCAACCGGTCCTCAAGCACATACAGCCCGTCTTCCAGCGTAGCTACTCCCTGATCCTGATATTTGAAAACAACCAGTTCGTCAGCTGTAAGCCCTGCATCAATGATCTGCCAATATTCGTTATAAGTCATTGTGGATACGCACTCGGCCTGCTTTTGCAGGATCGGGTCAACGTTAAAACCCTGCTTTAGAACATTCACGCCGCTACCACTGCCATCGGTTGGAATATTAAGCTGGCTCATCCATGACAGAAAGGGGTACTCGTTTCCGTAAAACCAAACACCCAGCGTCTTGCCGCGGAAATCTGCTGGTGTTTTAATGCCGGAATCCTTACGGCAGGTCAGCATCATGCCAGAAGATTTAAACGGCTGGGCGATGTTCACTAGCGGCACACCTTTTTCGCGAGACGCCAGAGCAGAAGGCATCCAGTCAATCACTACATCAGCGCCGCCGCCAGCAATAACCTGAACCGGAGATACGTCAGGCCCGCCCGGCTTGATTGTTACATCAAGACCTTCATCGGCATAAAACCCCTGATCCGCGGCAACAAAATAACCGGCGAACTGAGCTTGTGTTACCCATTTGAGTTGCAGCGTCAATTTATCGGCTGCGCTGGCAGCTGAGCTAACGGCAAATGCCGCGGTCAATGCCACACATGTTGTCAGAATTTTTTTCATTATCCTCTACTCCCTTGGTTGTGTAATTCTTCAAAACATCATTCAAACTTGCTTCTGGCGATTTGAAGGATGCCAGAAAGTCACCCGCTTTTCCAGCAGGCTAAGAAGGCCATAGCTCAGCGATCCGGCAAGTGCCGCAACACATATTTCTGCCCAAGCCATGTCAACATTCATCCGACCAACTTCGGTCGATATACGAAAGCCAAGACCAACAATTGGTGTGCCAAAAAACTCGGCAACAATGGCGCCGATAAGAGCCAGTGTGGAATTGATTTTCAACGCGTTAAAAATAAAAGGTGCCGCTGCCGGAAGTCGAAGCTTAAACAAAAGCTGCACATATGAAGAGGCATAAGTGCGAAGAAGATCACGCTCCATCGCCTGCGTTGCCTGCAATCCTGCAACCGTATTCACCAACATCGGGAAGAAAGTCATCACCACGACGACCGCTGCCTTTGATTGCCAGTCAAAGCCAAACCACATCACCATAATCGGCGCGATTCCGACAATAGGAAGCGCCGAAATAAAGTTCCCAATCGGCAGAAGACCCCGCTGAAGAAACGGAACCCTGTCAATCAATACCGCCAGAATAAAAGCGCTTCCACATCCTAGAACATAACCGACAAGCGCGGATTTAATCACCGTCTGTTGAAAATCAGCCCATAGAATCGGCGTTGATTCAGCAAACCGAACGGCAATGGCAGAAGGGGGAGGCAACAAAACCATCGGAATTTCCAGCCCAATGGTCAGGCATTCCCAGACGAAAATAATCCAAACCCCAAAAAATACCGGAACAGCCAACGACAAGATTAATTCCACAAAGCGGGAGCGCCCGCGAATGGCCATGGATTTTTCAACCGCCAGCCAGCCATAAAGCCAGCTCGAAATAACCAACCCCCAACTGGCGGATGGCATGCCGCCCCGCAGCGACATCAACACCGCCACCATTCCAAACAAGCTGGCAGCAAGATCATACTGCCCCCCATTATTACGACTCTGAACTGGCAAAAACGCGGCACTCAACAGAACTGCAGCTGCTAGCAGCAAAACGCGATCAGTTTCAGCAAATGCCAGCATTCCAGTCAAAAATGCCCAGAACGCCGAGACCGCTGCAAGGCCTCTTAAAATGGTGGTAAACTGCGTCATGATCCAAGCCCCATCCGGCGCAGCGTAACGCGGCTGACAATGCCGACAATCGTGACCAAAGCTGCCGCCATAACTGCCGCGGTTATCAAGGCCGACCATATCTGGATAGTCTGACCATAATACGATCCAGCTAGCAGCCGCGCACCAAGACCGGCAACCGCACCTGTCGGCAGCTCACCCACAATCGCACCAACTAGGCTAGTAGCAATTGCAACTTTCATTGAGGCAAATAGAAACGGCACAGAGGACGGCAACCGCAACTTCCAGAACAACTGAATCCGCGATGTTTTATATGTGCGCATCAGATCAATCAGCATCAAATCAGGACTACGCAGACCTTTGACCATGCCAACCGCAACCGGGAAAAAACTGAGATAGGTCGAAATCAGCGCCTTTGGCAACAGACCCGATACCCCCACCGCATTCAGCACAACGATGATCATCGGGGCAATTGCCAGAATCGGAATAGTCTGGCTGGTGATAATCCACGGCATCAGCGATTTATCCATCGCCCTGTTTTCAACAATGGCAACGGCCAGCCCAATTCCAAGAATCGTGCCGATAACAAACCCAAGCAGCGTTGAGGACAGGGTAATACCAGCGTGAAAAATCAACGACCGTTTCGAAGTGATTTTCTTATTAACCGTCGTTTCCCAGATTTCCACTATAATCTGGTGCGGTGCTGGCAGGATCGGGCGGTTATGCGCCATCGTATCACGGACCAGATCAGACATCGTCCATTCAACATCAGCCTTTTTATACAGATCAATCTGCCAAGGCGAATTCAGATAGACGGTAAAGCCGTACCAAACAACCACCAGCGCGGCGACGATGGTGACAATGGGAGATAATTTTTTGAATATCCCATCATGGCCTTTGACTATCCCATTTTGGCGACTACTCATCCGAATGCCCTTCACGAAGACCATTTCGAACCCGCTGGGCAATTTCCAGAAACTGACTAGTCTCACGAATTCCCAATGGCCGGTCAGCGGGAAGATCACTCTCGATAATATCGGTTACCCGGCCCGGACGCGGCGACATCACGACAATTTTATTCGACAGATAAACTGCCTCGGGAATTGAATGGGTCACAAAACAGATAGTTTTGCCGGTCTTCGCCCAAAGGTGCAAAAGTGCCTCATTCAGATGGTCACGGACAATTTCATCCAGCGCACCAAAAGGTTCATCCATCAACAGAAGATCGGCATCGAATGACAGCGCCCGCGCGATCGAGGCGCGTTGCTGCATTCCCCCCGATAGCTGCCAGGGAAATTTGCGACCAAACCCATCCAGCCCAACCAGATCAAGGGTACGCTGAACGCGCGCTCTGGCATCGTTGCGAGCAATCCCCATGACCTCCAGTGGCAGGCCAACATTACGCTCAATCGTTCGCCACGCCAGTAATGCAGGCGCCTGAAACACATACCCGTAAGCACGGTTCAGACGCGCCTCTTCAGGTGTCATGCCATTGACGCTGATAGATCCGGAGGTGGGGTTCTCCAGGTCGGCAATGACCCTCAGCAAGGTCGTCTTGCCGCATCCAGATGGCCCGATGAACGAGACAAAATCGCCCTTTTCAATGTTCAGATCGACATCTTTTAAGGCGTGAACAGGCCCATCATTCGAGTCAAAAGTTAGGCACAGATCCCTAGCCCTGATTACATCACCAGAATTGGCATTACCGGCCATCCCTTCGCCTGAAGGGGATGTTGCCGCAATATCTGCTGCGATTTTATCTGCCATAGGGTTCCGTCCGTAGGGTTATGTGCGGGTGGTGTCAAACTCCGGCTGGCATGTTTGCCGGGTCGCGGATGACTTTACGCGGGGCGGTCAGTGCCTTCCATTTCGACAGCGCCTTATTCGGAGCAGCAAAAGGTTCACGCGCCACAAACTTACCGTGACCTTCGCGCGTTTTGATCTCGTTTTCCTGAATCGCAACATAACCGCGCGTCATGGTAAAGCGCGGCAAACCCTTAAGCGTAAAGCCTTCGAAAACGTTATAATCAATTGCCGATTGCTGGGCCCCATGGGTGATGGTCTTTTCACGTTCCGGATCAAAAACAACGATATCAGCATCACACCCTTCCAGAATAGCGCCTTTGCGCGGATACATATTCAGCGCCTTGGCAATATTGGTTGAGGTCGCCGCAACGAATTCGTTCATCGTCAGCCGCCCGGTTTGAACCCCGTAGGTCCACAATAGCGGCATCCGGTCTTCAAGGCCCCCGGTGCCATTTGGAATTTTGGTAAAATCGCCAAGCCCATAGCGTTTTTGCTCGGTGGTAAAGGCGCAATGATCGGTTGCCACCACTTGCAGACTACCTGCTTGCAGACCGGCCCAAAGGCTGTCCTGATGAAGTTTTTTGCGGAATGGCGGAGACATTACCCGCCGTGCCGCATGATCCCAGTCTTTATTCGCATATTCGCCTTCATCAAGAAGCAGATGCTGGATCAACGGCTCACCATAAACACGCATGCCCTTTTGCCGGGCCCGGCGAATCGCCTCATGCGACTGCTCGCACGATACATGTACAACATAAAGCGGGACCCCGGCCATATCAGCAATCATGATGGCACGGTTTGTGGCCTCACCTTCAACTTCGGGTGGGCGTGAATAGGCATGAGCTTCGGGACCGTTATTGCCTTCTTCAAGAAGTTTGGCCTGAAGTTGGGCAACAACATCACCATTTTCAGCATGAACAAGGGGCATCGCACCAAGTTCGGCACAGCGCTGGAAACTGGCATACATCTCATCATCATCAACCATCAACGCACCCTTATAGGCCATGAAATGCTTGAAGGTATTTATGCCTTTGCTGACCACTTCGGGCATTTCATCAAACACCTGTTCACCCCACCATGTAATCGCCATATGGAAGGAATAGTCAGTGGTAGCGCGGGTAGATTTATTGTCCCAAGCCTGAATAGCCGTCAGCAAAGACTGATCGGGAGCAGGCAGACAGAAATCAACAACCATAGTTGTTCCGCCCGATAGCGCAGCGCGCGTTCCGGATTCAAAATCATCCGATGAATAGGTTCCCATAAAGGGCATTTCCAGATGCGTGTGCGGATCAATCCCGCCCGGCATCACATAGCATCCGGTGGCATCCAGCGTCTCGTTACCAGACAGCCCTTGGCCAATTTCGGTGATAATTCCGTTTTCGACAAGAACGTCAGCCTTGTATGTACGGTCGGCCGTAACGATGGTGCCGTCTTTAATTACTGTGCTCATTCAAAAATCTCCTCGATTAATCATCGACGATACCAGCGGTTTCGACGACGGCATGAAACAGCACGTCGGCGCCCGCAGTCGCCCAGTCTTTTGTTATTTCTTCGGCTTCGTTATGCGATAGGCCGTCAACGCAAGGACACATAATCATAGCAGTCGGCGCCAAACGGTTAATCCAGCATGCATCATGACCGGCCCCTGACACAATATCGCGGTGCGAATACCCCAGTCTCTGGGCAGCACTGCGAACGGCATCAACACACCCTTCATCAAATTTGACAGGATCAAACTTGCCCGATTGTTCAATCTCCATTTGCAATCCGATCTCGTCACAGATTTCCTTGGCACCGGCGCGGAGACGCGCCTCCATATCATCAATGACCTCTTGCGAGGGATGACGGAAATCAATGGTGAAGACCGCCTTGCCCGGGATAATGTTGCGGGAATTCGGATACACATCACAATGGCCAACAGCGCCAACGGCCAGCGGTGCATGTGACCATGCAATTTCATCAACAAGCTGGGTAATTCGCGCCATTCCCAGCCCGGCATTCACGCGTTTTGGCATTGGCGTTGATCCGGTATGCGATTCGCGCCCGGTCAATGTGACCTGCAACCAGTTCAGGCCCTGCCCGTGGGTGACAACACCGATATCAATGTTTTCATCCTCCAGGATTGGTCCCTGCTCGATATGCAATTCAAAAAATGCTGCCAGCTTGCGGGCCCCGACTTCCTCATCCCCGATCCAGCCGATGCGCGCCAGCTCATCCCCTACATTTTTGCCCTCAGCATCGGTGCGCCCATAGGCCCAGTCCAACGTGTGCACTCCGGCAAAAACACCCGACGCCATCATCGGCGGCGAAAAGCGGGTGCCTTCCTCATTCGTCCAATTGACGACTTCAATCGGATGGCGCGTTTTAATTCCGGTTTCATTCAGCGTGCGAATAATCTCCAAACCTGCCAGAACGCCCAGAATACCATCATATTTTCCGCCGGTCGGCTGGGTATCAAGATGACTGCCGACCATAATCGGCGGCAATGACGGATCGCTACCTTCGCGGCGCGCAAACATGGTGCCCATCTTATCCAGCCCCATGGTCATGCCTTCGGCCTCACACCATGACTGATAAAGACGGCGCCCTTCAGCATCTTCATCAGTTAGAGTCTGGCGATTGTTTCCGCCGGCAATGCCCGGTCCGATCTTCGCCATTTCCATCAGCGAATCCCACAACCTTTCTCCATTGATCCGGAAATTTTTCCCGCGTTGGTCCATCAATGACCTGTTCATTTCAGATGACATAAAACTTTCCCTTCAAGGCCATAGGTTAGAATTAATTACTCGCAAGTCAGTCTTATATTTTAGATATTTTTCAGAACCTTACCAACAGCATCGATTAACTCGTCAATCTGTTCTTTGGTAACAATCAAAGGCGGAGATAAGGCAATTATGTCGCCGGTGGTACGGATCAGAAATCCCATCTCAAAAGCTTTCAAAAAGGCCTGAAATGCACGGCGGGTTGGCGCTCCTTCAATCGGTTGCAGCTCAATCGCGCCAATCAGTCCGATATTGCGGATATCAATCACATAAGGATGATCGGCAAGGCTATGCAGACGGTCTTCCCAATGCTGGGCCAAATCCGATGCCCGCGTCAGTAACCCTTCCTCACGATAGGTTTCCAAGGTGCCAAGCGCCGCTGCCGCAGCAACCGGATTGCCCGAATAGGTATAGCCGTGGAAAAATTCGATCAGCTCTTCCGGGCCTTTCATAAACGCGTCATGAATTTCGTCTCGGACGAAAACCGCCCCCATCGGAACCACACCGCTGGTCAGCCCCTTGGCGGTTGTCATTATATCTGGCTTCACGTCGAAATAATCAGCAGCAAAGGGCGTTCCAAGGCGACCGAAACCGGTGATAACCTCGTCAAAAATCAGCAGGAACCCGTGCTTGTCACAAATCTCACGAAGGCGTTTCAGATAGCCTTTCGGCGGGATCAGGACACCCGTTGACCCTGCCACCGGCTCAACAATCACCGCGGCAATCGTCGAGGGGTCATGCAGCGCGGCGGTGCGCTCTAGCTCATCGGCAAGTTCGGCGCCATATTCAGGCTCACCACGCGAAAAAGCGTTGCGGCTGAGATCATGCGTGTGCGGCATGTGATCAACACCGGTCAACAAAGTGCCAAACATCTTGCGGTTGGACACGATACCACCAACGGAAATACCGCCGAAATTCACCCCATGATACCCACGTTCCCGGCCGATTAGCCGGGTGCGACTACCCTCACCACGCACGCGTTGATAGGCAATTGCCATTTTTAGCGCGGTTTCGACCGATTCTGATCCGGAGTTGGTGTAAAAACAGTAGTTCATCCCGTCGGGGGTAATATCAACCAGCCGGTTTGCCAGCTCAAACGCCTTTGGATGGCCCATTTGAAAGGCCGGCGCATAGTCCAGTTGCGCCACCTGATCCTGAATGGCTTTGACAATCTTTGGGCGGCCATGCCCCGCATTCACACACCATAAACCGGCGGTGCCGTCCAAAATCTGGCGCCCGTCTGAGGTGGTGTAATGCATGTCTTTTGCACTGACCAGCATTCGCGGATTATCCTTGAATTGCCGATTGGCGGTAAAAGGCATCCAAAAAGCCCGCAGATCATTTGGTGTGGGATTAGCGCTATCCGGCATTCTGGCATTCTCCGTTGTCACATTTATGTTATCACGGCGTTTGATATTACGGCGCCCAGTCTTATGACGACCAGTCTTATGACGCCCAATGTTACGGCAATAGTTGGCGGCCTTTGTATTTTGGCCCATAGTCCTACGGCAAATAGGGACAGCGCGGACCTAACATCATCATCATTATCTTTGGTGCAATTTTATGAAATAACATTTTTACCGTTTGGTCAAATATCTTAGGATGCCTTAAGACAAAAAAGAGCGTTAAAGAACTGCCCGCATAAATGCCCGACCCGAATAGATAGGCAGATAAGAATAGATGGGCAGATAATTAGTCAGGAACAAAACTAAGATGTCTTCTGCGACGATAAATGTCGAAACCCCGAAGGGTGATCAAGACAAGACGCGAATTCAAAAGGCCAATGAGCAGCGAATTCTGGCGGCCGCGTTAGACGTATTTTCGATAAGTGGCTTTCACGGCGCCACTCTGGATCGTATTGCCGGGCAGGCAGAGATGTCCAAACCGAACCTTCTTTATTACTACAAAAGCAAAGAGGAAATTCATGTGGCGCTACTGACTGGGTTGCTGGACATATGGCTGGCCCCCCTGCGCGCAATCAGTGGTGATGGTGAACCCGCGGATGAAATTGGTGATTACATCAGGCGTAAACTTGAATCCTCCCGCAAATTTCCACGCGAATCACGGCTGTTTGCCAATGAAATTCTGGCCGGTGCCCAACATATCGGACCTTTCCTGCAAAATGAATTGAAAGCACTGGTCGACGAAAAATCGGCAATCCTGCAAGGCTGGATAGATCTCGGGAAAATCGCGCCGTGCGAGCCGCGCCATGTTCTTTTTGCAATCTGGGCAACCACCCAGCATTACGCCGATTTTAGCGTGCAGGTGCGCCATGTTCTGGGGCTAAAGGCTGGCGATAAAAGTTTTTACGCCGAAGCCGAGGAAACGCTAAAAACATTGTTCCTTGGCAAGCTAATCACGGCTCCCGAATAAACAGTTTGTGAATAGAATGGGTCCCCGTGCTATTCTGCGGCATCACGCATCGGATTATTCGGGTGCATTGTCCAGTTGCCATGCTCATTTGGCACTTTTTTACCGGTGCGAAGATCAACATCACCGGCGCCGATCTGTTCCATGGTGATACAGTTTTCCACCGGACAGACGTTGACGCACAGGTTACAGCCAACGCATTCCTCATCAATAACTTCAAACCGGCGCTCGCCATTGACCATGTTGGTGATTGCCTGATGCGATGTGTCCTCACACGCGATATGACAGCGCCCACAACTGATACAGCTTTCCTGATTAATCCGCGCCTTGGTGGTGTAATTAAGGTTCAGATACTGCCATTCAGTGACGTTCGGAATTGCCCGGCCTGTAATGGCATCGAGATCGGCATGTCCGGCGCTATCCATCCATTGCGCCAACCCTTCGATCATCTCATCAACAATCTTAAATCCATATGTCATGGCCGCGGTGCAGACCTGAACATTCCCAGCACCAAGCGCCATGAATTCGGCAGCATCTCGCCATGTGGTAATCCCGCCAATTCCCGAAATAGGGAGGTGAGCCGTTTCCGGATCACGCGCGATTGACGCCACCATATTCAGGGCAATCGGTTTGACCGCAGGACCGCAATAGCCGCCATGTGTTCCGCGCCCATCAATAGTAGGCTCAGGGGCGAACTGATCAAGATCGACCGAGATGATTGAACTGATCGTGTTAATCAGGGACACCGCATCAGCCCCGCCAGCAAGCGCTGCACGCGCCGGATACCGGACGTCGGTTATGTTCGGCGTCAGCTTAACAATCACCGGCATGCGGGTTTTTGCCTTGGCCCAGCGCGTCACCATTTCAATATATTCAGGCACCTGTCCAACAGCCGCGCCCATACCGCGTTCCGACATGCCGTGCGGACACCCGAAATTCAACTCCACTCCGTCACTGCCGGTATCTTCGACCTGCTTTAGGATTTCTTCCCAGCATGGCTCTTCACACGGCACCATCAGGCTGGTGACAACGGCGCGATCGGGCCAGTCACGCTTGACTGATTTGATCTCTTGAAGATTGACATCCAGTGGTCGGTCAGTGATCAGCTCAATATTATTCAATCCCAACAATCGCCGGTCGGCGCCCCAAATAGCGCCATAGCGCGGACCGCCAACATTCACGATATGCGGGTCAAGCCCCAGCGTTTTCCAGACAACACCGCCCCACCCTGCCTTAAAGGCGCGAACAACATTATATTCCTTGTCCGTTGGCGGCGCTGATGCCAGCCAGAACGGATTGGGAGATTTAATTCCGGCGAAGTTATTTCTAAGGTCAGCCATGTTTGCCTCCAATGATCATCTTGCTTTGATCGGTTTACCCGTCAAGTTAGGCCCCATCAAATTAGAGCTGCATGAATAGATTCAGCAGCATCGCGCCCCTGCGCCACCGCGGTTACGGTCAGATCTTCACCAACGCCAATACAGTCACCGCCAGCCCAGACTGAAGGATGCGAAGTGCGGAACGTTGCATCAACATCAATTCGTCCGTTTTGAAGATCAATCGCCTCAAGCCCATTATCGCCCCCCAACGTCTGGCCGATGGCTTTGAACAGCTGATCGACCTCAATGTCCTGAAATTTGCCAGTTCCTGTCAGCTTACCACCGGTAATCTGGGTATATTCCAGAGTAACGACTATCGGACCAGTTGCGCCGTTGGTGCGCCGGGCAAGCTTCACCGGCTGCATCCAATGCCGGATATTGACGCCCTTGGTCGAAGATTGATGCTGTTCGACCTCCGATGCGTTCATATGTTCACGCCCGCGCCTGTACGCAATTGTCACCTCTTCAGCGCCCAGAAGCTTGACCTGAGTTGCCACATCGATTGCCGTCATCCCGCCGCCAAGCACCAGAACACGGCGACCAACTGGCAGCTTTGACACATCATCCGATTGCCGAAGATCAGAAATGAAGTCAACAGCGTCAATAATTTCATTGCCAAAGTGCGAATCGGTATCAACCCCCAGCGCGTTTACGCCGCCAAGGCCAATCGCCAGATAAACCGCATCATAGCTAGAGGCCAGCTCGTCAAGACGCAGATCGCGGCCAAGGCGTTTGTCATTGATAATCTCGATGCCGCCGATTGCCGTCACATAATCAACTTCATGCTGGGCAAAATCATCCACCGATTTATACGAAGCAATCCCATATTCATTCAACCCACCAGCCTTTGGCCGGGCATCATAAATTACTACCGAATGCCCTTTCATCGCCAGACGATGGGCGCAGGCAAGGCCTGCCGGACCCGCACCGATGATGGCAATTTTTCTGCCCGTTGCATCGCCGCGTGAATAAAATTGTTTGCCGCTCTTCATTGCCCCGTCGGTTGCATGGCGTTGCAGCAGGCCGATTTGCACGGGCTTTCCCTCGCTGATTTCCCGCACACAAGCCTGCTCGCACAAGGTTTCGGTAGGGCAAACACGGGCGCACATGCCGCCCAGAATATTCTGATCAAAAATCGTTTTCGCCGAGCCATCCAGATTGCCCGTTGAAATCTGCCGGATGAATTGGGGAATATCGATGCTTGTCGGACAGGCCGTCACGCAAGGCGCATCATAACAAAAATAGCAGCGATCTGCCGCCACCCTTGCTTCATGCGGATCCAGCGGCGGGTGCGCATCGGCAAAATTCGCCGTGTATTCAGACCCCTCAAGCCGATTGCCAGTGATCCCGTCTTCTAGATATCGATCAACCATTCTGGCCTCCCTCACACCTTAATTAAATCGTAATGTATATCGCGGAATTTATATCGCGGCGCGGTACGGTTTTCCCTACACATGAAAAAGCCCTACCCCTAAAAAATGATTGCCGGATAAATATCCTTTGTCCAGATTTTTTTACCAAATGATCAAATTTTTATTATCGCGGGTTTCGAGGCCAGCGTTAGAGATTTCAAGTCCACGCGCGTTTCAACTAAGCAAATTTATTAAGATAATTTTCGGCTAGCTTGGCTGAAACTTCAGCGAAATTGCCCGCCTGCTCACGCGCCAGATCGGTATGCGCATGCGATCCGATCCACGCCAGAAGAGCCATTCGGCGGAGTATAATAAAACTATCAATTTCGCGCTCATCGGCAGTATCAAGATGCCGGATAGTTCGATATCCATCCAGCCACGCCTCACGCAGCGCGGGAACTTGGGCGTGATCCTCCATAAAGCTGATACCTGCGGCAAAATCATACATGAACCAACCAAGGCCACTATCATCAAAATCAATCAGCCGCGTGCGCCCTTGATCAACCAGTAAATTGGCAAGCCGCATATCAGCGTGGATCAACCCAAAGCGAGCAGGATCACGGCCAAATGCGGCAAGCCGCTGACGCACACAATCTTCTGCCGCCTTCAAGATATCGCGGATCGCGCGCGCCGCACCCGTGCCCACACCGGGCCCATCACGCCAATTCCCCCATGTCGGAGCGGGGCCAAACACTGCCGCATCATCCCAAACCAGCCGTTCAAAAGGAGCAGGGCGATCCCAGCCAATCGAATGAAGATGCGTTTTTGCTGCCAGAATGCCGAGTTGGCGAAACGGACCAGCCAGATCAGAATCGGGGGATGGCTCAACGCCATCAAGAAACGCAAACATCACGAGGAACCGCGGGGCCACTTTGGCAGTACCGAACGATTGAATAATACGATTGTCAATACCGGCGATGGTTGGCGGCGTTTCCACATCGCCATCATTGGCAAGCGCCCGCATCCACGCCAGCTCACATTCAATCGCCCGGCGGGTATGGTATCCTTGCCGGTGAACCCGCATGATGCTGCGATACCTGCCGGGCGCCGTAATCAGAAAGGTTGCGTTTTCTGACAAATTAATCAGTTGCACCCGTGCCCCGGCCGGAACATCCCATAGCCCCAACGCCGCCTCGGCAAGTTCCTCAAAATCTTCTGGCGGTGTGCTCATGGCGTTGATCAACCCCAGTTGATTTTGGTGATGCCCATAATTTCAAAAAACTATATAGAGTATTCGCCGATTGGGAGCGTCAGGTTTTTTTAACGCCGCGCCGAAGTTTCGGAACACGATTAAGGTGACGCAAAAGGCTTTTGGGAGCATCGCCCAGAGGCAAATCCTGCATCATTTTTAACGTGACAAAAATGCGTTCACGTTGTTTGAATTCGGGCCATTTGTCGGATGTTTTGGTAATTTTGACAAGATAATAGAGAACCGGTTCGCCTTCGCCCAAACGCGGGTGATAACAAAAAGGCCGTGATTTCTGCTTTATCTTACCGCGCAGGCCCGCCTCTTCATGGAGTTCACGTTTTGCGGCATCCATCAACTGCTCGCTGTCTTTGACGATGCCCTTTGGAAAAGTCAAAAGCCCCTCATGTCGGCGGCTACTAACGAGGCAGATTTCCGTACCTTGCGGACCTTTACGATAGGCAATTGCGCCGACTTTCATTTCATTTCCTTTGACGTTATTCACAGAATCTAACGATAAACATCAAAGGATTCAAGAGCTTGCCAATTTATGTGCAATTTTGGGTATAGTTTGGAGCCTTATTTTTAGGGGCGTACCTGATTCCTGATCAGTAAATTTTGGGGATATATAAATTGTCGGGAAGCGTTCGCCGTTCATAGTCAGGATTGAACACACGGTCCGGGAGCTTGATCTTTTCGTGCGGAATTTCCCGGTAGGGAATTTGCCCCAGAATATGCTCCATGCAGTTCAGACGCTCGCGCTTTTTATCATTACCTTCGACGATATACCAAGGTGCCTCGGGGATATTTGTGCGCTCAAACATCTCTTCCTTGGCTTTGGTATATTGCTCCCATCGAATTCGGCTTTCCAGATCCATCTCCGATAATTTCCATTGCTTCATCGGGTCATGGATACGCATCAAAAAGCGCAACTGTTGTTCTTTATCGGTAATCGAAAACCAGTATTTCAGCACGATAATACCCGAACGCACCAGCATACGTTCAAATTCAGTTACGTCCTGAAAGAACTGCTCCACCTCATCATCGGTGGCAAATCCCATAACGCGTTCAACACCGGCGCGGTTGTACCATGACCGATCGAACAGAACCATTTCACCTCCAGCTGGCAAATGGGGAACATAGCGTTGGAAATACCATTGTGACATTTCACGCTCAGACGGCTTGGGCAAGGCAACAACCCGCGCTACGCGAGGGTTCAAGCGCTGGGTAATGCGCTTAATCACGCCGCCCTTGCCAGCACTATCCCGCCCTTCACAGATAATCATCACCTTGGCGTTGGTCTCCACGATCCAGTCCTGGAGCTTGATCATCTCAGCCTGAAGGCGAAGCAGATTGGGATAATAAATCCGCCCTTCAAGGCCTGCCGGATGTTGTTCGCGGTAAATCTGGCGAATTTCCTCGGTCAGAGCAGGCTCGTTGAACTCGGCCTCGATCAGATCATCGAGCGTTTCCTCAAGCTCCATATCCAGCCATTCATTCAACCGATCGAATTTATCCTGTGTCATCTCGCACCCCCACCATCATCATTCTTCTGGGCGCTTTTATCTGGCATAATTCCCATGCTGACATAAGGCCCGCCTATATAGGTAAAATCATCTGAGGTTGAGGGCGGCTGGTCCATCTCTTTATCCAAACGGACGCGATGATCCTCGGCATTGTCCTGCGGCGTCCAGCCGATATGCGCGGCGGCGCTATTATCAGCCCAGCGGCGATCATTATCCGAGACACCGTAGATAATTGGGCATCCTAGAACCGGAACATCAAACACACGCTCAACAAGGCGAACCAGATCATCATAACTGAACCAGGTCGCCAGCATCCGGTGATTACGAGGTTCGGGCTGGCACGACGCAATCCGCACACAGGCGGTCTCGATACCGAATTTTTCAAAATACATTCTGGCCAGCGCTTCGCCAAAAGCCTTAGACGCCCCATACAGCGTGTCCGGGCGAATGGCCGCGCTGTCATCAATCACCCGCGTTGGCGGATGATACCCGATCGCATGGATTGAGCTGGCATAAAAAATCCGTTTGCACCCGTTTTTGCGCGCCGCCTCATAGAGGTTGTACATGCCTTCTATATTTGACGTGCGAACATCACTCCAGCTGCCCTCAGTGGCCTGACCGCCAAAATGCAGAATGCCGTCACACCCTTTGACTAGAGCCTGAACCGCTGCCTCATCCGCCAGATCACACCGGATAATTTCCTCAGGCGCGCCGCTGGCATACTGATTGTTACCCGCCAAAATATCAATCCGGTCCGACACACGCACTATCTTTGCCAGATGGCCAACATGTTTTCGGCAATGCGCACCCAATGCCCCGGCCGCACCAGTGATCAGCAAGCGTTCCATCTTTTGAATCTTCATGCCCACATCTCCTCAACTCCGAGGTCCTTATACTTCAAGGCGTCTATCGGGGCTTCATCTACCCAGCATATCGGGCCTGCGCCAAGCCGGTAACACCAAGCCCGCTGATCGCGAAAAGGCCGCCAGCATCAGGTTGGCCCGCTTCGGATTGACCCGCTTCGGATTGAACCAGGTCTTTTTGTACATTTTCGCCAATTGACGTAACATAGAGCAGATCAAGATTAGCCCCGCCAAACATCACTTTAGACGGCTTTTCAACTGGCATCTCGATAATCCGGTCAACCACACCTTGCGGCGTAATCCGCACCACCTGCCAGCCGGTTACCCCGGCCATCCAATAGCATCCGTCGGCGTCAACGGTTGCCCCATCAGGTCTACCAGCAAGGTCACGGCAGTCAAAAAACAGCCGCTTGTTGGACGGCGTTCCGGTATCCAGATCATAATCGAATTTCCAGATCGTCTGCACCGTCCGGTTGGTATCAGCAACATACATCACCTGACCATCAGGTGAGAATGTCAGTCCGTTTGTAGTGAAAAACGGATCAAAAAATGCGGTCGCTGTGCCATCATCATTATACCGATAAAATCGCCCGCGCATCTCCGGCGGGCCGCCATCATCGCGCATTGTTCCAGCCCAGAACCGGCCGCGCGGATCAGTGCCACCATCATTAAACCTGTTTCCGGCAAGGTGTGATTCGGGATCGACCAGCGCCGTGCGCGCGCCGGTTTCAGGATCAAATAGATGGAAGCCGGACTGGCTGGCAACGATCAGTCCGCCAGCCGCACGGCGCGCCAGACAGCCAACCGGCTCACCAAAATCAAAGCTGGTATTGACGCCTGCCACTGGATCAAATTTGTGGATCAGGCCGGCCCTGATATCAACCCACCATAGGGCTGCATCTTCTACATCCCACAGCGCCCCCTCACCCAGCTGCGAGCGGGTTGGAGCCACACATTCGATTTTCACTGCCATTATCGCTGGTCCCTTTATTAGTCAGTTTGCAGATGCTGCGAGACTTCTGGCCCCATATTAGGCAAGACGTTTCGGCCATGGGCTGGGATCAACCGCCTCCACTAGATGCTGCGACAGGCGGTGGAGAAGATCCGTTTTCATCCCGGCTGAACCGGCATCATCCCACAGATTATTCAGCTCATCCGGATCGGTGACCAGATCATACATCTCGCCCCAATCGATCCCGCGGTAAACGGTAATTCGATGCGTATCAGTGATCATCGTACGCAAGTTGGCGCGCTGGATAAACCCGGGAGTTGGCTTGTTATCTTCATGTTCAATCACCAGCGATTGGCGCACATTGCCCCCAAACAAATCATGCCCCTGTATCCCGTGATAAGGATCACACCCGGCAGCAGCCAGAATGGTAGGGGCAATATCAATGGCTGAAGCAAGATCATTTCGGCGCGCCGGAATTTCTGGCTGATGGGTGGTTTTGCCGGTCGGATCAACCCAGATGAAGGGAACGCGGTTGATCGACTGGCGCGAATTGGGCCCTTTAAGCAACATGTTCAGATCGCCAAGATAGTCGCCATGGTCAGAGGTAAAAATCACGATCGTGTTGTCCAACTCCCCACTGGCCTCCACCGTTGCGATAATCTCACCGACGGCATCGTCAATCATCGTGATCATCCCTGCGGTAAGCGCCCGCGCCTGACGGATTTCGTCATCACTTGCCATAAAGCTCGATTGTTCGGAGTCATTGCGTTTGCCCTCCAGCATGATCTGTCGGCAGGCCAGAAGATGCGGCGGCGGGTTGCGATGCGCCGAGAACGGCACCTCGACACCAAAATCATCAGGGCTGTACATATCCCAATATTTGCCCGGCGGGGTGAAGGGGTGATGCGGGTCTGGAAATGACACAAAAGTGAAGCGCGGCGCATCCGAAGGCTTGGCAAGATAATCAATTGCGTGATCGCGGATAAAAGCGGTCGGATACAAATGTTCCGGGATCGGCGTGCGAATCGCTTGCGGGCAAGTATAATCATGCGGCAACTGATTGTCCCGGTCGCGAAGATCGCGCCAATCATTGCGCTGCTCGCGAAGCCATTGCAGATAATGGCCAGTGCATCCATCGCCATGCCCGGTTACCAGATCAACATGATCAAAGCCGTAAAAAGGCAGCGGAATATCAAATCGGCCGGGAGCATCAAAATTCTGCGGCTCTTCCAGATCATAGCGTGCGCCATCATTCTTTTTCGCTTCGGGAAAACTAGCGTTGACGCGCGGGGCATTGCCGGTGCGAGGTGCATTATTGGTCATCGGCTGAACGTGGCTTTTACCAATAAGGGCGGTGCTGTAACCGGCGTCACGAAGCACTTCAACAAAGGTGGTCTCGGATTGCGGTAGAGGCAATCCATTATGCCGCAAGCCGTGAACCGAAGGATATCGTCCGGTTAGAATCGAGCCGCGATTCGGCATGCAAACCGGCGTTGCCACATTGAAATTTGAGAATATTGACCCGCGCGCAGCCAGAGCATCGATGTTGGGGGTTTTAACAATTGAGTGTCCGGTACATCCCAACCAGTCAGCGCGATGCTGGTCGGTAATTATCATCAAAATATTTGGTAAAATATCTGATGAAGTGGCGGTGGATTTCTTCGCTTGCTTTTTCATTGCAACAATTCCTTTTTTTAATGAACGGATGCTGCCATATTTGGGGGTAAATAAACAGGCCTTCGATTTGTGAGAGGCTGGAATTATGCATGACGCGACTATCAGATAATTTTGGCTTTCATCCCGGCCAATCAGACCAGTGGGCCGGCTAATCAGACCAGTGGGAGTATGCCGCAGGGACTCACATCGAAGGAAAATATTTTCATAACCGAAACGTCATAAAACAGTAATGACTTTGAGGTTTAACACCCGACAACCATCATTTAAGGAATAAGACGATGACATCTCGCTTTTTTATCCCGCTTGTCTTTTGCGCCGGTCTGCTGGGCGGAACTGCACAGGCGGCAGAGTTAACCATCTTACACATGAATGACCACCATTCGCATCTTCGCGCTGATGGCGGTCTTGATCTGAAACTTGCCGGCGAAAAAACACGTGTGCGTTCTGGTGGATTTCCAGCAGTTGTCTCGACCTTCAAGAAACTGGTTGCCGAGAACGAAAATGTGCTGAAACTTCATGCTGGTGACGCGATCACCGGAGATTTATACTTCACCTTGTTCAAGGGTGAGGCTGATGCCGCGCTGATGAATGAAGTTTGTTTCGATGCGTTCGCACTGGGCAATCACGAATTTGATGATGGCGATGCCGGTCTGGCAACATTTTTAGATTTCCTGAAATCCGGCGACTGCAACACGCCCGTTCTGGCGGCCAATGTTGTTCCGGAAGTCGGCGTGTCCGCACTGGCAAAATCCGGTGCCAACGACTATATCCGGCCCTATACGGTGGTTCGTAGCGGCGGCATGAATATCGGGATTATCGGAATCGATATCGTCGGCAAGACGACGATATCATCCAACCCCGATGCCACAACCCGGTTCCTTGATGAGACCAAAACGGCGCAGACTTATATTGATGAGCTGACCGGCATGGGTATCGATCACATCATTCTTCTAACGCATTATCAGTATCGCAACGATTTGAAACTGGCCCGCGTGCTGACCGGTGTTGATGTGATTGTTGGCGGTGATTCTCATACGCTTTTGGGAGATTTCGGAGCACTGGGGTTGAACACCGACGGTGCATATCCAACGAACGCAACAAACGCCGGCGGCGATCCTGTCTGTATTGTTCAGGCATGGGAATATTCGCAGATAGTTGGCGAATTGACGGTCAATTTTGATGATAATGGCGTGGTTCAAAGCTGTGATGGCACCCCGCATATGATGCTGGCCGACAGCTTTAAGCGTAAGAATTCTGATGGCAAACGCGTTGAACTAACCGGTGATGCGCGCGCCGCAGTGATCGATGCCGTCAAGGCAAACCCGCTTTTGAGCATTGTTACCGAGGATGCAGACGCCGCCACAATGCTCGCCAGCTTCTCAGAAAAAGTGGATGAGCTTAAAGGCATGAAAATCGCCACTGTTGCAGAAACGCTCTGTCTTGAGCGGATTCCAGGTCAGGGCAAATCCAAGCTATGCGATGTTAGCCTGACAGCTAAAAACGGCTCAGATATTTCCAATCTTGTTGCGCATGCGTTTCGTGACATGGCGCGTTCAAGCGACATTGCCATTCAAAATGGTGGCGGCGTTCGCATTGATGTCAGCGCAGGTGACTTCAGCATCGGCGATGCCTATAAGCTGCTGCCATTCGCCAACACGCTGGTTGAGTTGGATATGACAGGCGCCGAAATTAATGCGGTACTGGAAGATGGACTTGATCTGGCGCTCTCACCCGATGGATCAACGGGTGCTTATCCTTATGCTGCCGGTCTGCGCTGGCACATTGATGCAAGCAAGCCAAAAGGTAGCCGGATTTCAAAGCTGGAATTCAAAGGCCCGTCGGACACCAGCTGGGGTCCGCTGTCGATGAGCGCAAGCTATAAGGTTGTCACCAATGACTATATTGCGGCGGGGCGCGACGGCTATACGACCTTTGGCAAAATCACCAAGGAAGGCCGCGTTGTTGATACCTACCTCGATTACGCACAAAGCTTTGTTGATTATGTCCGCAAAACCGGAACAATCAAAAAGCTGCCATTGTCCGACTACTCAACACAGTCATTCACCAAGTAAGTCTGGCATTCACTAAATGGGCTTTGACAAAATACGGGCCGCCTCAAAATTGGGGCGGCCCGAAACGTTGGACAGAAATTCATCCATTCAAGGTTTAGATTTCAGCAATAATATCTTCGATGGACCGGTCTTTATCGGATAGCTGCTGCGGCTCGGGGCTGGCCAGCGCGGTCTCCAGCTCAATTTGCAACTCTTTGATCGGCTCGCGCTTCAAAAACAAACAGACAATCTCGTAACGCCCGGACTCGTTGAACAAATCGGCCATATTGGTGTTATCACTCCAACAGACGATACCCTCATTCATCTGGATAAAATCGGCGCGGTTAGTCCATTGCTGCTCAAACTTTTCCTCAAGCTCGTCAACGCAATCGGTCAGCCATTCAGAGTGATCGGCGACGGATACATTTATGATTTTATCGATCAGATCAAAGGTTTCGCTAGAAACAGGGTCCGCCCATCTACGCTGATGATACTGGGATTGCCACTCCAGTTGCAAGTCTCGCTCGATATTCCTCTGCATCTCGGCACGCTGGTAGCCAACGGCTACAAGCAAGACAACACCCATTAGGATTGAGACAATAAGAATCATGCCTATCTCCTGTCTTAACTCCCAACAAACACGCTACATTTGCGAGGCGTTAAATTGCCCACATAACCAAAACCTTCCCCTTACATATAAAACGAAATGATTTGAGACAAGCTTTTGAGCTTGTGATATCGATAAAAAAAATGTGATTTTACCCAGAAGTGACTACCAGCAGGCCCCAATAGCCAAATTAAGGACGAAAGGGTGATTTAATGCTAAAAATTGACAAATTAACGCCCGTTATCGGTGCAGAAATCAGCGGTATTGATTTTAATATCGGCATTTCGGCTGACCTACATGACGCCCTTTATCAGGCCTTACTGGATAATTTGGTGATTTTTATCCGCGGCGTTGATATCTCTCACGCGGCGCATCTAGAGTTTTCCGCGCAGTTTGGCGAGCTTGATGCCCCCCACATGCACTACCCCCATGTTGAGGGGTTTGAGCGCATCGTTCATCTGGAAAATGATGGTGACAATCCGCCCGACACGAACAGCTGGCATACTGATTTGACGTTTAAGGAAGTTCGTCCTTTTGCATCGGTTCTGGTGGCGCGTTCTGTTCCGCCCGTGGGCGGTGATACGCTGTGGTCAAGCTGTTATGCTGCTTACGAGCGATTGCCGGACGGAATGAAACGCGATCTGGAGGGTCTGAATGCCATTCATGATTTTGGCGATTTTCGGAATGCCTATGCCGTCGATAAAGACAATCAGCCTGCTGCCAACAGGCTGAATGACGCTGCCGGCCGGTTTGGCCATAATGTTGCGCCCCTGATTGCAACTCATCCGGTCAGCGGACGCAAATTTTTGAATTTTAACGAGGCCTTCACGACCTTTATCGCCGGCGTGACAATGAATGAGTCCAACGCGCTGAAAACCTACCTTACCAACCATATGAACACACCAGAAGATCAAGTTCGCTGGCGCTGGCAAGCGGGTGATCTGGCAATGTGGGATAACCGCATAACCATGCATTATGCGGTGGCTGACTATATGCCGTATTATCGCAGCATGAACCGCGTGACCGTGATCAATGACCGGCGCGAATGCGGGCAATAATCCTTACGAGCGCCACCCGTAACAAAACATCACCTAATGACAAACCTGCTATTTCTTTGACACTTTATTGAGAGTCCTCATAGATGGAAAATTCAGACCAGTTTGGATTTGGAACACAGATTCGCAAATCACCTTATTTTGATGCAACAGTTCGCTGGGGTGCTACCGGTTTTTCGGTCTATAACCACATGTATATTCCGCGCGATTTTGGTGATCCGGAGAAGAATTTCTGGTCTTTGATCAATGCCGCTATCCTTTGTGATGTTGCGGTTGAACGTCAGGTTGAAATTACCGGACCTGACGCTGCCAAATTCATGCAGATGTTGACCCCGCGCAACCTGTCAAACCTTGCGGTCGGCCAGTGTAAATATGTTCTGATCACAAATGCCGAAGGCGGCATTTTGAATGATCCGGTTCTATTGCGACTTGATGAAAATCATTTCTGGCTGTCACTTGCCGACAGCGATGTTCTTTTCTGGGCGCAGGGTGTGGCGATAAATTCCGGCCTTGACGTTAGCATCTGTGAGCCTGATGTCTCGCCATTGCAACTTCAAGGACCAAAATCGGGTGAGATAATGCAGGCCCTTCTCGGCGAAGATATCATGGATCTGCGCTATTATTGGCTCCGTGAACTTGACCTAGATGGCATTCCCCTCCTTGTCTCGCGCACCGGCTGGTCGAGCGAGCTTGGATATGAAATTTTTCTTCGTGATGGTGCGCGCGGCGGTGAGCTGTGGGACAAAATTATGGCGGCGGGGGAACCCTTTGGCCTGCAACCCGGACATACCTCATCAATCCGGCGAATTGAGGGCGCGATGCTCTCCTATCATGCTGATGCCGACATCCACACCAACCCTTATGAGCTTGGCTTAGACCGGCTGGTTGATCTGGACATGGAAGCAGATTTTATCGGTAAGGCAGCGCTGAGGCGCATTCGTGATGCCGGGGTGGGGCGCCGTCAAGTGGGACTGGTGATTGATTGTGCCCCCTTTAAGGGCCCCAATACGACATTCTGGCAGATCACGTCAGGCGGCGTTGTTATTGGCAAGGTGACATCGGCCGTTTATTCACCGCGCCTAAAACAAAACATCGCGTTGGCGATGGTAGCGACCGGACATGATGCGCTGGACACCAAGGTCGAGGTGGCAACCTCAACAGGTCCGGCGACGGCAACCATCGTTGAAAAGCCGTTCTTTGATCCAAAGAAACAAATCGCTGCGGCAAGCTGATTCCCCACATATATATGTAACCGAAGAGTTAGGGAGGCGGCAAATTTTCAGGTCGGGGTGATCATTGTTATATCTTTGCAACCGGATTCATCTATAACTAGCCATCCTTTCCGATCATTATCAAAGTTGTGCCCGTGACCTCGTCTTTTTCTAATAGGATTACAAAATTTCTGTTTGGATCGTCGCAAACCAGCGCGCGCCCAAATTCCCTTTCAACGCGGCAGACCATCACCGATGTTCTGGCTGGCCTTACGGTCTCGCTGGCGCTTGTTCCTGAGGCGGTTGCCTTTGCTTTTGTCGCTGGTGTAGCTCCGCTTGTCGGGCTGTATGCCGCTTTCATTGTCGGCCTGATCACCGCGCTGATCGGCGGCCGGCCCGGAATGATTTCGGGGGCCACCGGAGCATTGGCCGTCGTCATGGTTTCGCTGGTGATGCAGCACGGCGTTGAATATCTGTTTGCCACCGTCATTTTGATGGGAATTTTGCAGCTGACCGCAGGCGTTTTGCGCTGGGGAAAGTTCATTCGCATGGTGCCACATCCGGTGATGCTTGGCTTTGTAAATGGTCTTGCGATTGTCATTGGACTGGCCCAGCTGGAGCAGTTCAAAGTAACGTCTGATGATGGTGTGGTCGGCTGGATGCACGGCGAAATGCTGTATGTCACGCTAGGTCTGGTTGTCGCAACCATGGCGTTAATCTGGTTGGCACCGCGCCTGACCAAAATTATTCCGGCACCGTTGCTGGCAATTGGCGCGGTAACAGCGCTGGTAATCGGGTTGGGGATTGAGGTGCCACGTGTTGGTGATCTGGCCAGTCTGGCTGGCGGTATGCCAGAATTTGCCGTTCCGATGGTTCCGCTCACCTTTGAAACGCTGCAAATTATTTTGCCCTATGCCTTTATTCTGGCGGCCATCGGCCTGATTGAAAGCCTGCTAACGCTGAACCTTGTCGGCGATTTGACCGAACAGCGCGGCGGCGCATCGCAGGAATGTCTGGCACAGGGGGCAGCCAATTTTGTAACAGGATTTTTCGGCGGCATGGGCGGCTGTGCAATGATCGGCCAGTCAATGATTAATGTGAAATCTGGCGGGCGCACGCGTATTTCGGGAATTGCGGCGGCGCTATTTCTTCTCAGCTTTATATTATTTACCGCCGACTTAATCGAGTTGATCCCCATTGCCGCGCTGATCGGCGTTATGTTCATGGTAGTGATTGGCACCTTTGCATGGAGTTCAATCAAGACGTTGTTCAAGGTGCCGATGGCGGATGCTTTGGTGATTCTGGTTGTCACAGCGGTCACCGTTGTTGAGGATCTGGCCGTGGCCGTGATTGTAGGGGTGATCATGTCGGCGCTGGTTTATGCGTGGAATGCGGCGAAACGCATTCGTGCCACCACCCGCCAGTCGAACACTTTCAAG
>CALLKZ010000078.1:0-6228 GCA_938082345.1 uncultured Alphaproteobacteria bacterium
GCTTTGGATCGGGGGTGCGCTCTTTATCTGAAAACCCCATCGCATTTACCATGTCACCGCGATAGCTGGGCAATTCAACACCATCAACCGCTTCAACGGGGGATGAACGCGGCTTGGCAAACTGGCCAGCCACACGGCCCACTTTCACCACCGGCATCGACGCACCAAAGGTCAGGACCACCGCCATTTGCAGAAAAATCTTGAAGGAATCACGAATATTATCGGCCGAAAATTCGGCAAAGCTTTCCGCGCAATCCCCGCCTTGCAAAAGAAATGCGCGCCCTTCGGCTACCTCACCCAGCTGGCGCTGAAGGCTTTGCGCTTCACCGGCAAAAACCAGAGGCGGCTGACCGCCAAGACGCTGTTCAACAGCGGCAAGCTTGGCCGGATCAGGATATTGGGGGACCTGTTCAATCGGAAGGTCACGCCAGCTATTGGGCTGCCAATTCATGGGACACCATTTTTTTCGGCTATGCCGTTTCGCTATGCCGTTTCAAGGGTTGATCTAATCTGAATTCGAAAGGCAGAATTTACCTGCATCCGATGCGCTCTACTCTACGGATTTTGTGAATTTTTTCAAGCTTTTTGGCGCTAAGGAACATAGGGGAGTTACATCGCTACCTTGAGAGCGCGCCCCTAAACTCTCGCAGAGCACCCCTAAACTCTCGCAGAGCGCATGGTCACGAATTCTTCAGCCGCTGTTGGGTGAATGCCAATCGTTGCGTCGAAATCAGCTTTTGTTGCACCGGCCATGATCGCAACCCCGATGCCTTGCATGATTTCACCAGCGTCCGGGCCCAGCATATGCGCGCCCACCACAATGTCGCTTGCGGTATCAACAATCAGCTTCATGAAGGTCTTTTCTGACCTGCCGGAAATGGTGTTTTTCATCGCGTTAAACTGGCTCGTGTAAACCGTTATTTCTGTATATTTTTCAGCTGCTTGCTCTTCACTCAAGCCAACCGATCCAATTGGCGGTTGCGAGAAAACTGCGGATGGCACATTCGCATGACTGACTTGGCGGGGCCGGCTGGCGTAGGTCGTGTCGGCAAAAGCATGACCTTCGGCAATGGCAACCGGCGTTAGATTAATCCGGTCGGTCACATCACCAACAGCAAAGATCGACGGAACCGATGTTTGCGAATTTGCATCGACCAAAATTTCACCGCGCTTGCCAACAGTCACCCCGGCACTGTCCAGACCCAGACCGGCGGTATTTGGCGCGCGCCCGGTGGCGGCCATAACTTGATCAACGGTGATCGTGCTACCATCGCTCAAACAAACCTTGTGCTGCCGACCTGCGCCTGAACTTTTATCTGCGCCTGAGCTTTTATCTTCGCCTGAGCTTTTATCTGGCGTCTGAACGCTGTCGATCGTGCAACTAGGGTGTAAAATGATACCGCGTCCCGCCAATGCCTCACCACTTTGGCGGCGGATGTCTTCATCAAACCCGCGAAGCGGCAGATCACTGCGATAAATCAGATGTGTTTCTGCGCCAAACCCATTGAAAATACTGGCAAACTCAACCGCGATATAGCCGCCACCAAAGATCGCAATCTTTGCCGGCATCTCAGCCAAATCTAGCGCTTCATTTGAGGTTATGGCGACCTCGCTCAAGCCCGGAATTTCGGGGGTGTGCGGCAGGCCTCCGGTGGCGATCAAAATACGCTCGGCGGTGATGTCACGCGCGCCAACGCGAACCTGATTGGACCCGGTAATAACGCCGTATCCGGCAATCAGGTCGGCTCCTGCATTTGTCAGCAGTGAGCGATAAATTTTCTCCAGCCGGTCTAGTTCTGCATTTTTCTTGGCGATCAACCCGCCCCAATCATGCCCATCAACCGAAACTTGCCAGCCATACCCGGCCGCATCCGCCGCATCAGCCGAAAAGCTGGAGCCATACATCAGCAGTTTTTTGGGAACGCAGCCCCGAATGACACACGTTCCACCCGGGCGATCAGCCTCAATCACGGCAACGCGCGCGCCGTGTCCCGCCGATATACGCGCCGCACGAACGCCGCCTGATCCAGCACCAATAACAATAAGATCGTAATCATAAGTCATGTCTAAACTGCTTTCCAAATTGGCAGATGAAGACCTTAACCTAATGGACCGAGGGCGTTATGCAATAGCGCGTTCTATTCTGGCGAGACCAAGTTATGATATTTTTAGGCGACCATGCCCAAGCAACCAAGGTTAAGCCACGTCGCGGTCATCGGCAAACGGTGCCCCCGGCAGCCCGATGCAGCGTTTTGCCAGCAATGCTGACGCAAGCGCGGCAAAATCCATCATTTCATGCGCGATACTCTCAGCCGTCGCATTCTCAATTGATGCATAGCGATACACCGTTACTGTCGCCTCACCCGAACAAACGCCGTGGGATAGCATGGTATTGGCAATGGTGTCTTCCAGCAAAAGCATGGTGATAAAAGGTGTCCGCAAAGGCCCCGACCCATCGCGCGCCGTCGTTGCATAGACAAGCGCCCGCTTGTCTGACTCTAAAAGTTCAAGCTGGACAATCGGGCCAGCCTCGGTGTCAGCCATCCAGCGTCTACGAGCAAGCTCAGTTACCTTATGCGGCATGCTTGACGGCGGAGTTTGAACAAGTTCGTTCATCACGGCTTTAATCGCTTTATGCATAAAAAGGCTCCGGGGAATTGAGGGTGCCGCATTGCCCTTCATGCGCGGCTTATAACGCAATTGTTACCATGTATTAATCTATTGTTAATCATATAATTTACAATAACTTAGAAATCTATTCAGGGGCATTATCCAGATGAATAGGAAACAAGGGTGCATAAGGGTTTCAACCCCTCGCCAGCCCCCGATAAGGGGCACCAGATTTGCCAAAGTGATTTTTTGTGTGGGGGTTTAACAGGAAAATTTGGTTTGAAAGCCAATCTTGATTCGCCGCTAATCTTGATTTGCCACCTTTGATTCGCTAGGGATAATGCAATCAAAACTGATCCATCCCTATTTATATTTTTTGATCCACCCTATTTTTATTCGCTGATCCACCCTATTTCTATTAGCTGACATCGAGCACCCTCATGAGCGCACCTTCAACCGCCCCGGACGGCCATTTGCTGTGGACCCCAAAGCCGGATGCCGCCGCTCTTAGTCAGGTTGGCGATTTTGCAGCTTTGGTTGCATCTCGTAATGGCTTTGACTGGGAAGGCGATTTTCAGGCCTTGTGGCAATGGTCAATCGATGAAAACGTCGAATTCTGGGATATCCTATGGGATTGGCATGGCGTGATCGGCGATAAAGGTGACCGCAAAATCGCCAATCCGGACGCGATGCCCGGCGCAAAATTCTTTCCCGATGGCAGGTTAAATTACGCCGAGAATATGCTGGCCAACGCCGATGACCGGACTGCTATTTCAGCGCATCTGGAAGATGGCCGCCATATCATTCTCAGCCGGGCAGAGGTGAAGGACCGGGTGATGGCGCTTGCCGGGTGGATGCGCTCGGTTGGCATTGGTGAGGGCGACCGGGTGGCCGCCTATATCCCGAACACCCCCGAAGCCTTAATCGCAATGCTGGCAACGGCAACGCTTGGCGGTATTTTTTCTAGCTGTTCGCCTGATTTTGGACTTGGCGGTGCCAAGGACCGGTTTGGCCAGATCGAACCTAAATTGCTGATTGCGTGTGACGGCTATCAATATGCCGGCAAGGATTTTGACAGGCTGGGCGTGGTGCGTGAGCTTGTGGACGGCATTGCATCGGTTCGTCACACGTTAATCATTCCGACTTTGAATGACGCGCCTGATCTTGACGGGCTGCCATCACCCCTGCTGTTTGAGGCCGCACTCACCGCCGCCACTCCGGTGCAGGATTTTGTGCGTGTTGGCTTTAATGACCCGCTTTATATTCTTTATTCAAGCGGTACCACCGGCGCGCCAAAATGTA
This sequence comes from uncultured Alphaproteobacteria bacterium, assembly GCA_938082345.1. Taxonomy (GTDB): domain Bacteria; phylum Pseudomonadota; class Alphaproteobacteria; order Puniceispirillales; family Puniceispirillaceae; genus UBA8309. Next base: position 3,913 of record CALLKZ010000078.1, read on the forward strand.
TTGTTCACGGGGTTGGCGGCACTACTTTGCAACATATCAAGGAGCTGCGGCTTCATAGTGATATTGGCCGCACTATAAACGGCCAGCAGGACAAGCTGTTTTTCTTTACCACCTGCGGCTGGATGATGTGGAACTGGCTGGTATCAGCCCTGATGGTTGGCACGCCAATCGTCACTTTTGAGGGCAACCCCTTTCATCCGGGTCCAGAACGCCTGTGGCGCATGGCAGCAGATGAAGGCGTGACACATTTTGGAGTCTCGGCCAAATATATCGACGCGGTTCGCAATGCGGGATACAGGCCTGCCGATGATGTTGACCTGTCGGCAATGCGCGTTCTGATGTCGACCGGATCGCCGCTATCAAGCGAAGGGTTTGATTTCGTCTATGAGGCAATTAGCGGCGATGTTCAGCTATGTTCGATTTCCGGCGGAACCGATCTGATTTCCTGTTTCGTGCTAGGCAGCCCCACAATGCCCGTTCATGCTGGTGAGATCCAAGCACGCGGTCTGGGAATGGCAGTGCAGATCCTTAATGATGAGGGCGCAGCGGTCACTGATCAGCAGGGCGAGCTTTGTTGCGTAAAGCCATTCCCGTCAATGCCGATAAAATTCTGGAATGATCCCAATGATGAAAAATACCGCGCCGCCTATTTTGAACATTTTTCAGGAATTTGGCGGCATGGTGACTGGGCTACCTTGACAGGCCGCGGCGGGATTATCATCCATGGCCGATCTGACGCTACCTTGAATCCGGGCGGGGTGCGGATTGGCACGGCTGAGATTTACCGGCAGGTTGAAGCGTTCGACGAGATCCAAGAAGCCCTTGTCGTAGGACAAAACTGGGATAATGACGTTCGGGTGATCCTGTTTGTGCGAATGGCAGATGGCGCGATACTGGATGAGGCTCTGCTGGGTGCGATCAAAGACCGAATTCGCAGCGGCGCAACGCCGCGCCATGTCCCGCGCCATGTCATTGGCGTTGCGGATATTCCGCGAACGCGTTCGGGGAAAATCACCGAGCTGGCCGTCCGCGATATTATTCATGGCCGTAAAGTGAAAAACACCGAGGCGCTGGCCAATGCAGAAGCGCTAGAGTATTTTCGCAACCTGCCCCAATTGACCAATTAATTGCCCGCCGTAGTCCACCGGCGGCGCTAGCTTTGGCGGATGAGGGTTTGTACTGCGCTGCTGTTGGCGAATTGCTTTCGCATCCGTTTGAACATTGGCAATGCCATCATTAACTGTGTCGTTTCCGCCTGTTTCAGCGACGCTTCATCCGTCAAATCTTCGACCATTGCCGGTGCGCATAGATGCACGAGATAAGTATGCTGCGCGCCGACACGCGCCGCCTGCACGGAAAATTTCGCTTTTGATCCAACCGGCCATTTCTCCCGCAAAATGGTCAAAACGGCAAAATTGGCGTCCCTTCCCAGCTTGGTGCCATCTTGATGATCATCGATGATGGTCTTTGCAATCGCGTTCATTGCCGAAATATAGTCAGGATCAGCGCTGAGTGCCTCACCCCGGCCTTGATCCAGCCAGTGACCAAGCAGATTAACCCTGTCACCAGCGTCCAAGCCCATCAGCTTTGGATGCGCCGCCCCGATTTCAGCCCCGGTAAAATCCGTTGGATCAATATCAACGATATCGGTTTCGCCCATTAGGCGGATCAGAGTTGCGGCCATGTTTTACCTGCGTTCAAAAGCGTCTGGTGATTGTTGTGCAGCGCGCGCGCTACCTCTTCCAGAGTTTTAGGTCAGCCCCCCGATATTGGCAAGAAGTCATAATTTTCCCCCAGGTAATTTAGCCCGGGTAATTTAGCCCGGGTAATTTGGCCCGTCTATTTTGGCGCCTATCTCATTTAAGTTTGGAGCCTATCTCAATCAGGTTCCGGCATCGGTGATCTCGCGGGCGCGGCGTGAACGGACAAAATCCCGCCACGCAATCACCACGCAACTGATAATCACGATGCCGCCGCCAGCAATCTCGGTTGGTGATAAAATCTCGTTGAACATCAAAAACGCCACCAACGCAGCAAGCGGAATTTGCAGATAGCGCAAGGTTGAAATCACCACCGCATCGGAAAAGCGAAACGCCGTCGTCATCGACGCCTGCAAACAGGACGCAACCACCCCCAGCGCAACCAAAATAACAAGCTGGTCACGCGTTACATGAAAAAGCTGATCCGGATGCAGCGCGACAATTCCAATCATCAAAATCATCCCGACCCCGTTATACCAAACCGCAACGCTGAGCGGATGGTCGCTTTTGCCAAGCCTGCGCAACAAGATTGTCAGAATCGCGGCGGCAACCGCGC
>CALLKZ010000079.1:0-11802 GCA_938082345.1 uncultured Alphaproteobacteria bacterium
TATATCACCAGCTACAAGGTCCGCATCACCCCCGCCGATCAGCCACTCCATGCGGCATTCCAGTGCCGCCGCAATTCGGAACAGCAATCCAATGGACACGTTTCCCGTACCAGATTCAAGCTGCGCCAAATAACGCATCGACACATTGGATTTTTCGGCTAGCTTCCGTCGTGAAATAAACTGTTTGCGTCGCGCTTCACGAACACGCGCTCCGAGGTGCTCGTTTAAATCGGCAGCCCCTTTTATAAAGGCAGCTTCCCTGCGTGCCGCATCCCCGGTTTCTGATGCCCTCGCCGCCTTGTCCTCTATTTTATCCTTCAATGTTGTCATTGTTGGGGATGTCATTGTTGGGGAGGTCATTGTTGGGGTCCGCCCGATTACCTAGTTAGATTGCTTCCAGAATATCCCGCAACCACGGGATTGCTAAATCTTCAGGCATTTCACCTGTTGAGGCGTCAAAAAGGCCGCGCTCGCCAACTTGCTTAGCACCAAACTCACACAGCAATTCGCAGAGCTTTTCGCTGCCCATATTAAAGCTGTCCGCATAGCCCTGATCGCCAAGTCCAAAAATTGCAAAATTCAAATTTGTAAGATCAGGCTTTGACTCGCGAAGCGTCTTAACAAAACTCAAAGACGAATCGGGCATGTCGCCATGCCCGGTTGTTGACGAAACAAACACATACAAAGCATCATCGTTCAGATCTTCCAACCCGACATTCATGATGTCAGAAATAGACACATCATGTTCGGATGCCAGATCTTCTTCCAGATCTTCGCTAACCATCTGGGATGTTCCCAGAATAGTTGCGTAAATGATACGGATATTCATTGGCAGACTTCCATTTTTAGGTCACTGGTTTTGCCAGCTTCGCCAGCATTCCGCGTCAAACAATCAGTAGGAAGGCCGACATTATTGTCGGCCCCCAATCTGTTTTTCGCCGTCTAGCCTGACTAGGCCATGTGCAACTGAACATATTCAAAATCGCCGCCCTGATTGTTGATCCCCACCTTTGGCGGTGAAATCCAACTGGCATACTGGCCCGGCTCATGACAAGGCTTCATCAGCGATGAGACGAACTCTCCGTCGGCCTTTGTCGGCAGCCACTCATGTGACTTGGCGGTCCATGCATCGGCACTGATGATGTTTCCATCAGGGTCAATATTAGCCGCAGCGAACACACCGATTTGCCGGTTGAATCCTTCATGGGGAAGTTTAAAAGCAAAATCGATTTTGGCTCTTTTAATCGACTTGTTCCAGCGGCCAAGACCGCCCGATGCGTCGGTTACATAATCATCACGCAGGCGCATGTTGATGGCGCTCAGTGCAGGAACCTCTTCGGTGACGATCGCGCCATCTTTCAAGGTTTTCACCCCGTATAGATCGTTTGACAGTTTGTGATCGTCTTCGATCCGCGTTTCCATGTAACGACCTTTGATGCCCGAATTAAAGGCGTTCGCGGCGTTTGTCGAAATCTCCTGACCAAACAAATCCAGCGAAAGCGAGTAGTGAAGGTTCAGCTTTTTCTGAATTGTTGGAAGATCAATTACCCCAAGATCACGGATTTTATTTGTGTCATACGGATCGGTGATGCCGGCCTTATTCATCGCATCAACGGTGGCCTGAATTGTACGACCAACGCCGGTCTCGCCAACGAACATGTGATGCGCTTCTTCGGTCAGCATAAAGCGGCAGGTACGGCTCAACGGATCAAAGCCAGACTGGGCCAGACTTTCCAACTGCATCTTGCCGTCACGGTCGGTGAAATAGGTGAACATAAAGAAAGACAGCCAGTCCGGTGTCTCCTCATTAAATGCACCCAGCATCCGCGGCGCTTCATCAGAGCCTGAGCTGCGTTGCAACAGCATGTCGGCTTCTTCGCGCCCGTCAGCTCCGAAATATTTGTGCAGAAGATAGACCATCGCCCAAAGATGGCGGCCTTCTTCGACATTAACCTGGAACAGGTTGCGCATGTCATAGAGCGACGGTGCGGTCAAACCCAAAAAGCGCTGCTGTTCAACCGAGCCCGGCTCGGTATCACCTTGGATGACGATCAAGCGCCGCAGCATCGCACGGTATTCGCCCGGCACTTCCTGCCAAGCCTTTTCACCAGCATGCTCACCAAACGAAATCGTGCGATCTTCAACTTGCGGTGCCAGCAGAACGCCCCAGCGATATTCCGGCATTTTCACATAATCAAACTTTGCCCAGCCACCGGTATCCACACTGACAGCGGTCCGCAGATAGACTTTGGCATCCTGAAATTGTTGCGGGATCAGGCCATTCCACCAATTGATATAACCCGGATGCCATTTTTCCAGCGCCTTTAGAACACGGCGGTCAGAAGACAGACCCACATTGTTCGGAATTTGCGAATCATAACTTACGTTCATGATGTTTTGCATTTTAACTTACCCTTTCACAAAAATATCTATCTGACGTTTCTAGACGCGTTCCATGTTATATTTGCCGCGCACGCCAGAGCCGTAACGGCGTAAGGCCCCCTCTTCGCCAGCGGCGTTTGGCCGCTGGAAAATCCAGTTTTGCCAGGCGGTCAGCCGCCCAAAAATTCGAGTTTCCATAGTTTCCGGACCGGCAAAGCGCAGATTGGCTTCCATTCCGACCATTGCATCGGGAGAAAAACTGGCGCGCTCTTCGAGGAAAATCCGCACTTCATCTTCCCAATCAACATCGTCATAGGCAAAAGTTACCAGCCCGTGATTGCGCGCCGCATCGGCCTCCAGCGTCTCACCAATTGCCATTTCGGCGGCGGTCAGACTTTCCGGTTCTCCCAAAAAGCGGGTGGCAAGGCGGCTCAATCCATTTGCCATCGGAAACGGACCAAAATTGGCTGGCGACAGGGTGATGCTAGCCATCGGCCGGTTATCGCCCTCAAATTCATCTTCCATCATATAGCTGCGGTCTACCGCGAACAGCAATTCTGCTAGAATCCCGGCGAAACATGATCCATGCTCAACCAGACCCACCATTGAACGCGAGGTTACATCGACGCGCTTTAGCAACCGCTTCCAATATGCCTGTACCTCAAGCGCAAGCCAATGATCCCCGCCGCCAAGCAGCTGAGCCTCATGCGCAAGAAATGCTTCCAGATTACCTTGACTGCGGAACGTCAAAAGCCCGATCTCACGCTCATTCAGGCGAAGATGCAGGATCGCATCATCCAACTCACGCACAAGGCGAAGCATGTAGGCGTTGGCTCCGGCGGCGGTAAATTCATCCATATCGGCAGGAGCCGGGCTATCAGGGCCATGGATGGTTATAGTACCGCAACCAGCGGGGCGGTCAAAATCAACTTCAACGGTAGAATATCGCAAAGACCCATCTGCATTGATGGTGCGTTCCAGAGGGATCATCTTGATCCCAGTCAATCCCGATGCTTTGGTCGAACTGGCGGCAAATTCAGCAGCGCGCTCAGCTACGACGGCATCGAATTTCGAATTTGAGACGACCTCATCGACCAGCCGCCACTGTTTCGCTCGCCCGCCCCTTACGCCCTCTTCCATCGAGCAGAACACGTCTGAGAGATCGCGCCGGACCTGACGTTTGTCGGTCAGGCGGGTCAGTCCGCCGGTTCCCGGTAAAACAGCAAGAAGTGGAACCTCAGGAAGTGCCACCGACGATGAGCCATCATCAACCAGCATGATATAATTGCAGGCTAGCGCCAACTCATACCCGCCGCCAGCACAAGCGCCCTTTATCGCACAGATATATTTTTGCCCAGAATCGATCTCAGCAGCTTCCATGCTGTTGCGGGTCTCATTGGTGAATTTACAGAAATTAACTTTATGGGCATGCGCCGCGCCTGCCAGCATACGGATATTTGCTCCAGCACAGAAAACGCGGTCCTTGCCGGATTGCATGACTACGACTTTAACCTCGGGATGCTCAAAGCGCATCCGCTGAACAATGTCCGACAGTTCGATGTCAACGCCAAGATCATAGGAATTGAGTTTCAGCTCGTAGCCGTCAAACAACCCGCCTTTTTCATCGACATCCATGTACAGATTGGCAATGTCGCCTGCATATTCGACGCGCCAATGACGGTAGCGCGACGGATCAGTTTGAAAATCGATGATCGCAGAATTCTGATCGCCGGTTTTGCCGACAGCTTCATCGGTCGGATTTTTAATGTCGCTTGCTTCGGTCATGTTCACATCCCCCAAATTCTTGAGCGATATTACGCATCCAACCGGCAAAATCAAATAAATTTATGCAATATGTCGCTATTTTGGAGCGTTATTTTCCAAAATAGTCCCGATTAACCCCTGTTTTATGCATTATAAAACATATTTTGACCCTGTTTCGATCCGGCTCATCTAATCGATTGCATTAATTGCGGCAATGCGATCGGTAAAAGCAGCGATAGCGGCAGTCGTTTTTTCCGGATGATCGAGATGCGGGGCATGGCGGCACGCATCCAGACGGAGCTGCTCCACCGGCGAATAACAGCGCTCGGCAATCTCGTCCAACTGCGCCATACTGCCATACTGATCATCATGCCCTTGGATTGCCAGCACCGGAACGCGGATATAATCCAGACAGTCGGCGACGTTCCATTCGCGAAAATCAGGATGCAACCATGCGTCGTTCCAACCGCGAAAACAATGATCTGGATTTTTGTGGTATTTAGCCATCCTGTCGCGAAGGTCGCCGGTTTCAAATGCCTGCTTTGCCTCGGCAATAGCGGCAAGACCAAAATCCTCAGTAAAGAAATGCGGTGCTAGAAGAATAACCCCCTGCAAGCGGTTATCTTCATGGCTGCCAGCATACATGGCCGAAATCGTTGCCCCGTCACTATGGCCAAGAAGAATCAGCGATTTCGGAGCCAGAGCATTCAATAGCACCGGCAGCACCTGTTCGGCATGCCGCGTCATGTAATCCAGTCTCCATGGCAGGCTGCCAGCTTCAGAGTGGCCATAACCTGCCCGGGAATACACAAACACACCGCATCCTGTCGCCGCGGCAAGCTGGGTCGGAACATCACGCCAAAGCGCAACACAGCCCAGCCCTTCATGAAGCATTACAAGTGTTGGCGCCGCGTCCGGGGCGGGCCCATAGGTACAAAATTCAAGGGCAAGCCCGTCGATAGTCACATGGCCCTTGCCGCCATCCTGCCAGATAATATTGGTCATTACTTTGTCTCACGAAGTTTGAAGCGTTGAATTTTTCCAGTTGCGGTTTTGGGAAGATCATCAACAACTTCTACCCAGCGCGGATATTTCCATTTGCCAATTTCTTCTTTCACATGCTCTTTCAAAATAACGTCGATACCGGCAGGCGAAACACCCTCTTTCAACACAACAAAGGCTTTTGGTTTTAGCAGCCCCCCATCGTCCGTGGCGGCAACAACGGCGGCCTCAACCACAGAAGCATGCGCGGAAATTGCCTGTTCCACCTCAAACGGTGCTACCCAGATGCCGGACACTTTGAACATGTCATCGGTCCGCCCGCAATAAACAAGACGACCATCTTCGGTAAGTTCATACTTGTCACCAGTGCGTGTCCACACCCCTTCAAATGTTGACCGGCTTTTGTCGCGCTGGTTCCAATAACCGTCGGCAGCTGAGGCTCCCGCCACCAACAATTCGCCAATCTGGCCAACGCCAACTTCGGCGCCCGCCTCATCGACAAGCCGCAGATCGTACCCCGGAACCGCAACCCCGCTGGTCCCGTAGACCACATCGCCTTCACGGTTCGATAAAAAGATGTGCAGCATTTCGGTGGACCCAACGCCATCCAAAATATCAACACCAAATTTCGTACGCCATTCCTCGCCAACCGCCGCAGGCAATGCCTCACCCGCCGAAATACAAAGCCGCAGACCGGAGTCAATTTGCCTCCCATCATCGCTTGCAGCAAGCATTGCGGAGAACAATGTCGGAACACCGCAAAAGATCGTTGGACGATCGCGGGTCAGAATTTCCATAACACCGCCCGGTGTTGGACGCCCGGCTAGCAGCAATGTCGTCGCACCAACCGCCATCGGAAAGGTCATCGCGTTACCCAACCCATAGGCGAAAAAGATTTTCGCAGCCGAATAAACAAGGTCATCCTCGCGGATACCTAACACCTGAATTCCGTAAGTATCTGACGTCGCTTTCAGGCTACTATGGATATGTTTAACCCCCTTTGGCTGGCCGGTGGACCCTGATGAATATAGCCAAAACGCAATGTCATCAGGGCTGGCATCAACCATCTGAGCCGGGGCATGATCGCCGATAAAGTCATTAAAGCTGATCGTTCCCGCCGGTGCATCGCCGCCAACTACAATGATGGTACGAAGATAGGGGTTGCCTGCCAGCGCGGGTTCAACCGTTGCAAAAAGTTCGGCCGAGACAAACAGCGCAGCGGCGCGGCTGTCGCGCAAAATCGTATCATAGACGTTGGTTGAAAGAAGCGTGTTCAGCGGAACGGCAATGATTCCGGCCTTTAGCGCGCCCCAGAAAAGCTGTGTATATTCGATGGTATCAACCAGCAACATGGCGGCGCGCTCTTCACGCGCCAGCCCGGCGGCATTCATTGCCGCTGCCGCTATCGATGATGTTCTGGCAAGCTCGCCATAACTAATGCTCCGCGCCGCCCCGTCAACTTCACGAAAAGCGATTTTTTCGCCGCGACCAGCCTGCAGATGTGAGTCAACGAAGAATGAAGCAGCGTTGCCCGCTGTGCTATTTATATTGTCTGTCATGATTACCTTCCACATCACGTTAGCAAAACTTCTCCGACCTCAACCGCAAAGGCCAACACGGCGGAAGTGTGCAATTCTTCACCCACACTTGTCAAAGCTGCTTTTATCTGGTGAAGTTCAGCCCTTCGATTTTTCAAGATGTATTCAATTGTTCAAAACCCCTGCAATTGTTCAAAAAATTATAAGGTGAGAGTTCTAGTGACCAGTGAATCTTCGGCGGTTCCGGCCCCAACAAAAATGGCCCAAACGCAAATCGCACCGGGAAATGGAACCTCATCACAGCCCGAATCACAGCCCGCTCTAGCGCGCTATACAATTATTGGCGGCGGGCCAGCTGGTCTTTACACCGCCATCCTGCTTCGCAATGCGTTTCCCAACAGCAAGATTTCGGTGTTTGAGCAAAATCCACGCGATGCCACCTTTGGCTTTGGCGTGGTATTTTCCGATCAGGCCTTAAGTTTTTTGAAGGCCGCGGACGCCGCAACTCATGACACGCTTTTGCCGCTGATGGAACGCTGGGACGACATGATAATTTCACACCCCGATGGTGATGTAACCATTGACGGGGTTGGATTTGCCAGCATCGGACGGCTGCAAATGTTGCAAACATTACAGACCGCGGCACAGCGGTTGGAAATCGACCTTCATTATAGTTATAAGGTGGATAATCTGGATGAGAGTTTGGGCGAGTATCCGGCCGATCTCATCATCGGTGCTGACGGTTTGAATTCGCTAGTCCGGGCCAGCAACCCGTCCGGCTTTGGTGAGACAATCGGTAATTTTGGGAATTATTTTGCCTGGTTTGGCGCGACAAAATCATTCCCTGCCCTGACCCAAACCTTTCGAAAAATTGACCAGCGCTTTTTGCCTGACGACCACGATGACACCGCCGATTTGCCACTTTTTGTCAATGCGCATCACTATCGGTACGGCCCCAATGCATCGACTTTTATTGTTGAAACGGACCAACGCGGCTTTGATGCGATGCAGTTTGCCAGCAAGACCGAAGCCGAAGCCGCCGCCATCTGTTCGGAAATTTTTGCCGACACACTGGAGGGAAGCAAGCTCATCACCAACAAATCAAATTGGCGTAATTTTCCGCGTCTGTGGTGCGATAAATGGATTGATATCCCGCAAGGGAAAGCCCCACCCAGAGTATTGATTGGTGATGCTGCACATACCTGTCATTTCTCGATTGGGTCCGGAACACGGCTTGCTTTTGAGGATGCGCAGGCTCTGGTAAACGCATTGTCAGGGGCCGGAGATATTGATGCAGGCCTTGCCGATTTTCAGACAACCCGGCAGCCGATTGTCCGCAAGATTGTTCGTGCGGCAAACCGTTCGGCCCGGTGGTATGACGGGTTTTCGGCTCATCTCGAGGCGGCCAGTCATTCCGATAATTCCGCGCCTGCCGCGTTTGCCCCCGCCGCGTTTGCCCCCGCCGCATTTGCCAAGGCTTATATCACCCGGTCGGGGCGGGTGCCTTGGGACCGCCTTGCAGCGTCTTCACCGCGCTTTGTTGAGACGCTAAAAGCCACCACGGGCGTGCTAGAAGATATCCACCAAGGCGCCAATAATAAGGGGGAAGGCGACATGACAGCTATTGATATTGACGATAATTGTGCGCAAACGCTTGCCAGTTTTGATCGGTCAGCGCATACAAATTGCAGCGCGATTCTGTTTGACAACCTGACGCGGAATCCGGGCAAACCCGCGCTGATTGGTGATTTTGGTGCACTGACATATGGCGCGTTATGCGCCCTTGCGGCGCGGTGGGGTCAGGCATTTATCGCCGAGGGTTTGCAAAAATCTGACCGCATTCTCTTTCTGCTCGCCGACACGCCAAACAGCATCGCTGCCTTTTTCGGGGCAGTTCGGGTCGGCCTTGTTCCGGTTTTGGTTAATCCGGCTGCGCCGGCTGATCTGATCAATTATTACATTGAGGATTGTGGTGCCAAACTAACACTGGTTGACGAGCAGATCGTCGATATGGTGTTGCCGCTTTGTCGTGATGATGCCGCCCTGCAACTGGTCTGTGACGGCAATCCGGGAGAGCTTCGTGACATGCGAATTGCCAGCGCCGATGACTTTATCGCCGGTCACAGTGCAGTTCTTGACGCGGCCGACACATCATCAACTGATCTGGCCTTTTTCATGTATTCATCAGGATCAACGGGGCGCCCGAAAGGCATTGTTCACCTGCATCATGATATGGCGTTTACACAAGCTAGCTATGGTGAGCATGTGCTGCACCTGACGCCAAGCGATATCTGTTTTTCAGTGCCAAAACTGTTCTTCGCTTATGGCTTCGGCAATTCGGTCACCTTTCCTTTTTCCGTTGGAGCAACGAGTGTTTTGCTGCGCGCTCAACCAAGCGCAACCGCGGTTCTTCATGCCATTGAGACATTTCGCCCGAGCGTATTTTTCGGTCTGCCAACGCTGTTCTCAGCACTATGCCGTGATCCTAAATTCACCGATACCGACCTGTCGTCAATCCGCCTCACGCTGTCCGCCGCCGAAGTTTTAGCTGCCGATCTTTTTGAAGCTTGGAAGGCGGCTACCGGGCGCGGGCCTGTCGAAGGACTAGGGTCCACCGAATTGCTGCATATTTATCTTTCCAACACACCCGACGACCAGCGGATTGGCGCCGCCGGCACCCCTGTTCCAGGGTATGAGGTTCGGCTGTTATCGCCAGATGGAACCCCGACCCCGGGCGGCGATGAGGGGGTTATGGAGGTACGCGGCGATTCGGCAGCACCTTGTTATTGGAACAAGCCTGACAAGACTGCACATACGATGCGTGATGGCTGGATTCATACCGGTGATCTGTTTGAGCAAAAAGACGGCTATTACTATTTCCGCGGACGCTCAGATGATCTGATCAAAATCTCTGGCCAGTGGGTCTGGCCGTTGGAGGTTGAAGGCTGTCTTCAGGACAATCCCGAAATAACGGAGGCCGCAGTGCTGGCCTATCAGCTTTCCGACAAGCGCTATTCGCTGCACGCGTTCGTTGTTCTTGGCAAGGGCGGGATTGGGGATGACACCTGCCGCAAACGGTTGCAGGACTATGTGAAAACGGCGCTGTTACCATATAAATATCCACGCTCAATCAGCTTTGTGGACGCGCTACCAAAAACCGGAACTGGCAAAATCGACCGCCAAGCATTGATCGAACAACTGCCGACGGGGAATTAGACACCCCAATTCAAACACCCCAATTTAAACACCCCAATTTAAACACCTAGATAGCGAGTTTTCAGATCGGGGTCGGCAAGCAAATCATCCGAATCGCCCTGCCATGCGACCTGCCCCTTGTCGAGGATGTAGTGATAATCCCCTAGCTTGGCGAGCGCCGAGATGTTTTTATCGACGACAAGGATTGACTGGCCCGTCTGCTTTAACGCCGACAGACAGCTCCAAATCTGTTCCCGGATAATGGGGGCCAGCCCTTCGGTTGCCTCATCAAGAATCAGCAGGCGCGGATTGGTCATCAGCGCGCGTCCGATTGCCAGCATCTGCTGCTCACCGCCGGAAAGCTGACCACCGGAATTATCCAGTCGCTCGCTCAGCCGTGGAAACAAATCCAACACTTTATCGATGGTCCATTCATCTTGTCCGCTTTCGCGCGGCGGCAGATAAAATGTCGTTAGGTTCTCGCGCACTGACAGGTTCGGGAAAATCTGCCGCCCTTCGGGAACCAGCCCGATACCCGAATGAGCAATTTCAAAGGGCGTTACATTTCGCGCGGTAACGCCAAACCGGTTTATCTGACCACCACTTGGCATCAACTGGCCCATGATGGTGCGGATCGTTGTCGATTTACCCATCCCGTTACGCCCCATCAACGAAACACATTGCCCTGCGTCAACACGAAGATTGATCCCGAACAGTACCTGCCCCACACCATAACCGGCTTCGACTTGTGACATTTCGAGGATCATTCCTCGCTCCCTAGATAGGCTTCACGAACTTTTGGATTTTGGCTAATCTCAACGGGTGATCCTGATGCAATTACCGCACCTTCAACCAACACACTGATCCGCCCGGCTAGCTTGAAAACAACGTCCATATCATGCTCGATCAGTAAAATTGACGTTTGCTCTTGGAAACCGGCAATAACATCGGTCATGAATATAGTATCTTCGGGGCTAGCACCGGCCATTGGTTCATCGAGCAATACCAGCGACGGGCGTAGCGCCAGCGCCAGCGCAAGTTCCAGAAGGCGGCGCTCACCATGCGCCAGATCCGCAACTTTGCGGTTCGCCATATCCTCCATCCCGACCCGGCGTAGGATTACCATCCCGCCCTCGACCAGCTTAGGATCGGAAAAGGCCGGCGTGAAAAAGCGGAACTGAGCGCCCGAATGAGAAATCTCGGCGATGATTGCATTTTCCAGCACACTGAAATCCATCAACACGTTGCTGATCTGAAACGATCTGCCAATGCCAAGATGCGCGCGCTCAGATACCGAAGCATTGGTAACATTAACCCCATTCAAAAAAACAGCGCCGGAATCAGGAGCAAGATTACCAAAAATTTGCCCGATCAGCGTGGTTTTGCCTGCACCGTTTGGCCCGATCAGCGCATGAATTTCACCGCGCCGCACCTCTAGCGAGACATTATCAGTGGCCTTGAGCGCACCACAATTCTTGGTCAGCCCGCGAAGTTCAAGAGCAAGATCTGTCATGTCCGACTCCTTTTCATGATCCCCGCAAACCGCCGCGAAACAACCCCCATCAGCCCGCCTTGGCCAAACAGCACAACAGCGATCAGAATCGGACCAAAAACCACCATCCAATTTTCCGCAATGGACGGAAATACCGCATGCAATATTTCAGGGAGAAATTCTTCCAGCAGCAAAAAGGCCACCGCCCCCAAAAGCGGTCCGGCAAGATATGTTAGCCCGCCCAGAATGATGATGATCATCAACTCCCCTGAGCGCGTCCAATGCATGATGTCAGGCGAGACGAATTCCTGCCATGACGCAAACAACACACCCGATACACCGCAAATCATCGCCGAGATAACATAAGCCGTAATCTTAAAATGAAGAGGGGCTAGGCCCATCGCCTCAACCCGGCTTTCATTCGATTTA
>CALLKZ010000080.1:0-17306 GCA_938082345.1 uncultured Alphaproteobacteria bacterium
AGTTCATCGAGTGGAAGCCAGCTAGCGTAATAAACTGGTATTTATAGCCCATCGCGCCAATTTCACGCTGGAAACGGGCGATATCTTCTTGGGACAGGTTGGATGACCAGTTAAAGCTTGGCGAGCAGTTATACGCCAGCATCTTGTTCGGGAATTCCTTATGGATGGCATCGGCGAAGCGTTGCGCTTGTTCCAGGTTTGGCGTCGATGTTTCCATCCAGATCAAATCGGCATATTCGGCGAACGCCAGTCCGCGCACCACACAGCGCTCGAACGAATCCTTTGGATCGAGGCGGAAGAACCCTTCTTCGGTGCGCTCACCTGTCAGGAACTGGCGGTCGCGCTCATCAACGTCGGAGGTGATCAGCTTGGCGCTCTCGGCGTCGGTGCGGGCCACAATCAGCGTCGGAACGCCAGATGTATCCGCTGCCAGCCGCGCCGCGTTCAAATTCGCAATATGTTGCTGGACGGGGATCAGCACTTTGCCGCCCATATGCCCACATTTCTTTTCCGAGGCAAGCTGGTCCTCAAAATGCACCCCGGCAGCGCCCGCCTCAATATAGGAGCGGGTCAACTCGAAGGCGTTCAACGCCCCGCCAAAGCCGGCTTCTGCATCGGCAATGATGGGCGCAAACCAGTCGATATCATCGCCGCCTTCCAGCTTTTGAATCTGGTCTGCGCGTTGCAGCGTGCGGTTGATTTTGCGGGCCAGTTCCGGGCCTGAATTCGCCGGATATAGAGACTGGTCGGGGTACATGCCGCCGGCGGTGTTGGCGTCGGCAGCAACCTGCCAGCCTGACAGATAAATCGCCTTTAGTCCGGCGCGGACCATCTGCATTGCCTGATTGCCGGTCATCGCGCCAAGCGAATGCACATAATCTTCACTGTCCAAAAGCGACCAAAGCTTGTTGGCACCATTGCGGGCCAACGAATGCTCAATTTTAACCGAGCCTGACAGTTTTTCCACATCGGCCATTGAATAATCGCGCTTGATACCGTCAAAACGGCCTGCAGCTGCGCCTACATGGGACTCGAAGGTGGCTTGTGTGTTTGTGTCATTCATTGGTCTGCTCCTGTTGAACAAGGGAGGTTAAGTTTCATAATCGAAAACGGGAACGATATATAAAGCGGTACTGACGGTCTTTATCTATAACACCAGTCGGTCAATGCCGAGGAAAAAAGTGCAAACTTGAAAATTGTAAAATCTTTACATTTACATTTTACAAGATTACCTTATGACAAAATTGCAAAAACAGGTGCCGCTCAGGGTCGGTACCGAACCTAGCGATGGAGCAAGGTATGCAGGAAAAAATTCTGGTGGGGCATAAATTGCGCCGTTTTCGCCAGTCTGCGGGTCTATCACAGACGGCGATGGCCGAGGCGTTGGATATCAGCCCGTCTTATCTGAATCTTCTGGAACATAATCAGCGGCCCTTGACTGTCAGCCTGTTACTGCGGCTTGGCAGCAGCTTTGATATTGATATGAAGGCCTTTGGTGAGGATGATAGTGCTGCGCTGATGGGGGACCTTGCCGAGGTGTTCGCCGACCCCATCTTGGCTGCAGACCGTGTGTCGCGGCGCGAAATGCAGGATCTGATTACCGCTGCCCCCAGTGCGGCGCGCGCCATGCTTAGCCTTTTTCAGGGGTATCGCAAAGTGCGTGACCAACTGGAAGTATCGTCAGGTGACGGTCGTCATCCCCCTGATTTCAACACGCCGGTTGAGCATGTCCGCACGGCATTGCAAATGGCGAATAACTATTTCGCTGAGTTGGAGAGTGTTGCTGCTGCCTTTCGCACCGAGGTTCACACAACCGGAAATATGGCGAGTGATGCGGGCGGCGAGGCGTTGCTGGAGAGTTTAATCCGGTATGCGAACACGGCATTGGGGTTGCGGGTGCGGATCATTCCTGCCTCGGTCATGGGCCGCCAACTTCGCCGATATGATCATCATCGCCGTGAGATTTTGTTGAGTGAGGCATTGCGCCGCCCGCAGCGTCAGTTTCATCTTCTGGTCCAGCTTGCGCTGGTTGCGCGTCCAGAGGTGCTGGACAGCCTATGCACGGAACATGGTATGAGCGATGAGTCCGCACGTTCGCTGTTTCGCACAACACTTGCCGGTTATTTCGCCGCTGCGGTGATGATGCCCTATGATGCCTTTCTGGAATCGGCCCGCGAGCTTCGGCATGATCTTGATTTGCTGGGGCGCCGCTTTGGGGCAAGTTTTGAGCAGGTGTGTCATCGCCTGACTAGTTTGAATGCGCCAAACGCGCGCGGCATTCCGTTTTTCTTCATCCGTATTGACGATGCTGGTAATATTTCTAAGCGCCTTGCGGCTGGCGGAATGCAGTTCGCTAAAAATGGTGGCACCTGTCCACGCTGGGATTTGCACAAGGCTTTTCGCACGCCCGATCAGATGCGCTTTCAGGCCGCCGAGTTACCAAACGGTCACCGGTTTTTTACGATCGCGCGAACGGTTCCTAAATTATGGGCTCCGGCGGGAGAAGCTGCACCTGAATTTGCTGTTGCGCTGGGGTGTGAGATGCATCATGCGCGCGACCTTGTCTATGCCGATGATTTTGAGGCGATTAAGAAACGTCGTCATGATCCAATTGGCATCGGCTGTTCAGTTTGTGAGCGGATGGATTGTGCGCAGCGTGCCCACCCGCCAGTGGGGCATGAGGTTCGCTTTGATGGTCATACACGGCGGGTCGGCCTATATGCTCTGGATGGTTAGCCTATATGATCTGGATAGATAGGCCATATGATCTGGATAGATGTGGGCCAATCCCCCGGATTTGAGGACGACTTGAAAATTGTATTAAAGGGTCAAGGCCAGCCCGGGCATGTGTTTGGTAATAAAATTACCTTCATACTATCCAATTGATTAATTGATGTATTATTTACCCTCATAATATGCATCCGGTGGAGTTTGTGTTCGCCCGTTGATCTGCTATGGTGCGTTTTTCCAAGGGCAATCTTTAGAACTGGGCGTGATGACTTCCCGTGATAATCAGCATGATCAGGTGATAGCGTCGCGCGCGGCGGCGAACGACATCGTTGACCGGCGCGATGATGGTGACCGTCTTGCGGCGCTTTACGGGCTGACTCCCAAAGTTGAAAACGCGATCGCTGCCGCTTTAAGAGAGGGGGCGAGTGATCGTGCGCGGGCGCTGGTTGCGCCGCTTCACCCCGCTGATCAGGCCGACTTGCTGGAGCGATTATCGGCTAATCAGGCGGCCCAGCTGGTCCAGATACTGGGCGATGGGCTGGAGGCAGAAACGCTCGCCTTTCTTGAAGAACATAAGCGTGATGAAATTGTTGAAGTGATGGGAATGGCAGCATTGGCACGCCAACTCCCTGATCTGCCAACCGATGATGCAGTGAACATTATCGAAGAGCTGGAACAGGACGAAATTGACGATGTTCTGGCAGCTCTACCTGCCGAAGACCGGGTGCTGGTTGAAGAGGGACTGTCATACCCTGAAGATTCCGCCGGCCGAATGATGCAGCGCGAAATTGTTACCGTGCCATCCTTCTGGACGGTGGGCCAAACCATAGATTTCCTGCGCGAATCGTCCTTTGATGATGCCGATTTTTATATGATTTTTGTTGTTAATCCCGCAAGAAACCCAATCGGGGAGGTGCGGCTCGGCAAGCTTTTATGCTCACAGCGTCCGCGCCGAATGAGCGAGATTATGGAAGTCGATTTCCGCAATATTCCAGCCGATATGGATCAGGAGGAAGTCTCGATCCTGTTTCGGCGGTATGGCATGGTCAGTGCGCCGGTGGTTGATGAACATGGCCGCCTCATCGGGATGATCACCATTGATGATGTGATTGATGTGATTGATGAAGAGGCTGAGGAAGATCTGATGGCGCTTGCCGGTGTTGGCGAAGCGAATGTCAAATCCAGCTTGTGGGAGACCTTGCAGGGGCGCAGCTCATGGTTGTTGATCAATCTGGTAACGGCGATTTTGGCTTCGGCGGTTATCGGATTGTTTGATGCGACGATTGAGAGTTTTGTGGCGTTGGCGATTCTGATGCCGATTGTCGCATCGATGGGCGGCAATGCCGGAACCCAGACCGTGACCGTTGCGGTGCGTGCGCTGGCATTGCGGCAGATTGACCGCGATGCTGCTGCCAAATTTGTCCTTCGGGAATTGACGGTTGCCGTTCTGAACGGTGTTATCTTTGCTTTTCTGGCGGCAAGCATGGCCTATCTATGGTTCAATGATCCGAATATTGCGGCGGTGATGGCGGTGGCGATGTTTGCTAATCTGGTGGTTGCCGGACTTAGCGGAACGCTGGTGCCGTTGGGACTGGTTCGTGTTGGCGTTGATCCGGCGGTTGCCTCCAGCGTTTTTATCACCACGATTACCGATGTTATTGGCTTTTTCGTTTTTCTGGGCCTTGCCGCCATCCACCTGACTTAGCTATCATCACTCCCGTGCCGCATGGCAAAAGTTATCTGATAAAAAGTACCGGGGTCTGAAGCAGGTTTATGACGGTTCATCTCAAAAAATTATCGGTGGGATCACCGTCACTTGCTGCGCTTCGGGAATGGCAAGAAATCCGGATCAAGGACGGCATGGAATTAATGCACGTCACGCGCAACACGCCGCGGCGTAGTGACGAGATTCTGGATGGCGGTTCAATATTCTGGGTGATTAAGGGGGTGATGTGCGCCCGCCAGCCGATTATTGAGCTTCGGGCCATGCAACGCGGCGATGGCAAGCCCGCCTGCGGAATTATTCTCGGGCCCGAGTTGATCCCGGTTGAACCACGGCGGCTGCGTATTTTTCAGGGATGGAGATATCTAGAGGCCGAAGACGCGCCGCGCGATACCCCCTATAGTGCTGAGGATAACGCGGCTATGCCGCCCGCCCTCGTCGCCGAGCTTCGTGATCTTGGCCTGCTTTGAAAGTTAGGTATTTCTTGGCCTAATTTGAGCTGGGGCGACCCTAATCCCGGATTAGGTGTTTTCGCGGGCAAAGGTCACGGCGAACATCGGGTTGCCGTCAAACAGAACTTCGCGCTCTGGTCCGTTCATCAGCTCAAAGCGTTGCATGCTGATCGGGCCCGCCATCCGATATCCATCGGCAGCAAGATTGCGGCGGTGAAATTCCAAAGCAGCCGCTTCAAAACTTTCGGCGATAATTGTAATTCGTTCTTCGTCGTTCATCCTGAACTCCTGCGCAACATCTCATTGACTGGCGAGAATATGGCAAAGCCGTCAGAGTTTGTCAGGTGTTTTGTCAAGCATCATGGATTTTTAGTCTTTTTCTTTTGCTTTTGTGCCTCACGTTTCTTCCGGCGCCAGTCCCAAGGGGCATCAAATTCCCCCTGCCAAAGCCCCCGCTGGTTGGCTTGGGCGGCATTCTCAAAGGCCACATATTCCGATGAATAGGCCCGGTAAGCCAGCGCCATGCCGTTTGCCACCATCGCCTTTGCGATATCTATATCCCCGGCAAAGCACCGCATGACCAGACGGCCATATCGGTCCATATCCAGCAAATCACATCGCAGGCTTGGTGCCTCGGCGATCAGCGATTCAAGGGCATCCTTGGCAATCTTGCCGCACGACCATTCGGCTCCGTTAGCATCGCGGCAAACCTGTTGTATTTCAGGCGCGTCCACACCGTGCAGTCGAATTTTTAAGGGTCCGCTGCGAACCGAATCCCCATCAGATATTTTTGTGACCTTAATCTCGCCCGAAAATGAAAATGGCTGCTCTCCTGACGCCGCCGCCATCCGCCCGCCCGCTACACCAAGACAAAGCAAGACTGTGAGAACACTCAAAATCTGCCACATGGATGCGGCGCGTGATGAAATCAGGGATTTATTCATAAGTTATAACTAATACATTAGGGTTAATTTGTCCTTCTATAAAAGCAGGAAAGGCGGGGCGCCGCCTCCTGCTTATGGATAGTCCTGAAGGATAGGAAAACAAGGATTCCGGGTCAAGACTGGCCCGGCCCAGTGCCTCCTATATATCCAGTGCCTCCTATATATCCAGTGCTTCCTATATATAGTTAGGTCATATGTTTAGTTTATATAGGGATTATCGTGGAATGGATCATCTTCTTCATTGATCTCATCACCGACAGGCACCCATTCCGATTCCGGATTCAGAACAGCGGCAACCGCACTGGATGATTCCGGAATAGCAACAAAACTGCCCTGCGCCTCGTTCGGCACGGCGGACCGGCGGGTCATCCTGAACAGCACCACACTGACCAGCAATGCCTGCATCGCTGCAATCATGGCAAAAAAGCTATTGATACCCAGAAACTCGATTGACAGCGCGGCAAGGGGTGATCCCAGAACGGCGCCAACGCCATTCATCATCACCAGACCAGACGCTGCCGCTACCATCTGGCGGGGTGTCAGAAAGTCGTTCGCATGTGCGATACAAAGCGAGTAGGTCGGGAACAAAGCGCCGCCATAAAAGAACATGCATCCCAACAGCAGGTAAAACTCTGGCAGGTTGAACAAGGTGGCCGCCGCCGCTGCCACCGCGCCCATTAAGGCCACGAGAAGAATCACCAACCGGCGGTCAAATCGGTCTGACAGTCTGCCAATTGGGTATTGCAACACCAATGCGCCAAGTACCGGTGCGGTCATGAAATAGCCGATTTCGGTGTTGTTCATGCCGATCGCTCTGCCATAAACCGCGCCCATGCCAAACAGCATTGCCACCGCGACACCGTTAATGCTGAGCCCGATGACTGCCAGCGGTGATATCTGAAAGAGGCGGCGAATGCTCATGCGCTCGGGCTCTTCAAATCCTGGTGCTGATCCGGCGGTCAGCAGCACCGGAACCACTGCCACCGACACCATCACCGATGCCAGCAGGAACAAACCGATATTGCTGTTTCCGCCAAAGCCGATCAACATCTGCCCGGCGCCCATTCCCCCCATCGAGACAATCATATAAAGCGATAGCATTTGACCGCGCGTCTCATTCGTTGATTTATCGTTCAGCCAGCTTTCACAAACGATATACATTCCGGCAAAGCTAAAGCCTGTCAGAATACGCATCAGCGCCCAGAGCAACGGTAATTCAAAGCCGGCAATAATCAGCACCGCCGCCGATGCCAGTGCCGACATCGCACCAAATACGCGCACATGCCCGACATTATCCAGCAATTTTGGCACCAGTATCGAACCCAGAAAAATACCCAGAAAATACCCGGCCATAACAAAGCCGGTGGTAATGTCGGAAAAGCCAGCGGTTTTAGCCTCAATACCCAGCAGAACGACCTGTAGCCCATTGCCAGCCATGATCAGCAACAGGCCAAAAAACAGTGTCCAAGATGCAGCAGCGGATCTCAGCATGGCAGATCTACAGGTCCTTCAATGGCTCGGTTCTGGTGGTTGCCAGCGGTCCGGAAGCGCTATTATGTTTTTTTTAGGAGTTCAAACTAACAGCTTTTGCTGTTTCGCTCTGATAGACGCCAAAAACCTGCTTCGTCTGTTCCAAATTTTCCGAAAATGAGTCGTTTTGACGATAATGGTGTTTTTTCGGGTATTGTGCGATGAATTATACTGGAAACTGGCGTTCAAAAAGCGCCTCCACATGGCCGCGCATCGCCTTTAGCCTTGCATTCAAGGTCTCCTGATCAGGGCTGTCACAGGCATGTAGAACAAACTGTACCGCTTGGGTTGCCAGCAAGTCCAAATCGCCGCCAACACCGCCGTTAACCAAACGCAAATTATGCTGGAGTTGAGCGAAAAGGGTCTGTATTTCCAGCAGCATGGCGGCATCTTCATCGCCAATACGGCCATTATCGGCAAGCGTTTGCAGAATGGCCTCACCAGAAAACCCTGTTTTGGTGAATAAGTCAGCATTGATCATCCTCATTCCCTGAATAAGAAGGTCGAGTTCACCAATGCCGCCCGGCAGGTGGCGTAACTGCCAGTCCTGCGCCGGACCATAGCTGGATCGAAGTCGCGCCAGCATATCGGCAAGCGCAGCGCTGACATCGGCCAGTGGGACCGGGGATGCTAGTGCGTCCTCTACCACGCGGATGATTTTTGGGGCGTTGTTTATGTCATTGATCAGACGCCCTTTACCCAAGGCTAGCTTTTCCCATAGCCATGCTTCATTTTGATAATATTCGGCCATCCGGGACAGCGATACTGCCAGATTAGCTTTTTCCCCGTCAGGACGAAGGCGTGCGTCGATGGTGAACAAGCTGCCTTCCCCCGTCGCCCCGCCAAGCCAGTTGACCAGCGTTTGTGCCAAACGGGTGAAATAGGTGCTGGCCTCCAGCTGGCGAGTGCCGTCTGATTTCACGCCGCCGCTTGCATCCCAGACAAAAATCAGATCAAGGTCAGATGTTGCCGTCAGGTCGCCCACACCCAGTCGGCCCAGCCCCAAAACAAAGAAATCACCCTCGATCCTGCCATGGCGGCGCTCCATATCGCTGCGCGCCAGATCAGTTATCACGCGGATTACCGCATCGGCCGTATCCGAAAGTGCCCGGCCAAGGCCGCCGGTATCAGCAACCCCGCTTAAGGTTTGAACCTCGGCGCGAAACCGCCGTTCGCGCGTTAACCTTGTGATCGTATCGAGCGCCAATTCGGTTGGCTGATCCTTAATGTCAGCGCGAAGCATCTCCTCAAATCCGGTAGCATCAGGCAGCGCGGCAAAGAAATCATCAAACAGAACAAGGTCAAATAGAATCGGATGACGGCGAAGCTGGCGGGCAAGCCGCGGCGAGAGTACCAGAATATCACCAAGAAGGCGGCCAAGATCACGGTTATGGTCAAGAAGAGAAAAGATTTGAACGCTGGCTGGAAGCCCTTCGACAAAGCCGGCAAAGGCAGCAAAACATTCATCTGGAGACACCGCGCTCGCCAGTTGAACCAGAATATTGGGCATCATCCGCGTCAGCAAACTGCGCGCTCTTTCTCCGCGCGTCGTCGCAATTCGGCCAGCCATCCAGCCGGACAGAATGGCACTAATATCTGCGGGCCGCTTGAACCCTTTAGACGCCAGCCATTCCTGAAACATCTCCTCATTTTCCAGCGGCGGCGCATCGGTCATGGCGGCGCGGTTCATGCCATCAAACAGGCGGTGGGTGCAATGCGCGCCGACAACATCCAGCGTGGTGCCAAGCGCAGCTAGAAACTCATCTTTATTTTCATGTCCTAGAAACTGGGCAAATTCATCAATATCACTCTCGCTGCGAGGCAATGAATGCGTCTGGGCATCGGCCAGCATTTGCAGGCGATGTTCGACTTGTCGCAACGCATGATAAAGTGTTGATAGCGTTTCGCGCTGGCGCTGGGTGATCCAATCAGCCTCGGCCAGTGCATCAAGGGCGGGCAGGGTGCTGGGTTGGCGCAATGCGGCAAGCCGGCCGCCGCCAACAAGCTGCAAAACATGGGTGAAAAACTCAATGCTACGAATGCCGTTTGGCCCGGTTTTCAGATTAAAGCCGGTCCATCCGGGAACAAACGCCGGGCGTTGCAGCATTGTTTGCATATCGTCCAGAACCGTATAATCAAGATTGCGCCGCCAGATAAACGGTTGAATATCGGCTAGAAACTGAGCGCCAAGCGCCAGATCCCCTGCCACCGGACGGGCGCGGATAAAGGCCGCGCGCTCCCAAGTTCGGGCAATGGATTCATAATAGCCAATGGCGGCGTCCTTTTGGATGCTGACCGCGGTGGCACCCGGATCCGGGCGCAGGCGAAGATCAACCCGCCAGCCAATGCCATCCCGCGTCACCGCTGATAATAGTCGCACCAGCGCACGCGTCATCTCAACATAGAAACGCTGGCTTGTTTCGGGTTCTACCAGCGGGTTTGCCACTGGATCATGAAGCACAATCAAATCCACATCCGAGGAATAATTCAACTCGCGGGCACCAAGCTTGCCAAGTGCCAGAATGACCCACCCGCATCTGTTCATGTCTGAAATCGGGGGCATATCTGCATGCGGGGCGGGGGTTTCAGGCGTGCGGGCAAATCCCGAGAGCAATCCGCGCCGCTCGGCTTGCAAAAACAAAAAGCGGACGCTGGCATTCAACGCGGCATCAGCGGCATCGCTCAACCAGCGCATCTGGTCTGTCATTCCCGCGATACAGGCGATATCGGATAAGGCCACTGTCAACGCGCTGCGCTGACGCAGCCGTCTGATTGCTGCCATCATGATCTCATCATTGGCCGTCTCGTCGGTGCTGGTCTGATCCAATTCGGTGATCGCTGCGCGCATAATCTGCTCGCCATCGCCCGACAGGATGCTGGCAAGAGCGTCTTCATGCTGGCGGGCAAGAGCTTGAAGATGCCGTGAATGTATCAGAAATCGGGGAAGCAACCGCGCCGCCTCCAAACCGGCAAGCGCGGGAAGAGAGCCTGCCCATTCCTGAAGGTCTTTCAAAAGCGGGTCTTGCGATGCAAGGGGGCGAGGGGCCCCGACAACCAGCTTTTGTGCAAGGTCGCAGGCCGCCGGATCATCATTATCTATGCTGTCGTTTTTTGTCAAAAAACTATTCTATTTTGGGTTTGTGATGTGAATAAGGGCCAGTCAGAAACATGGTTCTAAATTCATATCATTCAAAATAAAATAAACTATGTAAAATCTGCACTTTCTTTTTCAGGAAACAAAAAGCGTTTAGCGCAGATTTGCTTGGCTGATCTCCCCCGCCCGGGCCACATACCCTGCAAGGCCTGTGCCGAACGCAATATATGTTTAGGTATTGGAGTAGATTCTGGGCAAGAGCAATAATCCGTCCGGATAGGGCCCATCCCCTGAAAATCATGCCCTGAAAATCATGCCCTGAAAATCATCCCCTGAAAATCATGCCATAAGGATTTGGCCGCCATCTTTAATCCGGCGCATGGCTTTTCGCATGCGGATGGTCAACACCCCTGACGCAACAAATAGACCAAAGGTAACGCCGCCCCAGACCCCAATCGGGCCCATGCCAAGGGTAAATCCGGCAATCGCGCCAGCGCCAACGCCGGTAATCCAGAAACAGCCGATGGCAATAATACCCGGAATTTTCGTATCATTAATGCCGCGTAATATCGCCAGCGCGACCGACTGAACGCCGTCAGGTATCTGAAAAAGCGCGGTCAGCAGCAGCATCGGTATCGCCAACGCCTGCACATCGGCGAATAATGAGTCGCTCGGCTGAATGAACATACGGATCATCGCGTCTGGCCAAATCAGCAAAATGATCATGGTCAGTGTACATGCACTAAGTGCCAGCGTCATGGTGGCGGTGGCACTTTTAAACAGATTCTGTCTATCCTCGGCGCCTGCATAATTACCAATCCTAACCATGCCAGCCTGTGCCATCGAAATAGGAATCATAAAGGCCACGGCGGCAATCTGGTTGGCAATGCTGATAGCGGCAAGCGAAGCAGTTCCATAAAGACCGATCAGCAGCGCAGCAGCAATGAACATGCCCGTCTCGGCAACAATCGTCAGGCCGATCGGAACCCCGATTTTCAGCACCCGAAATGTGATGTCCCAATCCATCAGCCAAAGCCGCTGGAAGGGTTTACTCTCACGAAAGGGTGAACTGTTAGCGATATAGCCGATCAGTCCAACGCACAGCAGGAAGTAAACAATTGACGTTCCCAGCGCTATCCCGCCAAGTCCCATCGCCGGAATGGGCCCGGCCCCTTTGGACAGAATTTCATTCAGCCCCACATTGACCGCCAGCGCGATTAACATGGCGATAACTTGTGGCATAGGGCGTTGATACGAAATCAGGAATTGTCGCAATACAAAGGTCAGAAACATGAACGGAAGACCAAAGCTGGTCCAAAACAAAAACGGTTTGGTCAGGCGCGACAGTTCAGGATCCTGTCCAAGCGTGATTAACACCGGTTCGGCAACGAACAGCAGCGGAATCGTCAGCATCCCTAAGGTGAACGCAATGATCATCCCTTGGCGAAATGAGCGTCGGATTTGCCGGTCATCACCCGCGCCAAGCCCCTGAGCGATAAGCGGACCCACCGCCAATGAAATACCAATGGCGAGGAAAAATATCGGCTGGAAATAACGCGTCGCCAGCGCGCCGGCAGCAAGACTGTCACTGTCAATCTGGCCCATCGCCAACACATCACTGGTCCAGATGCCGATCGTCGCCAGCTGTCCCACAATCAACGGCATTGCAAGACGCAGGTTTTCGGCAAGATGGTCGCGCCAATTTAAGGTGGGGAAGGTCATAGGGGTGATAGAGTCCAAAAAGTCAGCGTGCCACAAATAGCCTGAAACCGAATTCAGTACCGCGGACACTAAGCGACTATTTATTACAACGCGTTGAAAGAGATATGGTGTTGCTGAATTAAATCATAGGAACTGAGTTAAATCATAGGAACTGAGCTAAATCATAGAAACTGTGGTATCGCCTGCAATCATTTGGCGCAAGGCTCTTAACAGTCTATGCTATGTTTTCACCCGGTCAACAAGTGTTCCTAGTACTTGTGTTTTGCAGGAAGATAAAGATGGTTAGAAAACCCGCCGGCAGGCCTGCACCCAAAGGCTCGTCAGGTCGAAGTTACCGCAGCGATGCCGGCCTGACGCGCAAACCCAAAAAAATGCGGGGGCGCAAGCCGTCATCGCAACGCTGGTTGACCCGTCAGTTGAATGATCCGTTTGTTGCAGAAGCAAAATCACGCGGCTATCGCTCGCGCGCGGCTTTGAAACTGGAACAGATTGATGCGCGGTATGAATTGCTGCAGGCAGGCATGTCCGTTGTTGATCTTGGATGCGCGCCGGGAGGCTGGTTGCAGGTTGCCGCTGAAAAGATCCGGTTTGGCAAGGGCGGTGCCAAACTTGTCGGAATTGATCTTTTGGAGACGGATCCGGTTGGCGGGGCTGAAATTATCCTCGGTGACATGACTGACCCCGTCCTTCTAGAGCAAGTGCGCGAAGCCATCAGCGGCACGGCAGATGCGGTGCTAAGTGATATGGCGGCGGCAACGACGGGACACCGGCCGACCGACCATCTTCGTACCACCGCGCTATTGGAAGAGGCACTTGCCTTTGCGCTGGAGGTGTTGAAGCCGGATGGATTCTTTCTGGCAAAATGTTTTCGCGGCGGTGCTGAAAAGTCGCTGCTTGCGGTGATGCAGAATAACTTCGCCACCGTGCGCCATGTGAAACCTTTGGCCAGTCGTCAGGAATCGGTTGAAAGCTATGTGTTGGCAACCGGATTTCATGGCCGGGCCGGATGGGGTGATTTTGCTGATGCACACGGCGAGTATCGCGGTGATGCCCCCCCTGAGGGTGCCGGCAAAAATCCAGAAAATGACGAGGCTGAAAACGTGCCCGATGATAGGGCGCTACCATCGTCAAAAGGCGGGTTTTCTCCTATTTAGGGACTATCTTTGCCGTCCCCCCTCAGTTATAGTGCCGCGCCACCGGATATACGGAAGGCGGTCCATGAAAATTCGTGAAGCTTTGACTTTTGATGACGTGTTGCTTGAGCCGGCGCGCTCGGCAATACTACCTGCGCAAACCGACACGTCGACGCGGCTAACGCGTACCATCAATTTGAACATTCCGCTGCTTTCCGCAGCGATGGACACGGTGACCGAGCATAGGCTGGCCATCGCGATGGCACGTGCCGGCGGCATTGGTGTCATCCATAAGAACATGTCGGTTGAGGCGCAGGCTGCCGAAATTGTCCGGGTCAAAAAATTCGAATCGGGGATGGTGGTGAACCCGCTGACAATCACTCCAGACCGCGAACTTGGCGAGGCGCTGGAATTAATGGCGGCGCATTCGATCAGCGGCATTCCGGTTGTTGATGGGGCTGGCAACGGTCCGCACAAGCTGGTTGGTATTCTGACCAACCGGGATGTTCGTTTTGCCATTGATAAATCTCAGAAAGTTGCTGATCTGATGACGCGCGATGTGATTACTGCGCGCGAAACATCAACACAGGATGATGCGAAAAAACTGTTGCATGAGCACCGCATTGAAAAGCTGGTTGTTGTTGATGCTCAAAACCGTTGCATTGGTCTGATTACGGTCAAAGATATGGAAAAGGCGCAAAGCAATCCGATGGCGGCCAAGGATAACGCCGGACGTCTTCTGGTTGCAGCGGCTACGGGGGCTGGCCCTGAAGGTGTTGCCAGGGCCGAGGCACTTATTGATGCCGGTGTTGATGTGGTTGTTGTTGATACCGCACATGGGCATTCCGAAGGTGTTTTATCGTCGGTTACGACGGTGCGTAAATTGTCCAATGATGTTCAGGTTATCGGCGGCAATGTCGCAACGGGTGACGGCGCGCGCGCCCTGATTGATGCCGGAGCTGATGCGGTTAAGGTTGGTATTGGCCCCGGGTCAATTTGCACGACGCGGATGGTGGCGGGCGTTGGTGTTCCGCAGCTGACCGCGATTATGGATGCCGCTGAGGTTTGCCATGCCCAAAATGTACCGGTGATTGCAGATGGCGGAATTAAATATTCGGGTGATCTGGCCAAGGCACTGGCGGCGGGCGGCGATGCTGCGATGATTGGCTCGCTATTGGCGGGCACTGACGAGACCCCGGGTGAGGTTTATCTCCATCAGGGACGTTCATACAAAGCCTATCGCGGCATGGGATCAACCGGGGCGATGGCGCGCGGCTCGGCTGATCGTTATTTTCAGGAAGAGGTCTCCCAGCCTCTAAAACTCGTTCCTGAGGGTATTGAGGGTCAGGTGCCGTATAAAGGGCCGGTGGAAACTGTATTGCACCAGCTTCTTGGTGGGGTGAAGGCGGCGATGGGATATACCGGTAATGCCAGTATCGCAGAGCTGAAAGAAAATGCCCGCTTTTTGCGGATCACCGGGGCCGGGCTTTCGGAATCCCATGTTCATGATGTAACCATCACCCGTGAAGAGCCGAATTATCGGCCGCGCGGCTGATTAGTTTGTAGCAATAAATGACCCCAGCAGCCCGAATAGCCGCCGTAATCGACCTGTTTTGTGAGGCCCCAGACGGCGTTGCCGGAGGGGCGGTATTACGCCGTGGTTTGCAACGCAGGCGCTATGCCGGATCGGGCGACCGTCAGGCCATCAGCGCGCTGTTCTGGACCATTCACCGCGCCATCGCCCGCCTGTCATGGCATCTGACCGCATTGAATAAGGATGTCTCGGGGCGGACGCTGGTACTGGCTGCATTAATGCTGTGTGAAGGCATGTCCGATGAAGATGTCACGGCGATGTTCAGCGGCGATGGCAAGCATGTGCCGGACCCCTTGAGCGAAGATGAGATTAGCCTGATAAAAGCGTTGATGGGCCGCACGCTGGATGATGCCGAAATGCCGGTTGTTGTTCGTCTGGAATGGCCTGAGCATCTGTTTGCTGATGCGGGCGCGGCGCTGGGCGATTTGCTGGAGGATGAGCTTGCCGCCATGCTGGGCGAGGCGGCCACTGATATCCGCCTCAATAAGCTGAAGATGCGCGACCGGCGCAAACTTCGTGAAAAACTGGCCGGACGCGGCATCAAATGTCATATGACACCTTTATCCCCGCTTGGTATTCGCTTTGAGAAACGCAGCCGAACCGAAGATTTACTCGAGTTCCGCGAAGGTTTTTTTGAAATTCAGGATGAGGGCTCGCAGATCACAGCGTTGCTATGTGATGCGCGTCCGGGAATGCAGGTTGCTGATATCTGCGCCGGGGCGGCTGGCAAATCGCTGGTGATGGCGGCGGAAATGGAAAATCGCGGGCGCATTGTGGCCCTGGATAGCGATGCCGAACGGTTGGAGCGCGGTGCGGTGCGCATTCGGCGGGCGGGAATTCATAATATTGAGCGCGTTGCCGTTGCCCGGCAATGGGGCGTGAAACGGTATCGCGGCAAATTTGACAGGGTGGTGATTGACGCGCCTTGCAGTGGGTCGGGAACCTGGCGGCGTCAGGTTGATGCCCGTTGGCGGTGCAGCGCCCAAACGCTGGCCTCGATGCAGGAATTGCAGGCGTCGCTGTTAGACCGGGCGCGGGCCATGGTTGCCCCTGGCGGGCGCATTATCTACATTACCTGCTCGGTTTTGCGAAGCGAAGGTGAGGCGCAGATTGACCGTGTTCTGAGCGAAGGCAGTGATCTGGAAATTGCCGATATTACCGAAATCTGGAAAGAGGTGATTGGCGGTGATGCCTGTCCTCCGGTGCAAAATGGAATGCTCCGGTTGCTTCCTCAGCGTGATGGCACTGATGGATTTTTCATGGCGGTTCTGCAAACAAAACTTCGCTAATGAAAAAATCATATTCAGGTAGGGGGGCTTACCGGGTATATTTTGGACAACCAGTTGGTGGGAAGCTGGGCAGATATAGGATAAAAGAGCGATGAATGCTTCAGCGCAACATGATACGATTCTGATCATTGATTTTGGCTCGCAGGTCACCCAGCTGATTGCGCGCCGCCTTCGTGAAGCTGGCGTTTATACCGAGATTCTGCCCTGCACGGTGGACCCGGCGCGTATCACCAAAGCTGCACCGCGCGGGATTATCTTGTCCGGTGGTCCGAATTCTGTGGCGATGGCGGATACGCCGCGCGCACCGCAAAGCGTTTTTGACCTTGGTGTTCCGGTGTTGGGCATCTGTTATGGCCAGCAAACAATGTGTCAACAGCTTGGCGGGCGAGTTGACCCTAGTACGCGCCGTGAGTTTGGCCGGGCTGCGCTTTCCATCACCGATGATTGCGCGTTGTTTGACGGGGTGTGGCCGGCCGGATCACAGCGCACAGTCTGGATGAGTCACGGCGACCATGTTGCTGCCTTGCCATCCGGCTTTCGCGTTGTTGCCACATCTGAGGGCGCGCCTTTCGCTGTCGTCGCCGATGATGACCGCCGTTATTATGGGGTGCAGTTTCATCCCGAAGTTGTTCATACCGAGGATGGCGCCAAGCTGCTGTCGCGCTTTGCGTTGGGTGTTTGCGGGTGTTCGGGAAGTTGGTCGATGACGGCATACCGCGCCCGTGCGATTGCCGCAATCCGCGCTCAGGTTGGCAAAGGTAGCGTGATCTGCGGCTTGTCCGGCGGGGTTGACTCCTCGGTTGCTGCGGTGCTGATTCATGAGGCGATTGGCGATCAGTTGACGTGTGTATTTGTCGATCATGGGTTGTTGCGCGCGGGTGAGGCGGGCGAGGTGGTGGCGCTATTTGGTGATCATTACAATATCCCGTTGATTCACCGCGATGCGTCGGAGTTGTTTTTGGGGCGTCTGGATGGGGTTAGCGATCCTGAAGCCAAGCGCAAGGTTATCGGTGCCAGTTTTATTGAGGTTTTTGAAGAAGAGGCAGCCAAAATCGAAGGCGCTGCCTTTTTGGCTCAAGGCACGCTGTATCCTGA
>CALLKZ010000081.1:0-13313 GCA_938082345.1 uncultured Alphaproteobacteria bacterium
GCCAGAACATCTTTAACCGGATGAAGTCTGAGCGTGAGCGGGAAGCCAAGGAATTCCGCGCAACGGGTGAGGAAGAAGCGCAAAAAATTCGCGCCGACGCCGAAAAAACCCGGACCGTGATTATTTCCGAAGCTCAACGTACATCGCAGGAAGCGCGCGGTGCAGGTGATGCGCTGGCAATTCAGATTTATGCCGACAGTTTCGGTCAAGATGCTGAGTTCTTTGCGTTCTATCGTTCGATGGAGGCATATCGCAAATCGATGACCGATACCGGCACATCGATGGTTCTTTCGCCGAACAGCAGCTTTTTCCGGTTCTTCAAGGATAAAAACGGCGGCGAATAAAAATAGACATATCTTTGCCCTTTTTTGGTCATGGTTATTGGTCATAAAAGTGTCTAGTCAAAACATGCGGCGGGGGCGGTCTTTTGCCCCCGTTAGCTTTTCAGTCCCGTTTGTTATTAAGTATCATCTGTCAGGAGATCATATCCAATGTTAATGACGTTATTTCGTCCCCTTGCAAACAGCGCTAGACAGATGACAAGACCCGCTCTTGCCAGCTGCGTCGTTGTGTTTATGGCATTTGGTGCCGTGGCAGGCGAGCGGCCTGACAGTTTTGCAGATCAAGTTGAGCGTCTGTCCCCTGCGGTTGTTAATATTTCGACAACCACCATCGTGAATGATGGCCAAGGGATGGAAATGCCGCAATTTCCGCCGGGCTCACCTTTTGAAGAGTTTTTCAAAAACTTTGGTGAGAACAGGGGCAAACGTCGCACCGCCTCGCTGGGGTCCGGCTTTATCGTTGAGGCCAGCGGAATTGTGGTCACAAACTTTCATGTAATTGAAAATGCCGAAGAAATCACGGTAACCCTTGCCGATGAGACCAGTTTTGTCGCCAAGGTTCTGGGGCAGGATCAAAAGACTGACATTGCTGTTTTGAAGATCGATCCGGGCGAAACCGAGCTTAGCGCGGTCTCGTTTGGTAATTCTGATGAGCTTCGTGTTGGCGATTGGGTTCTGGCTATTGGCAACCCGTTTGGACTCGGCGGAACGGTAACAGCCGGAATTGTTTCGGCGCGTGGCCGTGATATTGGCAATGGGCCTTACGACGATTTTATCCAGACTGATGCTTCGATCAACCGCGGTAATTCGGGCGGACCTTTGTTCAATGTTGAGGGCGAAGTTATCGGCATCAACACGGCAATCTTCTCGCAATCTGGCGGGTCGGTTGGCATTGGCTTTGCGATCTCGTCCAATCTGGCAAAGCGCGTTGCCGCCCAGCTTTCCGAATATGGCACAACGCGGCGTGGCTGGCTTGGTGTCTTTATTCAAGAGGTAACGCCGGATATTGCCGGCACTCTTGGTCTTGATGATGCTGGCGGCGCGCTGGTTAGTTCGGTCAACGAGAAAAGCCCCGCCGATATGGCCGGTCTTGAGCCGGGAGACGTTATCCTGAGCTTTGACGGCAAGCCCATTGAGCGAATGCGGGATTTGCCGCGGATCGTAGCGGAAACCGATATTGGAACGACGGTTAAGGTTGAGGTTTTCCGGGGCGGTAAGCAGATGACAGTTGAAGTCACGCTTGGCGAGTTGGAAAAGGCCGAGCTCGTCGGTCTGGTTGGCGAAGAGCCAAAAGGTGACAAGCAGAGCTTTGGCAGGCTGGGATTCTCGGTTGAGGATCTGAGCGCCGAACTTGCCGAAAAGCTGGGCCTCGATGAAACGCTTACCGGCGTGGTAGTCACCGAAGTTATTGACGGTAGTCCGGCGGCAGAAAAAGGGCTGGTACCGGGTGATATTATCCGCAGATTCGGCCAACGCCGCGTGGAAAGCGCCGGTGACCTTGCCAAATCGATTGAGGAAACACTGGAGGCTGGCCGTGCCGGTGTGCTGTTGCTGATTGAGCGCGAAGGCCGCGAACGCTTTGTTCAAATCGGCTTTGTCGAGGAGTGATGCAGGCGGCCAGGTGGATAGCCTGACCAAAACTTAACAAAGGGCCGGTCTTATAAAAGGGGGCCGGTCTTAAAAAAGGGGGCGGTGTCGGAATGACGCTGCCCCTTTTTGTATCATTTCAGATTAGGCAAATTCTTCTGCATGATAGCCTTGCAGGAATAAAAGCCCGGTCAAATCCGTGTGGTTTAGCTGCAGCCTGACCTTGGCGCGTAACAGTGGTTTGCCCTTAAAGGCAACACCGTATCCCGCCATGCTTAGCATTGCCAAATCGTTTGCACCGTCGCCAATACAGGCGGCGTCATCGGGCGTCAGGCTATGTTCCTTGCAGTATTGCGTCAGAAATCCTGCCTTGGCATCGCTGTCCAGAACGGGCTTTTTAACGCGTCCCATTAGCGCTCCGTTATGCACTTCCAGAATATTTGCCTGATGATCATGAAACCCGCATTGTTCTGCGATCGGGCCGGTAATCGCGGTAAAGCCGCCCGATACCAGATAACAAAACGCCCCATTGGCGCGCATTGTGGCAACCAGCGTTTTGGCACCGGCGGTCAGTTCAGCTTGATCAAGCGCGGCCGCGATCAGGCTTTCAGGCTGTCCGGCCAGCAGGGTTAGACGGGCATCCAGCGCTTCTTCAAAATCTAACTCACCGCGCATTGCGCGCCGGGTGATGGGGAAAATCTTTTCGGCCATCCCTGCCAGCTGTGACATATCATCCAGCGATTCTCCGGTGATAATCGTGCTGTCCATATCAGCAATCAGCAGTTTCTTACGCCGGTTATTGCCGGGCACAAGGTTGACGTCGATTGACCGCGTGTCTGCTGGCTGCCTAAGTGAGGTCAGCAATGTATCCTGATGCGTGCTATCTTCGATTAAACCATCGGGGATTGCGATCTCATAGGCGTTCTCCTCGCCAAGACAGGTTACCGGGAAGTCTGCAAGCTGGGTAGTGCGGACCAAACCGGCCACAACTTCCAGATTAACGCCTGAAGATGCGGTAATGTCGGATGAGCTTGAAAAAACAGCAACCTGATGCATAGTGCAGCTACCTTTGATCTGTCCATGTGGGCAACAGGGACAAAGCATAGAGCAAGATGACTGAGCATCCAGAAAAAATAATGCGCACTAAATCTAAAGCAGGAACGGTAGCGCCGGAAGGCATTGATTTTGGCAAAGACGTCAGCGCCATGCGCGCTGTCATCAATGCTGGGCGCTATCTGATGATCGCTGGTCCTACTGCGGCAGGCAAGTCAGGGCTTGCGTTGGCCTTGGCACAGGCATTGAACGGGGTGGTGATCAACGCAGATTCGATGCAGCTTTATAATGATCTTCGCATCGTTACCGCGCGTCCCGGTGAGGATGATGAAGTCCGCGTCCCGCACCGTCTCTATGGCAGCGTTGACGGGGGGGTGCGGGCTTCGGTGGCGTGGTGGCTGAAACATGCGGCAGCAGCTATGGATGAAGCGCGGCGCCGTGGCAGGGTGCCGATTATCGTCGGCGGGACCGGCATGTATCTAAAGGCAGGGTTGATGGGAATCGCACCAATTCCGGATGTGCCGCAGGAAATTCACGCCGTTGTCAGGGCCCAGCTTAGCGCGCAGGGCGGGGCTGTCTTTCGCGCCGAGCTTGGCAAAGCCGACCCGGCTACCGCCAACAGGCTGTTTGACGGCGATAGCCAGCGTCTGGTGCGCGCGATGGGCGTGTTGCGCGCAACAGGCCGGCCTATCAGTGATTGGCAGAATGACCCGCATCACGGGGCATTTAAGGGCGATGCCGTGACTATTGCGCTCACCCCTCGGCGTGAAGATGTGTATGCGGCGATTAATGCCCGCTTTGTCCGGATGATGGAGGAGGGCGCGGTTGATGAGGTGATGCGGCTTGCTGCGCGCCAACTGGATCCGGGCCTGCCGGTGATGAAGGCGCTTGGCGTTCGGGAAATTATTGCGATGCAAAAGGGCGAGATCGACCGTGACCGCGCTATCGAACTTGCCTGCCGTGATAGTCGGCACTATGCCAAAAGGCAATTTACATGGCTTCGACATAATTTTCGTGCGAATTACTCTATTTTAGAGAAATATTCGAAAAGAAACATGGTCGAAATCTTTTCAATTCTGTCAAATTCTAGTTGACCATATAGTTTACACTGCTGTATAACAGGTTGAAATCGGGGAAGAGAACCCGATATTTTTATTTTCATTCCGGTTTTTTGGCGCCGTCCTGAGATGGGCTGGCGCTTTTGATCTGGCGAATAAGGCCGCCAACAGGTCAATGGTAAATTTTATGGCCGAAAGTCAAGTCAGCCAATAGTCAAGTCAGCCGATAGTTAAGTTAGCCGATTGTTAAGTAGTCGATAATTAAGGTTATGGTAAAAGGATAGACAGATGCCTAAATCCGCCCCTACTCCCGCTGAACACACCCGTCAATCTGGGCAAACCGGATCAGATATGCCGCCGGCACAGATAGGGCCCCAGGCTATCATGCCGGGTGCAGAGGTGCTTCTAAAGGCACTGGAGGATGAGGGCGTCGAGGTTATGTTCGGCTATCCGGGCGGTGCGGTCCTGCCAATCTATGATGCGATGTTCAAAAATAATAAGATCAGGCACATCCTTGTCCGGCATGAGCAGGCTGCTGTGCACGCAGCCGAAGGGTATGCAAGATCAACCGGCAAGACAGGGGTTGTTCTGGTAACGTCAGGGCCCGGCGCGACAAACGCGGTAACCGGTTTGACTGACGCGTTGATGGATTCTGTTCCGGTGGTGTGTTTGACCGGGCAGGTGCCAACGCATTTAATTGGGAACGATGCGTTTCAAGAGGCCGACACCACCGGCATTACCCGCGCCTGTACCAAGCATAATTATCTGGTCAAGGAAGCAGAAAAACTTCAGACAACGGTGATTGAGGCTTTTCATGTGGCCTGTACAGGGCGCCCCGGACCAGTGCTGATTGATTTGCCAAAAGACATTTTGATGAAGGATGCACCGTATTCTGATGCCTCGCACTCTGATGGCACGGCCACGCCTATCCGCAAAGCTGCGACGGCGCGTTATAACCCACCGACTGCGCCTAATCCTGAGGCGATTAAGGCGGCGGTTGATATCATGATGCGCGCTGAACGCCCGGTTATTTATGGTGGCGGCGGAATCATTAATGCGGGGCCGCGCGCCTCTGCGCTGCTGACCGAGTTAACGCATATGACTGGCTGGCCGACAACGCTGACCCTGATGGGGCTTGGCGCACTACCGGCGTCTGATCCGCATTTTCTGGGCATGTTGGGAATGCACGGCACCTATCAAGCCAATCTGGTGATGCATGGCTGTGATGTTATGCTGAATATCGGCGCGCGTTTTGATGACCGCGTGACCGGATTGATCAGTGGTTTTTCTCCCAATTCGACAAAAATTCACTGTGATATTGATCCGTCATCGATCAACAAGAATGTTCAGGTTGATCTGGCCGTGATTGGCGATGCTTGCGAAATTCTGGAAGCTCTGATTGCCGAGATGAAGGCACGATCCTTCAAGCCAAAAAAATCGTCGATGGATAAATGGTGGGCCCAGATTGAACAATGGCGGGGGCGCGATTGTTTGCGCTTTCATCAGACCGGCACAATCATCAAGCCGCAGCACGCGATCAAACATTTGTGCCAGCGTACCGCAGACCACGATGTTTATGTGACGACCGAGGTCGGTCAGCATCAGATGTGGGCGGCGCAGTATTTTGATTTCAATAAGCCGAACCGCTGGATGACTTCGGGCGGGCTTGGCACCATGGGCTATGGTTTGCCGTCGGCCATGGGGGTGCAGGTTGCGCATCCTGACGCGCTGGTGATTGACATCGCTGGCGAGGCGTCATTCATGATGAATATGCAGGAACTGTCAACGCTGGCGCAATATAATCTGCCGGTAAAGATGTTCATCATCAACAATGAATGGATGGGGATGGTTCGCCAATGGCAGGAGTTGATCCATGGCGGGCGTTATTCCGAATCCTACAGCCAGTCGCTTCCCGATTTCGTCAAGCTTGCCGATACGTTCGGCATGACTGGCCTGGTTGCGCAAGAGGCGGATCAGTTGGATGATGTGATTACGCAGATGCTGGAAACACCGGGGCCGGTCATTGCCGATATCCGGGTGGCAAAAGAGGAAAACTGCTTTCCGATGATCCCGTCAGGCGCGGCGCATAATGATATGCTGCTTGGCCCCGAAGATCAGGCAGAAAAGCCGGTCTCTGAAGAAGGTATGGTGCTAGTCTGATCATAAGTCTGGTTGGCTCTTATCCCGGCTTAAAAATATCCCGGCTTAATTAGGAAAATAAGACATATGGCTGATTCAAAAGAAATCGAACGGCACATCATTTCGGTTCTCGTTGATAATGAACCGGGGGTTCTGGCGCGCGTGATTGGCCTGTTTTCCGGGCGTGGTTATAACATCGAAAGTCTAACCGTTGCGGAAACCGATCAGGCCAAAAGCCTGTCGCGCATTTCGATCGTAACCAGCGGCACGCCAATGGTAATCGAACAGATCAAGGCCCAATTGGCCAGACTGGTGCCCATTCATTCGGTACGCGACCTGACCGAGGATAATGTTACGATTGAGCGCGAACTGGCGCTGGTTAAAATCATCAACACGGGGGATGACAGGATTGAGGCGTTGCGAATTGCTGACACCTTTCGTGCAAGAACACTGGACAGCACGCTAAATAGTTTTGTATTTGAGGTCACTGGAAATTCTTCCAAGGTCGCTGCCTTTATCGATCTGATGCTTTCGCTGGGTGAGGTTGAGGTGGCGCGTTCTGGGGTTTCGGCCATTTGCCGCGGGAATTCGATAGATTTACTGGCAAGATAAATCAGGGCTTTGTCGGCCAATACTTTATTGGCCAGGGCTTTATCGGCCAGTGCTTTGTCGACCTGTGATTTAAGGTTGGAAAATCGGAGTCTATAGTTGCGGGCACCGGCTCAATGTCGGGGCCTCGCAAAACCTAGAGATAGGGCGTCTCAATCAGGTCGGCGGCGCACATGTCACCGGCCTCATCCACAAAGGAGAAAACTGTCCATGCGAGTCTATTATGATCGTGATGCCGATGTCGGTCTGATCAAGAAGAAAAAGGTTGTGATCGTCGGTTATGGTAGTCAGGGCCACGCCCATGCTGCCAATCTTAAGGATAGCGGTGTTAGTGACGTGGCTGTTGCCCTTCGCGCCGATTCATCCAGCCGTGCAAAGGCCGCCGAGGCTGGCTTCAAAGTCATGGACGTTGCCGAAGCTGCTGCTTGGGGCGATTTCATCATGATGTTGACTCCGGATGAGTTGCAGGCAGACATTTATCATGATGAGATTGTTGCAAACATCCGTCCGGGTGCGGCGATTGCTTTTGCCCATGGACTGAACGTGCATTTCAATCTGATTGAGCCGCGCTCCGACATTGACTGTGTGATGATCGCACCAAAAGGGCCGGGCCACACTGTTCGTTCTGAATATGCGCGTGGCGGCGGGGTTCCCTGTCTTTTGGCCATCCATCAGGATGCGTCGGGCAATGCCAATGATGTTGGTCTATCTTACGCATCTGCTGTTGGCGGCGGGCGTTCTGGCATCATCGAGACAACATTCAAGGAAGAGTGCGAAACCGATCTATTCGGCGAGCAGGCCGTTCTTTGTGGCGGTCTGGTTGAACTGATCAAGGCTGGTTACGAGACACTGGTTGAAGCTGGCTATGCGCCGGAGATGGCCTATTTTGAGTGTCTGCATGAAGTAAAGCTGATCGTTGATCTGATTTATGAGGGCGGAATCGCCAATATGAATTATTCGATCTCGAACACTGCCGAATATGGCGAATATGTCACCGGGCCCCGGATCATCACCGAAGAGACAAAGGCCGAGATGAAACGCGTTCTCGAAGACATCCAGTCTGGCCGCTTTACCCGTGACTGGATGCTGGAAAACAAGGTTGGCCAGACCAACTTTAAGGCCACCCGCAGACGCCATAGTGAGCACCATATCGAACAAGTTGGAGAGCAGCTTCGCGGGATGATGCCATGGATTGGTGCAAACCGTTTGGTCGACAAGGCTAAGAACTAGATTTCGCCCTATTTATCAGTTACAAAAGTCACGGCGACAGGAACACACTGCCTTGTCGCCGTTTGACGGTTCTAGAAACCGTTGTGGCCGTGTGGGGGATTAAGAATGTTTAAATCTGTGCGTGATATGTTTACCGCCGACATTGGCATCGACCTTGGGACGGCAAACACCCTTGTTTATGTGAAGGGTAAAGGCATTGTCCTTGATGAGCCATCAGTAGTTGCGATGGCTGAAGTTCGCGGCAGAACGCAGGTTCTGGCGGTGGGCGAAGAAGCCAAAGTGATGCTTGGCAAGACGCCTGGTAATATTCGCGCTATTCGCCCGATGGCTGACGGGGTGATCGCCGATTTTGAAGTTGCCGAAGAAATGATCAAACACTTTATCCGCAAGGTGAATGGCCGGTTGAGCTTTTCCAGCCCGCAGGTAATTATCTGCGTGCCTTCCGGGTCTACCGCGGTTGAGCGCCGTGCCATTCAGGAATCCGCTGAGGCCGCCGGCGCACGCCGTGTGTTCCTTATCGAAGAGCCGATGGCAGCTGCTATCGGGGCCAATCTGCCGGTCACCGAACCGTCAGGATCAATGGTTGTTGATATTGGCGGCGGCACTACCGAAGTTGCCATTTTGTCGCTTGGCAACATTGTTTTCGCCCATTCGGTTCGCGTTGGTGGTGACAAAATAGACGAGGCCATCATTGCCTATATGCGCCGCACGCATAACCTGTTGATTGGTGAGGCTAGCGCTGAGCGGATCAAGAAAAGCATTGGTGTGGCACGCAAGCCCGAAAAATCCACTGGCATCAAAATTGAGGTGCGAGGCCGTGATCTGGTCAATGGTGTTCCAAAAGAAATAACCATTACCGAAGCTCAGGTTGCCGAAGCCATTTCTGATCCGGTTCGCCAGATTGTCGATGGGGTGAAGATGGCGCTTGAACAGGCACCTCCCGAACTGGCCGCCGATATTGTCGAAAAAGGCATTGTAATGACGGGCGGCGGGGCCTTGCTTCGTGACATTGACGGGGTTCTTCGTGATGCCACCGGTCTGCCAATTTCAGCGGCAGATGATCCGCTGTCATGTGTTGCGTTGGGAACGGGGCGCTGCCTTGAAGAACTCCGCACACTGCGCAATGTCTTGATCGGGGCGTAACGGACAGGTGATTTATGCGTGCGTCTGACAGAGTAAAGATCAGGCAACGACGGATAGCGCATACCCTGCTTGTTGTTTTCAGTTTCTCGCTGATCTTTCTTGGCAAGGCTGATTTTTCAGCCTTGCGATCGGCTCGAATGGGTTTAAGCGATTTTGCGGCACCTCTCGTTGACCTGTTATCGGCGCCCGTCAGGGGAGTCGAGACGATGGTGCAGGGAATTCGCACCGTCGCCTCGCTGCGCGCGGAAAACGTCCGGTTGCAGGCGGAAAACGGTATTCTAAAACGCTGGCGTCGCCGGGCTGAAATTCTTGAAAGTGAAAACCGCCAGCTGCGTAGCGTGGCAGGCGCCGTCTCGCCCGACCGACGCACGCCATTGACCGCGCGCGCGGTGACCGCACCGGGCGGTGCTTTTGCGCATACTGTGTTGGTGGCGAACGGCAGTGATCAGGGCATTCAGACTGGCAATCCGGTGGTAACGGCCGATGGTCTGGTCGGAATGGTGGTTGATGTTGGCGCCACCTATGCCCGTGTTCTGATGATCAGTGATATCAACGCCCAGATTCCGGTTATTCTGGCATCATCATCTTGGCCGGGTGTTACCAGCGGCAAAAATGGCCCGTTTCTTACTCTTGAATATCTTCCCGCAGAGGCTGCCCCAAAAGTGGGTGAGCTGGTCCTGACATCGGGGCATGGCGGCGTTTTGCCGGCAGGTGTTCCGGTTGGGCGGGTTGATCTTGTTCGCGATGATTTTGTGCGTGTGCGTCCGGCAGTGGATTTGCGCCACCTCAGCTATGTGTCCATCCTTGTTGGCGGCACGGACGGGATTGATACCGGCGATCTGGCGCTGGAGCAATATTACACACCGCTTCCTGAAACCGATGAATCGCGGTTATTTGAGGGTGTGAACGCATCGGGTGAGCGGCAATGATGCGGCGCGGTCGTTTCTTCGAAAAGGCCGAGCTTGAGTCAAACTGGCCGATCAGGTTCCTGATAATTGTCGTTGGTATGATGCTGGCGATGTTTGAGGGCGGGCTGGCGCTATGGCCGACATTTTACGGTGCGACGCCGCTGCTCTCGCTGATTTTTCTTTACTGGGTGGCCCTCCATTACGAAAAATATGTGCTGATGTTCACCGGTTTTGCGATTGGTATTACCAGTGACATTCTGTTCTCGGACCTGCTTGGCGGGCGGGCAACAGCCTATATTGCCGTTGTGTTTTTGGTGAATGTCCGCCGCCAAAGACTGCTTCAAAGTGATTTTCGCGATATTTGGCTAGAATTTTCGATCTTTGCGGCGGCGGTTATCCTGTTTCAACTGTTGGTTTTTGCAGCGCTTAATTTTGCGTTTCCTGCAATAACGCCTGTTTTCTTTCAGGTTGGTGTAACAATGATTTTGTTTCCGATTGGCTATGTTATTATGACCGCGGCTAATGCAGCGCTTGGCAGGTTTCGGACGTCGTAATGAGCAAAAAGATCAAACAGAAGGAAAACCGGCGCGTTATTGCACGGCGCACGGTTCTGCTTGGCACCGGCATGCTGTTGATCACCAGTTTTTTGTCTGGGCGGCTCTACCAGCTTCAGGTTGCGCAGAATAACCGGTACCAGCGGCTTTCCGATAAAAACCAGTTTGATCTTCGCATTGTGGCGCCGAAACGGGGCCGTCTTGTTGATTGTGAAATGCGGCTTTTGGCGGGAAATGCGGAATCCTATATGCTGCACATTACGCCGCTTTATGCTGGTGATATGGTTACGGCGTTGGCACAGCTCGCCGCGATCGTTGATCTTGACGACGATACCATTGCCGAGGTGCTGAAAAAATATCGCAAGGGGCCGTCATTCCGCCCGATTCTGATCAAGGAACGCCTGACCCAGCGCGAACTGGCCCGTCTGTCTGTCCGGTCTGCCTATCTTCCCGGAGTTACCTTTCAGAAATCACTTCGCCGGATTTATCCGCAAGGGGCGTTGACCGCGCATGTTACGGGCTATGTCTCGCCTGTAACCACTAGTGAAATTGAGAAAAACAGCGCGCTGGCTGATTTGCCCGACCTTGCGACTGGCAAGATTGGCGTCGAACATGCGCTTGAAAGTGAGTTGCGCGGTGAACCGGGGAATGAGCGGGTTGAGGTGAATGCCCGTGGGCGGCCGATCCGCGTTTTCCGTGATTTTGAACCGCGTGCCGGGCGCGATGTTCGCCTCGCTCTTGATATCGGTTTGCAACAGCATGTGACTGATATCCTGCGCGTTGGCAAGTCTGATCCGGTGGATATGGGCAGCGTTGATGTGCAGCGTGCTTTGGCTGGGGATGTTGAGTTAAAGCAACATGTGGCGTCGGGCGAAAACATGTTGCTTCGTGACAGTCTTGGCCGGATTACGCCGCCGGAATCGGGCGCTGTTGTGGTCATTGATGTCAAAACCGGCGAGATTGCCGCGATGGTATCGTCGCCGACTTATGATCCCAATATGTTCACTGACCGCCTTCTTACGCGGGATTGGAAGCGGTTGAATGTGCATCCAAGGAACCCCCTTTTGAACCGGGCTACGGCGGGGCTTTATGCGCCGGGCTCGACTTTCAAGATGGTGGTGGCGCTGGCCGCACTTGAGGCAGGGATCATCAATGAGCGCAGCCGGCATTGGTGTCCGGGAAGCATGGAGCTTGGCAATGCCACATTTCACTGCTGGCTTGAAGATGGCCATGGTTGGGTGAATGTGGTCAGCTCGCTGGAACGTTCCTGTGATGTGTTCTATTATGAACTGGCGCTAAAAACCGGCATTCAGCGTATTAAAGAAATGGCCTATCGTCTGGGGTTTGGCGACGTGACGGGCATAGATATTCCAGGGGA
Source organism: uncultured Alphaproteobacteria bacterium (assembly GCA_938082345.1). Classification (GTDB taxonomy): domain Bacteria; phylum Pseudomonadota; class Alphaproteobacteria; order Puniceispirillales; family Puniceispirillaceae; genus UBA8309. Next base: position 12,001 of record CALLKZ010000081.1, read on the forward strand.
AAAACGCGGCATCATCCCCAGCCATGAATGGAAACTGGCAACCCAAGGCGTTGTGTGGACGCCGGGTGAAACGGTGGTTGCCGCGATCGGTCAGGGCTATGTGCTGTCGACCCCGCTGCAACTGGCGGTGATGACGGCGCGTCTGGCGAATGGTGAGCAGGCGGTCACCCCCTCATTGCAGGCGTTGGATGAACCACCAGAATTCGGCCCGTTGAATATCTCTGGGGCGGCGCTGCGGATCGTGCGTAAGGGCATGTTTGAAGTGATGCATGGCGGGTTGGGCACGGCGCGTAATTATAATTTGCCCAGCTCGTACGGCGGCATTGTTGGCAAGACAGGAACAGTTCAGGTAAAACGCATCACCAAGGAACAGCGAGAGCTTGGTATTACCAAAAATATTGAGCGGCCATGGAAGGAGCGCGATCATGCCTTGTTTGTTGGATATGCGCCGGTGAAAAATCCGCGCTACGCTGTTTCGGTCGTGGTTGAACATGGTGGCAGTGGCTCATCAATGGCAGCGCCAATCGCAAAAGAGACACTGCGCCGCGCGCTTGAAATCGGAGAGCGCGCCTGATGACCGATGACTCAGTCAGTTTCCTTCGCGTTATAATTAGATTTCCGTGGCATATTTTAGTGCTGTCGGGGGTTTTGGTGATTGTGGGCGCGTTGGCGCTTTATTCCGCTTCTGAGGGATCATGGACACCGTGGGCAGGGCGGCACGCGGTTCGCGGCGCGGTAGGGGCTGGCCTTATGGTTTTTCTGGCCTTTATTGATTTCAGATTTTTGCGGCTGTGGGCCTATCCGTTGTTTCTGGCGGTCATTCTGGTTCTGGTGGCGCTTTTGGCGATTGGCAGCGGCGGCGGTGTGGCGCGCTGGATAACCGTTGGTGGATTTACTTTTCAGCCGTCGGAGCCGATGAAAATCGCCTTGGTTCTCGCGTTGGCGCGTTATTTTGATGGTCTGCCTGCCGAGAAAATGAGTTCTATTTTCAGCTATATTCTGCCGTTAGTGATGATTGCGGTGCCGTTCATGCTGGTGATTAAGCAACCTGACCTTGGTACCGCGCTGGCGCTGGCACTTGGCTCGCTGATGGTGCTGTTCGTTGCCGGAATGTTGTGGCGGTATATCATTGTCGCCATAATTGCAGCGGGGGCGGCGGTGCCCGTTTTATGGTCGCAACTTCACATGTATCAAAAGGCGCGCGTTCTGACGTTCCTGAACCCCGAAGCTGACAAGCTTGGGGCAGGGTATCAGATTACCCAGTCGAAGATTGCGCTGGGGTCTGGCGGGCTGTTTGGCAAAGGGTTTCTGAT
>CALLKZ010000082.1:0-28555 GCA_938082345.1 uncultured Alphaproteobacteria bacterium
GCTCTGCGAATAACACCTGCCAGACTATTACATCTTGGATTTCAGACTATTGGATTACTGATTTCTGGGGTGTTAAGCGGGCCGTTCATCCTTTTACTTTTATTCTTTATGAATTTTTTGGCTGGGGGGAATTTGTGTCTAACAACACAAAAATAATATTATTGCTGGCGCCCGCCCTGCTGGTTATCGGCTTGCTGTTTTTTGGGGGTCTGTTCGTTGGCCTGATGCGCAGCTTTAGCTACATGCCAGTTATCGGAATGACCGAGCCGAACTTTGATGCCTATATTGCGGTTTTTTCCAGCACCGAGTTCTACTGGTCTTTCCTGCTTTCCTTTCATATTTCCTTTACATCAACGGTGATTTCCTCGGTTCTGGCGATTGGTGCGGCTTTGCTTTTGCGCCGACAATTCATCGGACGGGCTGTGGTGAACTTCCTGTTTCAGCTGAATTTGACAATCCCGCATCTGGTTGGCGCGATCGGTATTTTATATCTGTTCTCACAGTCGGGTAGCTTTGCCAGGTTGGCAGCTGAATGGGGGATGATTGCCAAACCTGGCGATTTTCCGGCACTGGTTTTTGATCCGTATGCAATCGGCATTATTCTGCAATATGTCTGGAAGGAAGTTCCGTTTATCGGCGTAATCGTGCTGGCCAATATGCAGGCACTTGGTGAGGATTACGAAAGCGTTGCGCGCTCGCTGGGCGCCAACCGCTGGCAGGCTTTCTGGTTTGTCCTGCTGCCGTTAATTTTGCCGGGCGTGCTGTCTGCATCGGTTCTGGTTTTTGCCTTTACCTTTGGGGCGTATGAGATCCCAGCAATTTTGGGAGCAAATTATCCCGCCGCGCTGCCGGTTCTTGCCTACCGTAAATATACCGATGTTGATCTGGCTGCCCGTCCCGAAGCCATGGCAATGGCGATCGTTATTGCCGTGTTGAGCGCCCTAATGATTTTCCTTTATCTGCGCTACGCTAGACGCCGGGTCAGGGGGTAGAAGAGTAATATTATGTCCTATCAAGCAAGACCAACCCTGTTTGCCAATAGTTTCAGATTCATCACCGGCGCGGTGCTGATTACTTGGCTGATTCTGCCCCTTGTGCCGCTGGCTATCTGGTCCTTTGCAAAGGGCTGGTTCTTTCCCGATTTACTGCCTCAAAGATGGTCGATGCGGGCGTGGGAATACACATTCTCCGACACTGCTGGTGTTATTGACAGTCTGGGCCTGACCATCGGCATTTCTCTAGCGGCAACCTTTCTATCCGTTCTTGTTGGTGTTCCGGCAGGGCGCGCGCTCGGCATGTATAAATTCAAGGGCAAGGGTGCGATTGAGCTGTTAATCCTTGCCCCGACAATTGTTCCCGGCATTGCGGTGGCACTGGGCATCCATTCGGTATTTATTGGCATGGGGCTAACCAACAGTGTGCAAGGGGTGATTTTGGTTCATCTCATACCCACCCTGCCCTATATGACTTTGGTGATGTCCGGCATTTTTTCAAACTATGATGCCGCTTTTGAAGATCAGGCCCGCTCGCTTGGGGCAAGCGCGGTTAAGACCTTTTGGTATGTGACTTTGCCAGCAATCCTGCCCGGCATTATTGTCGGGGGGTTGTTCGCCTTTTTGGTATCGTGGAGCCAGTATATCCTGACACTGCTAATCGGTGGCGGGCGCGTTGTCACCTTACCCTTGCTGTTATTTAACTTTGCGTCTGCCGGGCGCAGCGATATCACCGGCGCAATTGGTATAATCTATATCATCCCCGGAATTATTATCCTGACGCTAACAGCCCGCCATTTGTCTGGACGAAGCGGCGCTGTAGGAGGCTTTGGCAGAGTATGACAACCGTAAATATCGACCATTTGACCAAAGTATATCCGGGGCAGACTGAGCCTTCGCTGGATGATCTATCGCTAGAAATTCGCAGTGGCGAGTTGACCGCGCTGCTGGGGCCGTCCGGTTGCGGTAAAACGACAACAATGAAGATGATTGCCGGATTGCTGGTTCCAACAGCGGGCGATGTGCTTTTTGACGGGCGCTCGATCCTGCATGAAAAGCCGGAGCATCGCGGCGTCGTGATGGTCTTCCAGAACTATCTTCTCTTCCCTTATATGAGCGTGGCGGACAATATCGGCTTTGGCCTTAAAATGCGTAAAATTGACAAGACAGAAATCGACCGGCGCGTTTCCGAAATGCTGGAGTTGGTCAAGCTTCCCGATCTTGGCAAACGCCGTCCGTCTGAGTTATCGGGCGGCCAGCAACAACGCGTTGCGCTGGCACGGGCGTTGATCGTCCAGCCGAACGTACTGCTGCTTGACGAGCCTCTGTCCAATCTGGATGCGCATTTGCGCTTTGAAATGCGCGATCTTATTCGCTCGCTACAGCAGGAGATCGGCATTACCACGATCTTTGTGACGCATGATCAGGAAGAGGCGGTGGTGCTGGCTGATAAGGTGGCGCTAATTCTGGACGGCAGGTTGAAACAGTTCGATGTGCCGGAAATGTTCTATCAGCGTCCGGTGGATGAAGCGACAACCCGGTTTTTTGGTGGTCAGAATTTTGTCCAGGGCACCTCTGATGGGGTTGTTTTTGACAGTGTGCTTGGCAAACTAAAACTGCCAGAAGGCGCGTACAAGGGCAAAGGGGTGCTAACATTTCGGCCTGAAAACATCCGTCTTGGCAGCAATGTCGGCAGCGAGAACAAGCTGTCCGCGAAAATTTCTGAACGCATTTATCTTGGCACGCATACAAGGCTGAAATTGCAAATTGCCGATACCGAAATTACCGCACTGGTAAACCCTGAAGCCGCTAACGGCCTGAGTGTTGGTGATACTATAACCGCCAGCCTACCAATCGCCGCCTTATGGGTTTTATCAGCATGACCGGTTTGAAACATATGAACCATGCGAAAAGAATAGAGGAAATTGGCTAATGAAATTTGGTGTTCATGCAGGCTTATGGATGGCGCGCTGGACCGATGAGCTATCGCCAATCATCAAAGAAGTTGCCGATCTGGGTTTTGACGGCGTCGAAGTCTCGCTTCTGGGAATGAATGATGACAAGGCAGCGGCGCTGGGCGCACTGGTTCGCGATGCCGGCCTTGAAGTCACCTGCTCGGACGGGCTTGCTGGCGATAAGGATATCACCTCCAGCGATGCGGCGGTTCGCGCCGCCGGTGTTGACTATCTTCGCTGGGCCATTGCCACCACTGCGAAAATCGGGGCGCGCGGGCTTGCCGGGGTTGTCTACGCACCTTGGGGCCAGTTTGACCCGGCCCGCAAGGCCGAACGAAGTGCCTATGCCGCCGAGGCGTTTCACACTTTGGACAGTGATCTGGCTGAGCGCGGCGTGACGCTGGGCATTGAGGCTATCAATCGGTTTGAGACCGATCTGGTAAATACAGCGCATGAGGCGCGCGCCATCGCCGATGCCGCAGCATCCGATCATGTTGGCATCCTGCTGGATAGCTTCCATCTCAATATTGAGGAAAAAGATATCAAGGCAGCGATTGGCGTTGCGGCGGATAAGCTGGTGCATTTTCATATTTCTGAGAATGACCGCGGGCTTCCCGGATCCGGGCATATTGCGTGGACGGATGTGCGCGAAGGTCTGCAGAATATTGATTATGATGGCTGGATTGTCGCCGAAATGTTTGTCATTGAGGGCAACCCTGCCAGCGCCGATCTGAACATCTGGCGGCCCATTGAAACTAATGCCACCACCACTGCCAGCGATGCGCTTGCCTTTATGCGAAAGACCTTTGTATGACCGATTTTCTGACCAGGTTGGCTGATCATTTTGTCGGCCTTGAAGAGCGTTTGAACGAATTGGACGCAGCAATCGGTGATGGCGATCACGGCACCACAATCTGCCGCGGTCTGGCAGCAGCTGCAACTGATCCCGCCCAACCTGCAAAAGCGTTCCGGCGGGCAGCAGGCGGAGCATCAGGATCGTTGTTTGGCGTATTAATCGGGGCCCTTAGCACCGAGCAGAACGCATCCCCTTCCAATTTAGGTGCGGCGTTGAGCGATGCGGCCCAAAAAATAACCCAGCTTGGCGGGGCAGTCGCCGGTGACAAAACGATGCTTGATGCGTTGATCCCCGCCGCCGCCGCCGCAAAGGCAGCAGATAGCCCCGAAGCTGCCGCGCGCAATGCTGCTAGCGCGGCCGATGCCGGTGCAAAGGCAACGCAAGACATGTCGGCGCGCCGGGGCCGTGCCAAATATGTTGAGAATGCCGGGCAGGGATCACTGGATCCAGGGGCTCATTCAGTAGCCGAAATTTTAGAGGTTTTTGCCAGCTGGAGATTCAAGACATGAAAAAGCTATTCAACAGTCACGCCAGCATGGTTGAGGATATGATTGACGGGTTTGTCGCCGCATATCCGCATCAGGTGGCGCGCGGTGCGGCGATGCGCCTGATCCGGCGCGCTCAGCCAGCCGATCCCGCGAACAAAGTGATGCTTGCCATAGGTAATGGCAGCGGGCACGAACCTATTGCAATGGGATATGTTGGCACCGGCCTTTTGGATGCCAATATCGTCGGCGATGTGTTTGCCGCCCCGTCACCCGATCTAATCTATGACGCGCTGGATGAAATCACCGGTGATGCCGGAACATTGTTGCTGGTCTCTCGCCATGAAGGCGATGTGATCAACGCCAACGCCGCGGTGATGATGGCAGAGGAAGACGATCTAAAAGTGCGCGCACTGCTGATGTATGATGATATTTCCTCAGCACCAAAAGGCTCGGAACATGAACGGCGCGGCGCGGCAGGAACTTTGTTTATCTATAAGATTCTGGGCGCCGCAGCTGAAACAGGAATGGACCTTGACGCGCTGGAGGCGCTAGGAATCGCTGTTCGTGATTGCACCCGCACGCTGGCCGCGGCGGTTAGTCCGGGCATATCGCCTTTGACGGGTGCGCCGATGTTTGCGCTTCCGGATGATGAGGTTTTTATCGGAATGGGTGTCCATGGAGAGCCCGGTGTCGGGCGTCGTAAGGTGGAGCCTGTTGGCGAGTTGGTCAACTTTATGATGGGCGAATTGCTGGATGACATGCCGATTGCGCCAGACCAGAAAACCATTGCGCTGATCAATGGGTCAGGCGCCACCAGCTTGATGGAATTGCTGACCATCTACCGCGAGGTTGAAGCAGAATTGCGCCGCCGGAATATTCCTGCAGTTGCACCGGCTATCGGGTCAATGTCAACGACGCAAGATACCCAAGGCTTTTCGATTTCGTTGATGACACCAACGCAGCCAATGCTGGACTTCTGGCAGGCGGCGCAGCAAACACCCTTTTTCCCGCATATTTATAATGGTGAAACCTCTTGAAGCAGTCTTTGAACATAAATGGTGTAGCGATAGATGCCGGTAGTGGGTTGGGGGCAGCAATCCAGCAGGCGCGCGGCGATGATGCTACCGATCAGGATGTTCTGATTTTCAAACGGGCCATCATCACCGAACTTGCATCACTTGCTTCCACAATTCTGGTTGATGCCAATATGGGGCCGGACTTACTGGCCGACTTTCCGCCTCAGTGCAAACCGATGATGGCGTATGAGGCTGATGTATATCACATCTCTGATGATGACCGTATTACTGTGCTGCCGGATCATATCGCGCTGGCAGATTTTCCAAAAATGGGGATCAGTCATCTCAAATTCTTTATGTATTATGCGCCCGATGATGCGCACGCCCTAAATCGCCGCAAGCTGGATTTGATTGCCCAAATTGGGGAGGGATGCGCCGAAAACGGCCTGACATTTTTACTGGAACCGTTGGTCTATCACCCAACATTGGCCCCGGGCACCGCTGAATACGCGCGTATCAAGCCTAATCTGGTCCGCCGCGCCACCGCAGATTTTGCGCGCCCGGAATTGCGCGCCAACGTGTTGAAAGTTGAGATTCCAGTTGATCTGAATTTCGTCGATGGCTTTGGCGAGCCCGAGATGTCTCGTGACGAAGCGCTGGCAGCTTTTCGATCGGCAGCGGCGGCGGCAGGCGATTGTGATCTTGTGTATCTAAGCGCCGGTGTTACCTTTCCCCGCTTTGCCGCATCGTTGAAAATGGCATCAGAGGCCGAAGTGGATTTTCACGGATTTATGTGCGGGCGCGCCATCTGGTCTGATGGTATCGAAATTTTTGGCCGCACCGGCGAGACCGGCTTGCGGGAATGGTTGCAAAAAGAAGGACGCAATAGACTAGCTACCCTCAATCAAATTTTGGAGTGAGACATGCTACTTAAAGACAAAATCGCCATTGTCACCGGAGGTTCGAGTGGGAATGGCCGCGCAATCTGCAGCCGCTTTGTCGAACAAGGGGCGCGCGTCATTGTTGCCGATCTGACTGAAACGCCCCGCGAAGGCGGTCCTGCGACCGCCGATATGATCAATGCAGAAACACCCGACAGTGCCGTCTTCCAAAAATGTGACGTTACAAAACTGGATGATTTAGAAAGCTGTGTGGCGCTGGCCGAATCAATGGGCGGGCTGGATATTCTGGTCAACAATGCCGGTATCCTGAAAAAACAACCCTTGCTGGAAGCCGATGAAGCGATGTTTCAGCAGATGATAGATGTAAATGTCAAAAGCGTGCTGTTCGCGTCGCAAGCTGCTGCAAAGGTTATGATCCCGCGCGGCAGCGGTGTCATTATCAATCTATGTTCAATCGCCGGGATGCGCGGAACTGGCGGGTTCTGTCACTATAATTTGACCAAAGGCGCGGTGCGTTTGTTAACCTATTCAATGGCGGATGAATTGGGCCCCCACGGTATTCGGGTCAATAATATCGCCCCCGGAATTATGCATACACAGATGAACATTGACGATGATCCGGTGATTGGAACACCAACCGGCGAAGGGTATCTTGATATGATCCCAGCGCGCCGGTGGGGCACCACTAACGAGGTTGCCGATGGCTGCGTTTATCTGGCGTGCGATATGGCAAAATATGTCATGGGAACAACATTGACGATCGATGGGGGGTATTTAAGGGTATGACGGCAAAGCTTCGCGTTGCGCTGATCCGGGCCTCGCTGCCCAGCTATTTTCCAGATAGGCATAATGTCTGGCAGCGCTGTGAGACGGCCGCATCCAGCTTGTGTGATGCCGAAGGGGCCGACCTGCTGATCTACCCTGAAATTCCGATGGACGGCGCCGCTACAAGCACAGCAGTGGACTGGTGCCGCGATCAAAAGATTGATTTTGTGTTGTTGCTGCATGGTGGCTTTACCATGGGCGATGTCGCCCGAACGCTGGCTAGGTCTGAATTCCGGTTGGGATTTTGGTCAGTACCCGAACCCCAACGCACCGGCGATGTTCAACTGAATAATTTTGTCTCGCTGAATATGTCGCTTTCAATTTCCCGGCAGGTGCGCTCCCTCAAGGAAAATCCGGTTCAATGGTATCATGGCGCGCCTGAAAGCACAGCCTTGCAAAACCGGCTGCGCACCACTATCCGCGCCCTAAAGGCCTGTAAATTACTGATGGGGGCAAAAATCGGCGCAGTCGGTGGACTCGCCATGACTTTTTATAATATGGAAGTATCCAGTAATGCGCTGTTCGCCCGCCTTGGTGTGACGACGCACCATCATGACATGCATGAGTTGACCGAACGGATGCAAAACATTCCGGCCTCAAGGGTTGCAGCAGAACTGGCGCTAATGCGGGATGCTGCGCGAATAGATAATGTCAGTGATGCACAAATGACTCTAACCTCCAGTTGTGCGCTCGCCATGCGGGACATCGCGAACGAGAACGGCTATGCCGCCCTTACGGTGAGTGACTGGCCAGCCTTGCAAGAACACCCCGGAATGCATCCTGGCGCCGCCTTTTCATGGCTGGAGGAAACTGACCAGCTACCCGTTGCCTCGGAAGGAGATATTCTGGGCGCGATCAGCCAGTTGGTATCACGCTCGTTCAGCGGGCGGGTCGGGTATCTGCTGGATATGACAGAACCTGATCTGGATGCCGGACAAATGCTAGTCTGGCATGGCGGCGGCGGACCGCTATATCTGGCTGATGATGCTGGTGCGCGCTGGATTAATCATCCGATGATAGGGCGCGGCACCGAGGCTGGACCGATATATGGTGCGATTGCTGATCTGGTTTTCCGCGATGGCCCGGTCAGTCTTTTGCGCGTTGCCCGTGATGGCGGAGCGCTATTCAGCATGACCGCCGAGGTGGCCGGCCGTGATCCATCAGGCTTTGATGGGTGCCGCGGCTGGCTGCAGAATTTCGAAATCGACGGACAAACCGCATCGCTTGAAGATGTCGTCAGCACGGTGATGGCGCACGGACTGGAACATCATTTCATTTTGATGCCGGGCAATTTTGCGGCCGAACTGGCTGAATTTGGCTCATGGACCGCGATGCAGCGCCTTGGCTATAGACCAATGCGCTCCCACCTCGATAGCCGCGATTTCAGCTAGCCAGCATGCTTGGCTAAACGATCATAAAAATCGATAAAAATCTCGTCGCGTTGGACGTCATGTGCCTCCCGCATAAGATGCCTGTCGGGGCTGTGCTGCCACAGCAAATCTTCATCCAGAATAGGCGAATTGGTTAAGTGCGTTGGCACCCAATCGGGATTGATCAGCCACGCAATAACAATGATATCCCAGATCACCCATGTCCGCCGCGCCGTATCGGAAATGGCAAACATCTCGTGCAGCGGATTATTGACAAACAGATGGTTCAGATAATCACCAATATCCCCGCGCCCTTTCACAAACGACTCCATTTCCGGCAATGATATTTTTAGTTGCGCTCCGACATGGTAGCCCGGCAGATAAATATGCGGAACACCGCTGTCAAACAACAGCCGCGATGACGGCACATCCTGCACCAGATTAAGCGAAGGCCGGTTGCTATGCGGGGCGTGCGAAGGATAGCTGGAGGTCCAGATCACAACTATATTCTCAATAATTTCGGGAGCAAGGATAAGCGCCGCAGCGATATTGGTCACACACCCCATGGCGGCTATATAAAGCGGCCCGTCACCCGATTTGGCAAGATCGATTATGGTCTCAACCGCCGCTGATTTAACCGGCTCATCCGGTGTGCTCATATAACGATCAGCCCCGCGGAACACCTTGCCGTCGCACTTCATTCCCATCTTGTCATAAACCCGGATGATTTCGAGATAACTTAGCTCCATTCCTTCTGCCGGGCTGACGAAACTAAGATCTTCTACGCGTTTACCCGCCGCATGAAGCCTGTCGAGCCAACCACGAAAACCGCCAACCAGCGGCTCATCACTTCCCGCCCCGTCAGCCATAGCCTTTTCAGCAGCAAGCAGATGCGTGCGGTGATGGGCGAATGAAAACGGCTCGGCAGTAACCGCCTCAACAGTCATTTTTTCAGGTGCCAGCAAGGCCCAAGCCAACGCGTACTGATCGTCAATTTCATTGGCTGTATCAGTATCAATCAACAATCGGACCGGCCCACCTGTAGGGGGTGTCAGTCGCTCAAGCATTAAATCTTTTGATAGGGGTTTGAACTGTGTCATTGGGGAACTCTCTTAAATAATGGGCCTCTAGTTATGTGCCGGGGTTAATTATGTGTCGGGGTTCGGATTTGTTGGGATAGATTGAAACTCACCGATCCGGTTCTAAAAACCTCTTCAAAGAACACTGTTTTGCCCGTGTCACCAAAGGCGGAACAGGCCTGCTTTAGAATCGGTGTTCCGGCATCAATATCAAAAATCTCTGCCATTACTGCATTTGCCGCGACCGGACTTATATCCTCGCAAGCCGCTGACCATTCCAACATAAAGCGCGATCGCAAAATCCGCAGAATTGACTGGGCCGGACCGGTCTCGGGGAAATCTTGTGGCTGGGCATCGCGCAAAAGATCACTAGCAGCATAGGTGTGAACCAGCATCTGCGCCTTGCCATCAACTAGACGCAGGCGGCTGATACAGGTCACAGCTTGACCCGCCAGCTCGGACGGCAACTCTGCAAAGCGGGGATCTCCGGCGGGCAAATTTTCGATCTGCAACAGCCGTGATGTTGGCTCACGGCCAGTTCGCAACATCGCATCGGTAAACGAAGTCAGACAAGTATCGGAAACCGGCGACAACGTGACCACACGATAGCCGCTGCCTTGCCTGCGTTCGACATAGCCATCTTGAACAAGCATATCCAGCGATCGCCGGATGGTGACCCGGCTGACCTTAAAATATCTAGCCAACTCATCTTCGGTAGGCATCCGGCCGCCAACAGGATACCTTCCGGCCTTCAATCGCTCTAGGATGGTACGATAGGCCTGCTCATATTTAGGTATGGTCGGCGGTATGTCCGGCGACATTATTTCAGATGGTGTCATATCAACCCTTGCTTGCTGTTCACGCTATCCACACACTTTTTGTCTGGGAATAAAGTCCGATTGCATCGCGCCCCATTTCTCGTCCGTACCCTGACTGTTTTACCCCGCCAAAGGGGGATGCGGCATCGGTCTCGCCCCAGCAATTCACCCAGACGGTACCGGCCGCCAGCCGGTCTGCCATGCGCCGCACACGCCCAACATCTTGGGACCATAATCCAGCAGCCAGTCCATAAGGCGTGCTGTTTGCACGCGCCAGAACCTCATCCTCATCCGCAAAGCTAAGCATCGATAGAACAGGGCCAAACACCTCTTCGCGGGCAATCTCCATCGCATCATCAACTTCGCTGACAATAGTGGGCGGGATAAACCAGCCCGGCATATCAGCACGCTCGCCTCCGGCCGCGATATGCGCTCCGGCCTGCTGGCTGCGGTCAACAAAGCCCAGAATTTTTTCCATCTGCACCTTGCTGATCACCGGCCCCAGATCATGCCCCGGGTCGGCCATTCCGGGCCCAATACTCAACCCTTCAGCCATATCAACGAGTCCTGACAGCACCTGATCATTAAGGGAGTGATGCACGAACAACCGCGATCCGGCAGTACAGCTTTGCCCGTTATTACCAAAACAGGCCCAAAAAGCCCCGTTGATAGCGCGGTCCAGATCGGCATCTTCAAAGATGATATTGGCCGCTTTACCGCCAAGTTCCAGCGATAATTTCTTCAGATTACCCGCCGATGCAGAAACAATCTTGCGGCCGGTTTGCGTGCTGCCGGTAAAGCCCAACTTGGCAACATCCAGATGCTCGGCCAAATGCGCTCCGGCAACCGCGCCATATCCCGGGATCACATTCAGCACTCCTTCGGGAAACCCTGCCTCTAGCGCTAGATCAGCAAGATACAACACCGATAGCGGCGTTTCTTCAGACGGTTTGAGAACGATGCAATTACCAGCCGCAATCGCCGGAGCCAGCTTCCATGACGCCATCAGTAGCGGATAATTCCATGGGGTGATCAGCCCGCAAACACCTACCGGTTCAATGCGCGTATAGTTCAGCCGGTCTGGAATATTCACCGGAATGGTTGCGCCCTCGATCTTATCAGGCCAACCGGCGAAATAGCGAAAATGGCGCGCTGACCAAATAGCATCAACATCGCGCGCAACAGCAAACGGCTTGCCATTGTCAAGCGCATCCAACTGACCAAAGACTGCCGCCTTTTGCTCAATCAAATCTGCCAGCTTCCATATCAGGCGGCTGCGTTCATCCGGCCCCATGCGGCCCCACGGACCTTCCACAAAAGCGTGCTTGGCCGCGGCGACCGCCAGATTTGTCTCCGCAACACCGGCAATTGCACTCTGCGCAAACCGTTTGCCATGTGACGGATCGATTATATCCAACTGGTCATCGGTTTGAATCTCTTTGCCGCCAATCCGCAGGCCCTGAATCTTACCGATAAAGCTGTGTACCTCATCCAGAATGCTGTGCATATTTTGGTGCTTCAAAGCCATCATTCTACCCCACCAGTCTTTTTTACTTCGGCATCACGCAACGCTCGCCGGTTAATCTTGGCTGACGAGGTCATTACGAAACTGTCAACAAATTCCAACTCGCGGGGCGCTTTATAGCCCGCAAGCCGGGTACGTACATGATCAACAAGTTCTGCCTTCAGATCATCGCTGGCAGGAATATCAGCCTGCAATTTGACAAATGCCTTGACGATAGCGCCGCGCGCGGCATCCGGTTTGCCAATCACCGCCGCTTCGCCAACCGCCGGATGACCGATCAGGCATTCTTCGATTTCGGTGGGCCCAATGCGAAAGCCCGAAGACTTAATCAAATCATCCGAGCGCCCCTTATACCAAAAATAACCGTCGGCATCGCGAATAGCCAAATCACGCGTCCGAAGATAGGGACCAAGACGCATTTCAGCCTCTTTTTCCGGTGCGTTATAATATCCCAAAAACCGTGTCGGCGCAGCGTTTGAAGTGACAATCTCGCCCACGTCACCATCCGCAACAGGTGTACCCGTATCATCCACCAAAAGCACCTGATGGCCGGGATAGGCTTGGCCCATTGAGCCGGGCCGCCGCGGATAAATTTGCGCGCAATTGCCAATCAGATGATTAACTTCGGTCATGCCATAAAATTCGTTACAGACAACGCCCAGCTTGTTTTCTGCCCAGTTCAACGTCTCTGCGGCCAAAGCTTCACCGCCCGTGCAGATCACGCGAATAGCCAGATCGTAAAGGGCCTTTGGATTCGGCGTCTCGGCCAGCCGTTTGATTGCGGTAGGTGCCAGAAAGCTGTGCGTTACCCGGTGTCTGGTAATAAATTGATAGGCCCAGTCGGCCTTAAACCTGTCCAGTGAGGTTACAATTGGCCGGCCAGCCATCCATGCCGGAAACAGCATATCCAACAAACCGCCAACCCACGCCCAGTCCGAAGGCGACCAGTAAACCGCATCGTCATCTTCCATCGACATGTTGAAAAAAAGATTGATCGACGGGGTATAGGATGCCAGCACCCGGTGACCATGCATGATCCCCTTTGGCCGGCCGGTTGAACCCGAGGTATACATCAGTAAAGCCGGATCATCACTGCCGCCATAGCTTGGCACAAAATCTTTTGACGTTGGATTATCTGCACCGCCATCGATTGCCGCGCCAAGATCAAGTTCACCAACATCCGGAGCGCGTAGCATCACATGGTCCAGCGATGGAAATAAGTCACCCTGTTCCGCGCGCAGACCAGCCCAAACGCCGGCTCCGGTCAACAATATCCGCAGCCCACAATCGGCAATCGCATGAGCAAGCGAATCCGGCCCATAAAGCTGTGAGAGCGTCACTGCCACCGCACCAAGCTTGCACACCGCCATATGGGCAACCGCCGTATCGGGATGCTGGCCGGTATGAATGCCGATAAAATCGCCGCTTCCATATCCCAGATGGCGGAGCGATGCTGCCAGATTGACCGCTTGCTCTTCGATCTGTGCAAAGCTCCAGCTTTGAGACGAACCGTCTTCGGACTCAAAAATCATTGCGGTCTTATCGCGACTTGCCGGTCCTAAATGTTTGCCAAGCGTCATATGATAGATATTCACATCATCGGGCCAGCGGATCGATACCCCGTTTGGCTCCTGATGGAGATTGAGCGCGGCAAGCGCGTTTCCGCCCAAAAGTTTTACATAATCCATCATCGACTTCCCTCAAAACCCGTACCTGAACTTACGCCTGAACCGATAGCATCCTGACTATCCGGATTTTCAGCACCAACGCATAAACCGCCAAGCGCGTCCGAGGATATCTTCAACCGGACCATTTTGGCATCGCCTGGCACATTATCCAGTGCGACCAGCGTGCGCGTATCCGCTCCAACAAATTGGACCAGCGCAAAACTGCCATCGCTGCCAGAGGTCCGCCATTCGATCTGGGCCCGCCCGTCTAGCTGTTGCCAACTGCCCGCATCTGAGCCACAGCTGCAAACGCGCTCTGGCGGAAAACTGGTCTTTGAGCAGGCCGAGCATTGCCGCGCAATAGCCCTGCCTTTCGCCAAACCAGTGACAAAATCGGCCAGCCAACCAGCTGCCATAGGATAGTCAAGATTAAGAGAATATTCTGCCATCAACATACCCCGAATGCACCGCCGCCAGATTGCGCCAGCAGCGTTATCGCGGCCGTGGTGCCAACCCCGCCATGCGTATCGGCAAGTGCCATTCTGGGCGGGTTTGCAGGCTGTAACCCCGAATGGTGACGCCCTTCCAGAAACAAAGCGCAATTGGCTGTCTGACCAACACCGATTGCCCCAGCTGGAGCGCCCTGCCCCATCAAACCGCCCGATAGATTGATCGGCATTTGCCCGTCCGCACCAAACACACCGTCTCGCAAGCTGGCACTCAAACCGGCGCCCTTGCCCCGGACATTACCCGGGGAAAGCCCCAATGCATCAATGGCTTGCAGCTGCGCGCCCGCATAGGAATCATACACTTCGGCAAGGCCGATATCTGCAGGGGTTATCCCAGCCATATTGCAGGCTTTTTGCATTGCATTTTGCTTTGCTGAAAAGTTGCCCGGACACGCGCGTGCAGATAATCTGGGGTGATCGCTGGCCCCGCCGATTGCAACAATTCGCGCGGCAGCTTTGCGGCTGGCAGGCACATAATTATCTGCCGACAAAATAAGCGCCGCCGCACCATCGCTAAGCGGCGAGCAATGCAGACGGCGGTAGGGGGAGGCAATCATCGGCGAGTCTTCAAACTCGGTTAAATCATGCTCGCGCCCCAAATGTGCTTTTGGATTAGCCAGCGCATTGGCGCGATTGGCAATTGTGACTGCCGCTAGATCGTCATCGGTTATTCCGTTTTCCGCCATGAAAATCTGCGCTGATAACGCATAAAGCGCGGTCGCTGAAACGCCGGTTATACCATCGCTAAACGCATCGAAGGAAAATCCGTACAACTGTTTAACTGACGCTGGCGGTAATCCAGAAGCTGACGGATCAACGCCGATAACCGCCGCTTGGCGTGCAGTACCGGATAAAATCGCCTGCACCGCCACATGTACCGCCAACTGGCCCGATGCTCCGCCGCCCTCAACACGCATAGTCGGCGCACCATGCAGCCCCAGATCAGCCGCCAGAACCGAAGCCGGATTCAACTGCAAGGTGAAAAAATCACTCTCCGAAGCCACCACCAGAAGATCAATATCTGCGCACTCAACGTCGCTCATCATTAAGGCGGCGTTAAAGCTTTCAACGGCCCAGTCACGAAAGGATGACCCATCCTTACGACGATTATAATCAGTCAAATATGCGCCAGTAACTGTCGGCAAAGCCGCACTCCTGTTCAGCAAACCACCGCTATTCTATATTGACCTATCATATTTGTATAGACAAGTTTAGGTGGTTTTAATGCCGGTAAAACTATTATCGGGAGATGGTTGAAATTTTATCAAATGTCGGATTCGCCAGTGTCATCCGTGCCAAAATCACCGCCAATCGAATCGGCAATATCTTCGGCAAAATTATCCCCAAGTGACAGATTATCCTGCAGGGGTAGTACCTTGATAATCGAGTCATCCGCCGCGTCCACTGCCGGAATGGCATAGGCGCCTTGAAACCAGCGGCCAAGATCAACATCAGCGCACCGACGCGAGCAAAAAGGCCGAGGACTGCTTCCGCCCTTTTTGGCAGGTGCGGCGGCAGGCTCCCCGCAGGTCGGACATTTCAATCCCGATGATGAAGATTTTTTCACCCAAGGGCTTTTGACTTCCGCCGAACCATCATCTGTCGCCATCATTCCTGCTCCAAAATCGTCGCTGTTTCTGCGTCAGACGAAACAACAAGCCGAACCGGTCTGTCAAGTGCTGCCTCCAGCGCCATCAGGGCCGACGAGCCCGCCCCATTTGGGCCCAACCAGTCGGCCATGACCTGCGGTAATTCGAGCGTCGGCATAGCCAGTTGCGGACGCCAGAACAACGCACGCAAAGCCGCCAGTGCACCCGCCGCAACCATGTCTTGATGATAGAGTGCAGGGTTCGCCTGACCATGCGCAATTCGGACTTCCAGAACCCCGCCGCGTGTCTTTCCCAAAATTTCGGGCGCGCGCGGATCATCGGCCAACGCTGCCTCCAACCGCATCACAACGTCTTTGGCGCGCGCTGGCGGAGCGCGAGGAATATCAATAGCCACCAAACCGCTAATCTGGCGAAGCCGCACTTGGCGCGCAATTGCTTGCGGTGCTGCATCAAACAGAGTTTGCAGATCACCTGTTCCGCTATCAAGGTCAATGGCGGTCAGCGCATGGGTGCGCTCCACCCACATCTGTCCACCGCCAGTCAGCATCAGATTTGTGCGCGTAGCTTCATCCATTGCCGCCTCATACAGCGTATCAAACGCCGTTGCTGCGGCGGCATTATCAACAAATTTAATATCGGCATTTGGCAGGGCTCGTTGGGCCTTGTCAGCCAGACTACCTCCGTCAAAAAGACAAGTTGCCTCGCCGGAAACACCAGCATCAAGCGCTTTGACTTGACCGCGCCACACCGCGATCATCGCCGCGCATTCCGCAACCAGATCTGGGGATTGCGCCGCATGCCGTCTGATAATCAGCGCGAGATCACCATCATCCGGCTCGCCAGCAATCACCAGCGCCAGCGCCGCCTTTACATCATCCCCCAGAGGCGTCTTCAATTGACGCGAGACGGTAATTCCCCGCTGTCCGGCGAGCAAAACAAGATGGCGGCTGACCAGCCGAGGACCAACAATCGCCTGCCATGGTTTGTCCTCACGCGGGGCGGCAGTGATGGTCACGATAACCAACTTTCCCGTTGAAACCTTATTCTGCTTACCAATCCGGATTGAGATCGGCGTGCCGTCCGCCAGCCGTGCAGTGGCGCGGTTCTGTTGAGGAAAAAACTGGGTGATACGGACCCGGTGCACTTGCCCAATGCGATTTGGCGCATGCAACGCATCATGCCAGATTTCAACGAGGTCATCACCGCGGCAAAACAAGGCACGGGTTAACCCGGGGGCGGCATCGATCCAGATTTTGATAGCATCATCCATAATGCTCATATCAGATCACATTATTGCCGCGAAGCATTGCCGAAACATCATAAAGGCTGAACCCGACAATGTTTGAATACGAGCCATCAATATGACGAATTAAAGCCGCCGCCGCACCCTGAATGGCATAACCGCCAGCCTTACCGCGCCAATCATCGGTGGCGATATAGCTGTCAATCTCGTCAGTTGACAGCCGTTTCATCGTTACCGTGCTAGTCACAAGACGGCTGATTATCCGGCCATCTGCAAGGCGCAAAGCAATGCCGCCATAAACCCGGTGACGTCGGCCTGACAGCATAGCAAGACATTTTCGCGCCGCATCACCGGTTTCCGCTTTTGGCAAAATCATCCGGCCCCGCGCTACCACGGTATCTCCTGCCAGAATTATGGCCCCTCTGGGCACGTCCATCGCAGACGCTGCCTCAGCCTTTTCAATTGCCATGCGCCGGGCATAAACAATCGGAGCCTCACCGGTGTTCGCGGCCTCATTAATGTCGGGGGCTATGATACTGTGGGGAACAACGCCAATCTGCGCCAGCAATTCGCGGCGGCGCGGCGATGCAGAGGCAAGCACAAGCGAAGATAGGATTGACGTCATGCCCAACCCCTTAAAAGGTTGCATGGAACAAGAAGCATGGAACATGCTGTATTAAACAAGCTGCATGGCGGCCCGTCCACCGCGCCGGTTAGATAGGCCCTAACCCTCATCTGGAGGCTGATCAAACAGGAAATTGATCCGTATCCAAATTTATTTGAACCGGAAAGTGATCCGGCCCTTGGTCAGATCATAGGGAGTCATTTCAACATTAACCCGATCACCAGCCAGAATACGAATGCGGTTTTTCCGCATCTTTCCGCTGGTGTGTGCAAGCACCTCGTGATCATTGTCGAGCTTGACCCGAAACATAGCATTCGGGAGCAGCTCAGCTACCGTGCCTGAAAATTCGATTACGCCTTCTTTGGCCATGAAAACCCTTCCGCCTTTCGTTGCGAGCCATAGAAATGGCTAAAAAACCGCAAAAGGTCAAGCTTCGCCTTAACTTTCACCTAGTTAATCGTCGTCAAAGGCAGTGTTCGGCCCCTTAAAGGTAAAATGTTACTCACAAAATCAGTTTTATGAGCAGAATCTGAGATCAGATGCGCAGTTGGATATATGCGAAAATTCTTAGTGGGGTTCTTGGCCGGGAAGATAGGCGTTCAACTTTGCTGTAATATCATCACGAACTGAGCGGTAGGCACGAAGCCGTTCCTCACGCGATCCTTGCAATCCAGCAAGATTATCCACCGGCCAATATTGCGTCTCACAGTCAATGTTACGCGTTAATTCCTGCGCCCTTGCATCCGCTTCGGGTGAGAATGAAATAATAACATCATAAAAATCACAGTCGAGATCATCAAAACCTTTCGGGGTGTGCTGGCTGAGGTCGATACCAATTTCTTTCATCACCGCGATTGCAAACCCGTCGGGCTGGCCGGGGTCCACCCCGCATGAATCGGTAAAAATCTGCCCTGGAAACCGCACTTTTATCATTGCCTCGGCCATCGCTGATCTGACCGCGTTAATGTTGCAGGCAAACAGGATCGAGCCAACATCTTTGGCTGGAACAATGTCTGAAGCTTCATTCATCTGTACAGCCTTTCACCTAATTTCCATTTTTGCGAGACCATCGGTTTTGAAAAACATCATTTTGACTGCAACACGCAAATCAGAGTGAACAATCGGCGGGCTGTCAGATCATCGGTCTCAACCTTGCCATTCAATCGGGATTGCAAAATCTCTGAGCCTTCATTATGCAGCGCCCGGCGCCCCATATCGATCGCTTGGATCTGGGAAGGTGATTTCGTCCGGATGGCCTCATAATAAGAATCGCAAACCTGAAAATAGTCCCGCATCACCCGGCGAAGCGGGCCTAACGCCATGTAAAACTGACCCAATTCGCGGTCTTCACCATCTCTTACATCAAACCGGATATGCCGACCCTCGGCGCGTAAATACAGATGAAACGGCCCGGACAGCGCCTGGCCCGATACATCGAGGAGAGCAAACTGGTTATCGTCCAGAAGATCATAAATCGCGATAGCCCGCTCATGCTCGGCTTCTGCTGAGCGGCGCGGTGCATTGATCTCATCAAGTTCTAATTTGACGAGACGGTCGCTTTTGGCATCCTGATTGTGGCTATCATCTGCCATCGGATTCCCTAGTATCAGGTTCTATAGCGCCGGATTCTGGACCATTGCTTCGGATGGACATAGACAGGGCGTGCGCTCCAAGACCTTCAGCATTGGCAAGCGCAATTCCTGCCGGGGCAATTCGCCCAAAACTATCGGCATCGCATTCAACGGTGGTTGTGCGTTTCATGAAATCAACAACACCAAGCCCAGACGAGAATTTCGCCGTGCGCGCCGTTGGCAAAACATGGTTAGGGCCGGCCACATAATCGCCAATCGCTTCTGGCGTATAGCGACCAAGAAACACTGCGCCAGCATGCCGTATTTTGTTCAGCCACTGGCGCGGTTCGGCAACTGCCAGTTCCAGATGTTCTGCGGCAATCCGGTTGGCGAGCGCGGGCATATCCTCCATTTTATCAACGGTGATGATCGCTCCATTGTCCTGCCATGACTGGCGGGCCACTGTCTCGCGATCCAGCGTTACAAGAATCCTCTCAACCTCCGCGTCAACCGCATCGGCAAAATCGGCATCATCGGTAATCAAAATCGATTGCGCAGCTTCGTCATGCTCGGCCTGCGATAGCAGATCAACAGCAATCCATGCCGGATCATTATCCTTGTCCGCAACCACCAGAATTTCAGACGGCCCGGCAATCGAATCAATACCCACAACGCCAAAGACCTGCCGCTTTGCAGCCGCCACATAGGCATTGCCAGGCCCTACGATTTTATCAACTGGCGCAATCGTTTCGGTGCCATAAGCCAGCGCGGCAATCGCCTGCGCGCCGCCGATACGCCAGATTTCGTCAACGCCCGCAATGCCAGCTGCCGCCAGCACCATCGGACTGACAAACCCGTTCGGTGAAGGCACAACGATCACCCGCCGACCAACACCCGCCACAGCCGCCGGTATCGCATTCATCAAAACCGAAGACGGATAAGCAGCCTTGCCGCCCGGAACATACAGACCCGCGCCATCCACGGGTGAATACCGCATACCAAGGGCAACGCCGTCAGCATCGCTATAGTCAAACCCTTGGGGAAGTTGGCGCTCATGAAAGCTGCGAATGCGCGATGCTGCCGTCTCCAGCGCATCGCGGAGCTGGGGAGTTAACCCGTCAAGCGCCGCATCAATCTGATCGCAGCTGACCGCCAGATCGGCTACACTATCGGGGGCCGCACCGTCAAACCGCTGAGTCAGCTGCAGAAGCGCGGCATCGCCCCGTGCCCGCACATCGGCAATGATGTCCGAGGCGGCGTCGGCAACATCTGTATTGGCCTCACGCTTGGTCGATAGCAAAGCGTCAAACTTCACCTGAAAGTCTGTTTGCTGATCGTAAAGTCTTGCCGCCATGATACTGCCTTTTTGCCATATCCGAAAAAATATCATCCCACGATATGGGCTCAAAAATTATGTGATTCCATGCGTTTTGGAAACCCAATAGACTCTCTCTTGGTCTCTATCATGAGGCCAATCATGGTTTAACGCCAAAACCCGTTAGAAATCAATATTCACCCTCAGGCAAGATCATTTAACCGAAAACAACTTTAGGTATTCCGGGCGTCAGGATTCCCGGGCGTCAAGATTCCTTATCGGTAATCTCATGCACCGGCTGATTGCCGGTTGGTTGCGGAGCGTCGATGTCTTCAACCTGCACATGAATTTCATCCATCTCAAGGCGTACCGACGCCCCACCGGAAAACAGCAAATCAATCAGCAGGGCCGGATCAGTATCCGAATCCAAATCGGGAGTGGTGATTGCCAGGAGATTTAGAAAACCGGAGCGTCTATCAACCGGAAGTCCGGTCTGGCGTACCCTCTTCACCGCGGCGAATTGGACCCCGCATAACCTGCGCTGAAAAACCGGACCGCCAGTCTGGGTTGTCACCCCCTCAACAGGGGACAAGTCCCAACAGAACCGGTTGGCAACAATGATGAACCGTTTGCTTTCGCGCTCAAAAACCATGTCCTCGACAAGGATAATCGCGTCTTGCAGTAACGCTGACAGCACCTCAATATCGCCGCGTTCGCGTGCCAGCAAACGAAGCTGGCCTGCCCCCTCATTTTCAAGATCACCCATCAGTTTCTCCAACACGCTGAATGCGGGCACCACACGCACCCAACTTGGCCTCCAAGTCGGAATATCCGCGATCAAGGTGATAAATACGGCTGACTTCGGATATGCCGGGCGTTGCCAGTGCCGCTAGCACCAGCGATACCGAAGCGCGAAGATCGGTTGCCATAACCGGGGCAGCGGTCAGATTCTGGTGTCCCCGAACCAGCGCAACCCCGCCGTCAACTTGAATATCAGCGCCCATTCGTAACAATTCTGGAACATGCATAAAGCGGTTTTCAAACACCGTTTCGCTGATCCGCGACGCCCCTTCAGCAAAACACATCAGCGCCATGAACTGCGCCTGAAGGTCGGTTGGAAAACCGGGGAACGGGTCGGTGCTAATATCGACCGAACGAAGCCTTTGATTAGCGGCAATGTAAAGCCCGTCGCTTTTTTCATCGACGGTCACTCCGGCATCCATCAGCACCCCTAGCAAGGCATCAAGATGACGCGGATTTGCCCCCTTCAAAGTCAGCGCTCCACCGGTGATTGCTGCCGCAATCGCCCAGGTGCCAGCTTCGATCCGGTCAGGAATTACTCTATGCGTCGCATCGCCAAGCTTATCCACCCCTTCGATCGTGATGGTATCGCCTCCATGTCCGGTAATGCGCGCACCCATCGCATTCAGACATTCAGCTAAGTCAATAATTTCCGGTTCGCGCGCAACATTCACCAGCTCCGACGTTCCTTTGGCGAGACTGGCGGCGATTATCGCATTTTCGGTAGCACCAACTGACACCATAGGAAAAACAACACGCCCTCCCTTCAGCCCGCCAGGGGCGCGCGCTTGAATATATCCATCGGCAAGTTCAACCACCGCACCAAGGCCCTGCATCGCCCGGATGTGCAAGTCAACGGGACGCGTGCCAATGGCGCACCCCCCGGGCAGCGATACCCGCGCCTGTCCATAACGCGCCAACAACGGGCCAAGAATCAGGATTGATGCGCGCATCTTTCGCACAAGATCATAGGGTGCATCAAAGTTCGATACCTCTCCTCCTATGGTGACGGTCTCGCCTTGACGCTGAACACCGATCCCGTGGTTGGCCAGCAACGCTTCCATCGATGTTGTATCAACAAGAAGCGGGACATTTTCCAATCGTAAAGTGCCCTGCGTTACGAGGCCAGCGGCCATAAGCGGCAATGCAGCATTTTTTGCACCGCTAACGATAATATCGCCAGCCAGCGGCACGCCGCCTTCAATTTTCAGCCTATCCATCATTTTCCTCGTTTGATTGCTGGCGGGTATCTTCAGGGGTATTGGACAAGTCTGCAGCAGATGCTGATGTCGTCGATGTTGGGAGTTTTCGCGCGCGTGACTGTGCTTTGCGCCGGTGCAAATTCTGGCGCAGTGCTTCGGCAAGCCGTGCCTCACGATCCTGCTTTTCATTTGCCACGCGGGACGTCCTCCTCGTTGGGCGGTTGCCGATTGGAACCCTGTATAACCGGATCGGCGAATCGGGTCAGCCGAAAAATTGCGTTGGTGTTAAAGAGGCCCCTTTTGAGGCCCTTCTATTGATCACGAATCCGAAGTCCATCACCAAAACCACCATCAGGATGATCCGACATTGAGGAAATATTGTGGCAAACCATTGCTGCGAGTACAGTGCCTCTTACCAAGCAGGCACCAGACCAAGTCAGACCGCTGGAGAAATTTAACAATGCCTAAATCACCTGATAATGACGTTCACCCCGCCGGATCACCGGGCCCGTCGAAATGGTCTGGGTCACGGCTGAAGCGGTGGTGGTTGCCGGTCTTTCTGCTGGTGGGTTTAGCGGTGTTTTTTGCCAGCGGCGCAGATCAGAAGATTGGCTGGGCCGTCATCAGCGAAAATTACACCGCCATCAAAGCCTATGCTGACGCCAATCTGCTTACCGCCAGTCTGTGCTTCATGGCAGGTTACGCCATTGCGGTTGCATTTTCGTTGCCGATTAGCCTACTGCTGACTTTGACTGGAGGGGCCATTTTCGGCTGGCTCGCTATTATATTGGTGGTTAGCGGGGCAACTGTAGGGGCTGGAATTGTGTTCATCGCCGCACGAACTGCATTTGCCGATCTGGCCCGCGTGCGTGCCGGTGCATTTCTGGCGCGACTTGAAGACGGATTCACCCAAAATGCTTTTTCATATCTTTTGGCACTGCGGTTAATTCCAGCAGCGCCGTTCTGGGTGATCAACATCATTCCAGCATTGACCCGCATGTCCTTTAGCGCCTTTTTTCTAGCTACATTTATCGGAATTATACCCGGATCAACGGTGTTTGTCGCTGTCGGACGGAGCCTTAACCCGGTACTGGCGGCGGGGCATTTCCCGGATTTGAAGGTGCTGACATCACCTGCCATTCTGGGCCCTTTGGCGGCGTTGGGGTTTTTGGCCCTACTGCCTGTCATTTGGCCTGTCATTTGGCCTATCATTAAGCGCAAGATTAAGGGCAGGGGCAAAAAATGAAGAAAATCACCACTGACATTTGCGTTATCGGGGCCGGGTCTGGCGGCCTGAACATTGCCGCTGGTGCCGCGCAAATGGGCGCGCAGGTTGTTCTGTTTGAAGCCGAACGCATGGGCGGCGATTGCCTGAATAGTGGGTGCGTTCCCTCAAAAGCGCTGTTGGCTGCGGCCAAGGCGGCGCATAATGCAGCGGGCAATCCTGATATGGGGATTTATGGCGGTGAGGCGCGGGTAGATTTTGCCGCGGTAAAAGCACATGTTGCCGATGTTATCGCAGAAATCGCGCCGCATGACTCGGTGGCGCGTTTTACCGAGCTAGGCGTGACCGTCATCGAAGAGAGAGCCGCCTTTACTGCGCCCCGCATTGTGCAATCTGAAAATTATGAAGTACGGGCGAAATTCTTTGTCATCGCCACCGGATCAAAACCGGTGTTGCCTCCTATTCCGGGTCTGGATGGCGTGCCAGTTCACACCAACGAGTCCATCTTTGCCGATCTCGAAAAACCTGATCATCTTGTTATTATTGGCGGCGGGCCTATCGGCGTCGAAATGGCACAGGCTCACCGACGGCTCGGATGTAAGGTGACAATTGTTGAAGCATTTTCAATTCTGGGTCGTGACGATCCAGAGGTGGCCGGCTTCCTGAAATCACGCCTACGCGATGAGGGTGTGGAGATGATTGAGGGGGTTGGTGTTGCCCGTGTGGGCGCCGGCAAAGCTGGCGCGGGTGTCATCGAAGTTAAACTAACGGATGATCGTATTCTGCATGCAAGTCATCTTTTGGCGGCAGCCGGGCGGCAGCCGGTAATTGAAAATCTGGGGCTGGAGGCGGCCGGCATTCGAACGCGGTCCAACGGCATAATCACCGACCAGCGGTTACGAACCAATGACAAGCGCGTTTTTGCCATTGGCGACGTGACCGGACGGGCGCAATTCACCCATATCGCCGGGTATCATGCAGGCATCGTCCTTCGCAACATGCTGTTTCGTCTTCCCGCCAAGGTCGATGACAGTTTGACCCCGTGGGTGACTTTTACCGATCCTGAACTAGCGCATGTCGGCCTTGGTGAGGCTGCGGCGGGTGACATGTGGGGGGCGAAAAACATCCGCGTGAAAAAAGTTCCTTTAACGCTGAACGACCGCGCGGTGGCTGAGCGTCGCACCGAAGGCATAGTGAAAATTATTGCCCATCAGAACGGACGCATCATTGGCGCGACGATAATGGCACCGAACGCTGGCGAGATGATCCTGACATGGGCGCTGGCAATCAGCGGCAAAGCCAAAATAGCCAAGCTTGCAAGCATGATTGCGCCCTATCCGACTTATGGCGATGCCAGCAAGCGCGCGGCCGGAGCATTTTTTACCGACAAGCTATTCAGCCGGAACGTACAAAGACTGGTGAAGCTACTGCTGCGATTATGAAGGGGGAATCAACATGGTAAAGAAAAATTCGGAGACCTCAACCAAAGCGGAAAAGGGTAATATCGATTTTATTCTTTTTGCGTTAAAACAAACCCATGAGGCAATCGCGTTTGGGTTTACTAAAAATGAAAGCAGAAGAAATCTTAAAACGGCATTAGATCAGTACTGGCAAAACAAAGAAATGAGACTCAGCGGAATCAATCAAAAGGATAAAATTCCGAAATCAATATCTGCACAAGAAAACCATGGCAAAACAAACGTGGAACATGCTGTGCCAATCAAAGTGATTATAGATTTACCCTTGGAACTAGAAGCACCGAATAAACATAACGTGCGTGACATACTCCAAAAATTATATCGAGTATGTCGTGTAACAGAAGAGGAACATAAGAAGATTAGAGATGTAGGTTTGCGATATGAAATGCCGGCGGATTGGAATAAATCCGATCCATTTGCTCGCTATAAGGTTGCCGGGATCTTTGTTAACTATGAGGATTTCCCCAGCCCAGCTACGGATAGCTAGGCTGGAGGTACTTTACCCAGCTATCAATTCGCTAGCGATGGCCTCTGCCTCATAATTAAAAACATAAACGCCCGCATACCCATCTTCTTTATAGATGAAGGATTCTTTCAAATCCTTGAAGATCGCGCCGGCACAGCCCTCAAAATCCTTCAAATCGGCACCATTCTCAAACTTGGTCTGGATCGACAGACTACCGCATTTCCCGATTGAAATATTGAGAGACCGCATGTTGTTTGTAGCGATCATTTTACCAAAGGCATCTGCACAAAAGGACGCGGCAACTTTAGCTTCAGCAACGCCGGTGAACTTGAAATTATAAATTTTGGCGTACATGGCTATTCAATCTCCGCAAACATTTCATCAATCATGGCATCGGCTTGGCTACCGTCCATTTTGATTCGGCGAACCGGCTTTTGTTGCAGTTTCATCTCTACCTGAAGCAGGCGGCCAGCCTCGGTTAAGACAATTTCTCCAGAGTCTTGCTGCTCCACCAAACCCTCTTCGATAATGCCCGCTGAATCATCCGCATTGACCCGCATTTCGGAGCAAAGCGATATGTAAGTGCGAAAATCATGAAGATCGAGCGCTGGACACTCCCGCTGAAACTGCATCAGCGCTTCAAGCATGCGCTGCGACGTCAATTCCTTTTGCTGGAGTTGCAGATCAAGCAAATGGGCAATGCTTTTGGTGATCTTTTTGATCGACATAATCTGATCATTATTCACCTTCTTCGGCGTCGGATTGAGCATGCATAAGGTGCCAAGAGCAAAATTATCACCGTTAATCACCGGAAATCCGGCATAAGCTGGCCCTACTTCCAAATCGACCATATTCGGATGATGCTGCCATTTCGGATCTTTTTTAATATCCTCCATGATAAGCGGTTCTGTCTCCAGCAAAACATAGGAGCAGATATTCCATTCCGAACGTTCAGATTTTGAACCAACAACAAAATCATCCGATCCTGCCTCGGCGATCGCGCATTTCATTTCGCCGTCATAAAGACTGAAACTCGCAGTTGCAAAGCCAGTAATATCTTTAGCCAGATCGCAATAAATTTGAAAAAGGTCCGGGTTGGGGGCATCTATCAAACCGGTCTTGATAACCGTTTGCGCACGCAAATCTTCGTTAGCCGGACGCGGTGCCAGTCCCATATTCATCTCTACACCCTCCTTTGATAAGTCAAACAAATAGCACTATTGAGGTCTGTATCGGGTTTAGATTTTTACCCTCTGAACTCTTAAGGTAGGTTAATGATTTAACGATTGCAAGGGCGTTGACTAGGAAAAAACCGAGCCGTCGGAGCAGTAAATAGCCGCTCAAGGTGAAAGGGAAATCTGGACAATTTCATTCTTTGTACCAAGCCTCATTCTTGGGCCCCACGTGCCGCTTCCAGATGAGACATACAAAGTTGAGTTGAGCCGTTTATAAAGGCCATAGACAGTTTTGAACTGCAGCCGTACCAGAAAATTGAACGGAAATATCTGGCCGTTATGCGTATGTCCTGAAAGCATTAAATCCGTGTTTTCCGGTATGGTTTCCCATATGGATGGTTGATGTACTAGCAGTAAATTGAACGCGTCCTGAATGACCAGCCCCCGCGCAATTTCCGATTGCGTTTTAGGGGATTGATTATCGCTAACGCCAATTATGTTCAGCCGATCAAATTGCACCGACTCGTTATTCAGGACAGTCATATTATAGTTTGTTAGATCGGCAAGCTTGTCTTCATGGCTTCTAACGTAATATTCATGGTTTCCTGTTACGAACAGAATTGGTTTCTCAATAGCTTTTAGCGGCGTCAAATCCTGTGCTACGAAAGAGGTGGAATCAAACAAATCACCACCAATCAAGAGATAGTCATATTCCAACCCTTGTATTTCTCTGCATATTCTTTCCAAATGCTGTCTTGGGTTAGACCCTAAATGAACATCGCTAATAAAAATTAGATTGAGGTGATCTTTGATTTTTGGGGAGGTGATCTGAATCTTTTTAACGTGGATGCTTTGTCCATTTTGAAGGCTTCTGACACAGACAAACACAAAAACAACGAGGCAGATCAGGCCGATTTCAAAGGTGAATTCTGGAACGGCCAGAGAGGCTATTAGTCCAAGGTTAAATATAAAAAACCCAAGAAAGCCCATCCCCATTCCGTAATAACAAAATCCCTTCAATAATGGTGATGTCGAATGTGTTCGGAAATACGCAAAAACAATCAAGGCAACGATTAGGGTTGGTATGATTGACAGCGGCTCGACCAGTTTGGCTTCAAAAAGCAGGTGAGCAAGGATATTCAAAGGATATACATAATTTAAAAAAGCAATTGCTAGAATTATGACGGCAAAAATTAAATTGCGCATAAAATTAATTCCACTTAATACCAAAACTTATCCGGGCCATACTAGCCTGAGAAATGCGACGCCCGCAGACAATTTCAAACTTTCTTGCAAAGTATTACACCCTATTGTAAACCACGGTTTAGTGCTGCCATAGCTCCAGCGGTAGAGCGCACCCTTGGTAAGGGTGAGGTCGCGTGTTCGAATCACGCTGGCAGCACCATCCTCTTAATCACGTTTCATGTTACCAATTGAGGTTCCTGACTTCATGCGTCTGCATGGCGATTGGTGTGCAACAAAATGAGAAACGAATCACGTGCTTTATCGTGATGGTGTTTATTATTATGTCAGGCGTGTGCCTCACGATTTAACGTCCCTCTATGATCTTAAAAGGCTGTGTTTCAGCCTGAAGACTAAGTCAGCCTCTGCTGCTGTTCGTGCCTCTAGGTCAGTTACCCAACGCCTTGAGGACTATTGGCTTGGTTTAAGACTGCAGAATATGGATATACCAGCCATTCAAGTGGTCAAATCAAGTGATACCAATGTAAATGATACTTTACGCCTATCTGAAGCCTGTGAGTTATACCTCCGGCTAAAAGGTGTGGGTAAAGACAAGGTGTTCATAAGAACAGCCCAGAGGAACACTGGCTATGTAACTAA
>CALLKZ010000083.1:0-10478 GCA_938082345.1 uncultured Alphaproteobacteria bacterium
GGTGACATCATTCTGCTGGTCAAGCCAGGCGCGTTTGGTGCCGCCAACATGCCACATCGCCTTAATGTTGACGGGCTGATCTTCGGCCTCGGGTAATTTCTGCGCGGCGGCTTTTATGCCCAGTTCGGTAAGGGCGATCACAGCTTGGTTTTGGCCATCGGCAAGGGCGCCATGCGTACTGAAAATGCCGCGCGCTGCACCGGCAACATGCTGGCCTGCCGGGCCGTTTTCACCGGGGATAAAGGCGGCAATATCATCTTGCCATTGCGGCCTGCCTCGATGATGGCAGGTCAGATGCACATTCGGGTTCCAGCCGCCAGAAACCGCCAGCGCCCCGCATTCGATCTTGCGATGTTGGCCTCCCGCCAAACGAAGGCTGATCTGGCTCAGACCCAGCCTGCCGGAACTATTGTTAACAACGCTGCCTGCAAACACTTCTGCGACATCGTTTTTTGGGGCATCATCGCGCGAATCGATAATTGCCGACACATCAATTCCGGCGGCTGCCAGATCAACTGCTGTCCGGTGACCATCATCATTATTAGTAAAGATGGCAATGCGTGAGGCCGGCGTTGCCGCAAAGCGATTTACATATGATCGCACCGCACCGGCCTGAATAATTCCCGGGCGGTCATTATTGTCAAAGGCGATCATGCGCTCGGTAGCCCCTGCACATAAAAGCGCGCGGCGGGCATAAACGCGCCATAAAATCTGCCGTGGTTTGCCTGCTCCTGGCTCAATTAAATGGTCGCCAACACGTTCAAGAACGCTGTAAACACCATGATCAAAGGTGCCAATCGCCGTGCTGCGCGGCATAATCCGGACATTTTGCATGCTGTTAAGCTCAGCAGCTACGCCCCGGGCCCATTCGGCGCCCGCCATGTTACTAACCGCAATTGTTTCCGAATTCAGCCGTCCACCAGCACGAAAATCTTCATCGACCAGAATAACTTCGGCGCCAGCCCGTCCAGCCGTTAACGCCGCGCTTAAGCCGGCTGGTCCAGCCCCGATAATCAGCAGATCACAATGCCGGAACCCGCGGTCGTAGAGGTCGGGATCTTCCTCGCCGGACAACGCACCAAGACCGGCTGCACGCCGGATGATCGGCTCGTAAACGCGCTCCCAAAAGGATTTTGGCCACATGAATGTTTTGTAATAGAAACCCGCCCCCAGAAAAGCCGAGAAATGATCATTGATCGACATCAGATCAAAGCCAAGCGAGGGCCACCGGTTCTGGCTGGCGGCGATCATCCCGTCATAAAGCTCGGCGGTAGTGGCCTTTAAGTTGGGCTCACGCCGCGCACCTTCACGAAGTTCAACCAGTGCATTTGGCTCTTCAGATCCGGCGCTGATAGGTCCGCGCGGACGGTGATATTTGAACGAACGTCCCATCAGGCGAACGTTGTTGGCCAGCAGTGCAGAGGCCAGCGTATCGCCGGAAAAGCCGTCAAACTGGCGACCATCAAAGGTAAAGCTAAGGGGCGTGTTGCGGTCAATCAAACCACCATCCAGCCGGTTGACCTGTGTCATTGGCCCGATCCTAACTTACGGGTAGAAGATTTCTTCGCCACTGTTGAGGCAAGCTCAACCTTGATGATTTCATGCGTAACCGTATCGCGGGTCACAACCAGCCAGCTTCGATCTCCGCCTTCATGGTACCATAATTCGCGGTGCGTTCCGGCCGGATTGTCGCGAAGATACTGATAGTCTGAAAACCTGTCGAGCGCGTCAGCCGCCGTCCAGTCAGGACGGTTGATCAGGCTGGCATCGCCAAGAATGACAAATTCCTGCGCGTCGCGGGGACCAAGTATCGGATGCGGGATTAGCATTTTTCGCGCTCCAGCCTAATGTAGGTTGGGCTGTGCGCCCGACCCTTTTTCATCAATCATCATACCGCGCCTGAACCTGTCAAACCGATAGGCGGTAGCAGTATCGTGCGGCCTGCCGGTTGCCATCAGATGGGCAAAACACCAGCCCGATGCCGGCGTTGCTTTAAACCCGCCATAGCACCAGCCGCCATTGAAATATAGCCCGTCAATACCCGTGCGGTCGATGATCGGGGATCCATCCATACTCATGTCCATTATGCCGCCCCACATGCGCACCATACGCGCTCGCCCGATCATTGGCATCATCGACATTCCGCCCTCGCAGACATCCTCAACCACCGGCAGATTGCCACGCTGGGCATAAGAATTATAGCCGTCAATATCGCCGCCAAAGACCAACCCGCCCTTGTCCGACTGGCTGACATAAAAATGTCCGGCACCGTAGGTAATTACCCCGGGCAGAATCGGTTTTAATCCTTCAGTGACAAAAGCCTGCAATACATGGCTCTCGATCGGCAGGCGCATTCCGGCCACCTGCATCACCTTGCTGCTGTTACCGGCGACTGCACATCCAATCTTGCGCGCCCCGATAAAGCCGCGGCTGGTTTCCACACCTGTGCAGCGGCCATTTTGAACGCGAAAGCCGGTAACTTCACAATTCTGGATGATATCGACACCGCGTTTATTGGCTGCACTGGCATATCCCCATGCTACCGCATCATGGCGAACTGATCCGCCGCGGCGTTGAACCAGCGCTCCCATGATTGGAAAGCGGGCATTTTCATAATTCAGGAACGGGCATTCTGCACGAAGCTGGTCAGCATCCAAAAGTTCGGCATCGGCGCCATGAAGTATCATCGCATTACCGCGGCGGCGATAGGCATCACGCTGGCCATCCGAATGATAGAGATTATAGACACCGCGCTGGCTGACCATCGCGTTATAATTAATATCCTGCTCCAGCCCTTCCCACAATTTTAGGGAAAATTCATAAAAGGGGACATTGCCGTCCAGTAAATAGTTTGACCGGATGATGGTGGTGTTGCGTCCAACATTACCGCCGCCGATCCAGTTTTTTTCCAGAACTGCAACTGAAGCTTCGCCAAACTGGCTGGCCAGATAATAGGCCGTCGCCAGCCCATGACCGCCGCCGCCAATGACCACGAAATCGTAGGCAGGTTTGGGAGCAGCATCGCGCCATGCTGGCTGCCAGCCCTTGTTTCCCGTCAGACCTTCTTTAAGAATGCGAAATCCAGAATTACGCATGATACCTCGCGCCGAAAAATAACGTCATTTTGTTGCAAAACAATATTTACAACAAAGACATTATTACGGCGTCAATTCAATAGGAATGGCCCCGATTAGTGTATTTTTTTGCGTGTTTTTTAGCGGGGGCATTTTTAGGTTTCACGAAGAAGGGGGGCAGGCTTGCGGCCAATTGTTCGCGCTGCGCCCGCCAGCCCCAATAATGCCGTCGCCGCAGCCCCCGCCATAGTTGTCAGCAGGACAATTGCAAAATCAAAGGTAAAGTCCGAGCCAAGGAATTGAACGATTAGCGCCCAGCTGGCAATGCTGCCGATAATAGCAGCCGCAATGGCAGCCATAACGCCAAGCAGCGCATATTCCAGAAACCATGCGATGGTGATGGAGGCCCGCGTCGCACCCAGTACTTTCAAAATAATCGAATCTGCCAGACGCTGGGCCTCGGTGCTGGCAATAGTGCCCGCCAGAACCGCGATACCGGCTATCATCGTTACCAGTGCCGTCATCTGGACAGCTGCGCCAAGAAGACCGATGACGCGTTGGGCTGTGCCGACAGCCTCTCGAACTGAAATCGCCGAAATATTGGCAAACGCATTGGCGACATTGCGCTCAACTTCGATGGCGGCCTCTTCATTGTCGGCGTGGGTTGTTGCCATCCAGCTATGCGGGGCGGCTTCCAGAACACCCGGCGTCAGAACAAAAACGAAATTGATGCTAAAGCTTTCCCAGTCAACTTTGCGGATATTGACAATCTCAGCCTCAACGGGGCGGCCCAGCACGTTAAAGCTGACACGGTCGCCAATCCAAACGCCAAGCTCAACCGCTTCTTCCTCGCTCATCGAGGCAAGGGGTGGGCCGGAATAATTGGCTGGCCACCATTGACCGGCAACAATCTCGCCGGTTTCCGGCGGAGTTGCCGACCATGTTAGGGCCCGGTCTCCGCGAAGCACCCATGAAGATGGGTGTTCAGCAGCAAATTCATCTGCCGTTTTTCCGCCAAGTTGGGTAACGCGGGCGCGCAGCATCGGCGTTTTGCCAATGCGGCTGATGCCATCCGTATCACCTGCCACTTGCATGAACTGGTCGATCTGGTTTGGCTGAATATCAATAAAAAACCATGCTGGCGCTTCTTCGGCGACACGGTTGTCGAGTTGGCGTCCGATATTGGTTTGCGCCAGCGACACCGTTACCAGAACCGATAGCCCTAATCCAAAGGCAATAACCACAGCGCGCACCGGTGAGCCCGGGCGGGTGATAGCCGATAAAGCAAGGCGGGCCGGAACATAGCGCGGTGCAGGAAGGCGGCGAAGAACAATTAACAACACCTCGCCCAAACCGGCAAGAAGCACAATCGCCGCCATTGATCCGCCAATAAAACTGAATGTCAGTAGCAAATCGCGCGTCGCCAGAAAGGCCAGCATAACCAGCACTACCAATGCGGCGATCGCGGCTAGGATATATTTGGGTTTTGGATGGCCGGCTGGAATTGTGTTCAGCCGTCGGAAAAGATTTGCGGCGCGCACTTCTTCGGCTTTGGCAAGGGGCCACAGGGCAAACAAAAAGGACGTAACAATGCCAAAACTGGCCGCGATGGCCAACGGCGCCGGATAGATCGAAACGGCAATCGGTACGGTCACATATTCCGAAAGAAGATCAATGGCAAAAATTGGTGCAATGATAGCAACCCCCACCCCGATCAGAACACCCAGCCCAGCAATCAGCATGACTTGCAAAAGATAAACACGAAAGATCAGCCTGGCAGGCGCGCCAAGGCATTTCAGTGTAGCAATAACCGGCATCCGGCTACCAATCCAGGCCCGAACAGCACCGGCAACGCCCAGTCCGCCGATCAACAACGCAGTCAATCCGACAAGCACCAGAAACACCTCGGTGCGGTTGATAAACACATCAAAACCGGGCGCGGCATCAACCAGACTGCGAACCCGGACAAACCCGTCAGAGGTAGCGGTTTTCAAAGCCTCGACAGCGGTCTCACGGCGGCTTCGACCACCTTCTTGCGTATCAACCAGAACCCGCATACGGTGTGTAACCATTGCCCCCGGTTGCAGCAAACCCGTTGTCGTGAGGGTGGCGGTGGACATCAAAACCCGTGGTCCAAATGTAATTAGGCTCACCGATCTGTCCGGCTCGTAGACCAAGGTATCGCCGATGATGAGATTGGCTTCGCCAATGCGGACCGTATCGCCAACCTTAAGGTCCATCGCCCGCATCAACTGGGCATCAACCAGAATATCGCCGGTGGCAATTGCCGGTTGCAGCGTGCCTCCAGACCCGATTTCAGCCGTGCCAACCAATGGCCAGCGCGCATCGACAGCTTTCAGCGAGACCAGTTTACGGGCCCCTCCCGCATGCAACATCGCCCTCAACTGCAAGGTGTTTGACAACTCCCCATAGCTTTTGGCGAGGTCCACCACCGGCGCTGGCGGCGGTAAATACAATGACCGAAGCTCAATATCGCCGCCAAGCAGGGTGCGTGCGTTTCCTGCAATGCCATCACGCATCGCTTCGGCTACTGATCCGACCGTGCCAATTGCAGCAACGCCCAGCATTAATGCTCCCAGAAAGACGCGAAAACGCGCTACCGATCCCCGGATTTCACGGCGTGCCAACCGCAAGGCTAGTGCCCAGCCGGAATCACCAACCTGTCCTGAATTGCCAGTTTGTCCAGAATCATTAGTTTGCCCAGAATCATTAGATTGGCCAGAATTAGCGGGGTCAATTTTTGCGGTGCCCTTGGCTGGTGCTTCTTGCATCAGCTTTTTGCCGGACGATCGCTAACGATCTGCCCATCCTCAATCGTTATAACGCGCGAGCACCGTTCAGCCAACGCGGCATCATGCGTTACCAGAACAAGGGCGGCTCCAGCGCTTTTGGCGGCGTCAAACAATGTGGCAATGACTTTTTCACTGGTACCACTGTCAAGATTTCCGGTTGGCTCATCGGCAAGCAGAATTCGAGGACGCGGGGCAATGGCACGGGCAATGGCAACCCGCTGTTGCTCACCGCCGGACAGCTGATCCGGAAGATGTGTGATCCGGTGCCCAAGGCCAACTGACTGCAGCGCGGCGGTGGCCACCTCATCGGCATCGCGCCGTCCAGCCAGTTCTAACGGGATCGCCACATTCTGCAATGCGGTCATTGACGGGATCAACCGAAACGCCTGAAACACAATACCAACCTGATCGCGGCGCAATGCTGCCAGGGCATCTTCGGGCATGCGGGTGATGTCTGATCCGGCAAGATGAATGCTGCCACCGGTCAGACTTTCCAGTCCGGCCATAATCATCAGCAGGCTTGTTTTGCCGGCCCCGCTCGGCCCTAATACGCCAACACTCTCACCGCCGTTAATCGTTAGCGAAATTCCGCGCAGGATATCAACCATCGCCTCGGCACTGGCAAGCGATAACTCAGCATTGTCAAGCCTGATAACAGCACTGGCCGAGCTGTCTTGCGCCGCCTTGCTATCGGCGGCTGACGATGCTGATGAGACTATTTGGTGGTGATCGGACATAAATGGACTACCTGCTAAATGTAAATTTAGCCTACATGTGAATTGTGGCTAGATTTGCACCTTGGCTAAAGGTGCGTTGGGGGGTGAATTTTGACGCGTATCTGGACACTCGCCGTTTTGCGTCCTATCTCATACCGGCGGTCTTTTGGCAACGGTCTCTGATCTAATGGTGTTTGGTTTGGCTGGCTCAATTGATGTTAAAAAATTGGCTCATCTCGGTGACATTTAGATGGTGGTATTTGTGAAAGCTATCAACTCTATCCGCACTCTTTTTCTACAGCGTCTATTGTCAGTGTTGGCGGCGGGTCTTTTGCTCGTTGGAAACTGTATCACCATTAACGCGGCAATGGCAGAACCAGTGCGGCTAATGGTGTTGGGGGATTCGTTGGTTGCGGGTTACGGATTACCGTCAGGACAGTCATTCCCCGATGCGCTGGGTCGGGCGCTGGCTGCATCTGGTCATGATGTCGAAACCCTGAATGCGGGGGTTTCAGGTGACACAACGGCGGGCGGGTTGGCGCGCTTGGACTGGTCGCTTGCCGAAAAACCTGATGCAGTGATTATTGTTCTTGGCGGAAATGATATGCTGCGGGGTCTGGACCCGAATGTTACGCGCGCCAATCTTGCCGCGATTGTTGATGGGCTTGATCAGCGTGGGATCGATGTGCTTCTTGCCGGAATGCTGGCGCCGCGTAATCTTGGTGATGATTTTGTGAAAGAATTTGATAGAATTTATCCCGATTTGGCGGCGGCGCGGAATATTGAGTACTATCCCTTCTTTCTTGAGGGTGTGGCGATGGACCCGGCGTTAAATCTGGCCGACGGTCTTCACCCCAATGTCGCCGGTATTTCTGAGATCGTGCGACGCATTTTGCCGAAAGTCGAAA
This sequence comes from uncultured Alphaproteobacteria bacterium, assembly GCA_938082345.1. GTDB lineage: Bacteria > Pseudomonadota > Alphaproteobacteria > Puniceispirillales > Puniceispirillaceae > UBA8309. The sequence goes on from CALLKZ010000083.1 coordinate 7,512, forward strand.
TGCTGCTAGCCCGCACAGAGGCGCGCCGGAAAACAGCTTCAAAAGGGTGATTTTTCAAGCTCAATTTTAGATAATTTAGGATAGTTGCCTCAGTGACCCAAAATTCTTTGCATCAACATGCTTCATGACATACATTGCGGCCATTGGTGTCGGGTTGATGGACACGGCATAATTTTGCCATGAAGTTCGGTTGAACTGGTAGGTCTCGTCAGGTGCCGGATGTGGATCTAGATTTTATACTTGGCCTCTAGATTGGCCCGGTCGTGATGTGGATGCGGCACGGAACATGCAGTAGATGCCCAGGCTGGAATAGTGGTCTGGGTGCGCGTAGCAAAAATGTTATGATTAAATCGAGAAGAAAATTAAATCGACGAGAGAAGGCGACGATCAGGCGATGAATATGATGCATAAATTCTTTGTGGTAGTTCTGACAGGCTTTGCGATTTTTAGTCACGCTTCGGGCGCATTGGCGGCCGAGACATCGCGCATACTTTCTGAAAAAGACTGGGAAGCGTTCCTGATTGACGGTGATCGGGGGCGGACCTGTTTTGTCAGCTCATTGCCAACGAAATCAACCGGCAAATACGATCCTGAAAATCGCGGTGAAGTTCGCGTTTTCGTCTCGCACGGCCCGGATAAAACCGAGCGCAATGTTGTGCAGTTTGCCGCCGGCTATAAGCATAAAAAACATTCCGAAGTGAAGGTTAAAATTGACTCCAAGACTTTTACCCTGTTCACCATCGAAGGCCGTGCCTATGCCGAAAGTGAAGAGGATGATATCGCGATGATCCGCGCGATGAAACGGGGCCGGGCAATGACCGTTGTCGGAACGTCCAGTCGCGGTACCGTTACAACGGATAGCTATTCGCTTGCGGGCTTTACCAAAACCAAGAATTTGATCGACAAGACCTGCAACTAGGTCCAGCCTTTACAAGGGTCCCCAGCCTTAAGGGGTAATCAAAAAAATTAATCAGGTGGAATTAGCTGAATGAGTATGGCCCTAGCCGAAATTGAGCGGGATGTGTCTGCCCCTAGGCGCTCGCTGCTTGATCTGGATCAGGCCGGGCTTGAGGCTGTCATCGTTGAGGCTGGTTTGCCAAAATTTCGCGCGCGCCAGCTGTGGCGTTGGGTCTGGCGGCACGGGCTGACGTCCTTTGAAGAGATGAGCGATCTTGGCAAGCCGGTGCGCGAGCAATTCGCCGCGATGTTCCAGCTTGACCGGCCTGCCGTGACCCGGCGAATGCAATCCAGCGATGGTACAATCAAATGGTTGCTGCGGTTTCCCGACGGGCATGAGGCCGAGACCGTCTATATTCCGGAAAAGGATCGCGGCACGTTATGTATCTCATCGCAGGTCGGGTGCACGCTGACTTGCAGTTTTTGTCATACCGGAACGCAAAAGCTGGTCCGCAACCTTACCGCAGGAGAGATTTGTGGACAGGTGTTGCTGGCAATGGATGAGCTTGGCGATTGGCCTGCTGCCAAGCCTGAACGCCGCTTGACCAACATCGTTTTGATGGGGATGGGTGAGCCGCTGTTCAATTACGAGAATGTCGCCAAGGCAATGAAGATCATAATGAGCGGCGAGGGCGTTGGTATCTCAAAGCGCCGGATTACGCTATCGACATCTGGAGTGGTGCCGGAAATTGAGCGCGCCGGAGAAGAACTCGGCGTTAATCTGGCGATTTCGCTTCATGCGGTCCGTGACGAGCTTCGCGATGAGTTAGTGCCGATCAACCGCAAATATAATCTGGCCAAGCTGATTGAGGCCTGCCGCACCTATCCCGGTCTGTCGAATGCACGCCGAATTACCTGGGAATATGTGATGCTGGACGGGGTGAATGACAGCGACGCCGATTGTGCCGCGTTATTAAAGCTAATCAAAGGCATTCCGTCGAAAATCAATCTAATCCCGTTCAACCCATGGCCCGGCAGTCCTTATGTCTGCTCGAATGATGAGCGGATTGAGGCATTTGCGACAAAGGTTTTGAAGGCTGGCTATGCGTCCCCAGTGCGAAAGCCGCGTGGACGGGATATTCTGGCCGCTTGCGGGCAGTTGAAATCAGCGTCAGAGCGCGAAAAGGGCGAGCGCACCGGAACTGCCACCGCCCGACCCTAAAAACCGACCGTAAAAATATGAGACCAACGGAACGCTGATGACCATTTACGATAATTTTTTAGGCACAAGCGCTTTGTTGCACGATTGGGTTTGAATGCCTTGTAAACAAACGCTGCCGAGACTACATTCTAATCACCAGATATTCGATCAGGGAGTAAAAAAATGGCCGATAATCGCTTTATGAACACCGCCGCTGCCGAAGCATCACAAGTTGATCTTGGCCTGCGGTCCTACATGCTTGGTGTCTATAACCATATGACAACAGCTTTGCTGCTGACCGGCTTTTTCGCTTATGCGACAAAGTGGGCAGCGCTGAATGTTGGTGGTTTTGCTCAGCTTGTCTATGGCTCTCCTCTCAAATGGGTGGTTATGCTGGCCCCTCTTGGCATGGTTTTCTGGCTGTCCGCACGCATGCAGGCCATGTCTGCATCAAAGGCGCGCAACATGTTCTATCTGTTTAGCGCGCTGATGGGGCTGTCGCTGTCATCTGTCTTATTGGTCTATACAGGCGCCAGTGTTGCCCGCGCCTTTTTTATCACTGCGGGTGCTTTTGCCGGTCTCAGCCTTTATGGTTATTCCACAAAGCGCAGCCTGTCGGCGATGGGATCGTTCATGATGATCGGTCTGTTTGGCCTGATCATCGCGTCGGTGGTCAATATCTTTATGGCGTCAACAACTATGGATTTTGTGATCTCAATTGGCGGCGTGCTGATCTTTGCCGGTCTTACTGCTTGGGATACTCAGAAAATCAAGCTTATGTATATGGCCAGTGACAGTCATTCCGTAATGACCAAGAAATCCATCTTTGGGGCATTGAACCTGTATCTCGATTTCATCAATATGTTCCT